>NZ_JAHUBR010000001.1:2724805-3027562 GCF_025376885.1 Pseudoruegeria sp. SHC-113
TGGCGCGCCGAGGTTGCCGGGTTGAAAACGCCCGCCGATTGGGAGGCAGAAGCCCGCAGCCTGCTAGGGCTTACCGGAGGCACGGCCACCCTGCTGGAAGATCCGGCCACCGGCACGGCGCGCGTCGCCATCGAAGACAAAGGCCGCATCACCGGGCTCTTCTTTGCCGCCCGCCAGCCCGTCGCCGTGGCCCGCAGCCATGCGGCGCGCCTGCTGGGCAGCGAAACCAGCCCGCTCAAGGCGCTTGCAGGCCGGACTGGCAGCGATCGCCCTGATCCCGGTGCCACTGTTTGCTCGTGTTTCGAAGTTGGGATAAACACCCTGAAGCTTGCCATCCAGGATGGGGCAACCACCGTTGCCAGCCTCGGGGAACGTACCTGCGCCGGAACCAACTGCGGCTCCTGCAAACCCGAGCTTCAAGCGCTGATTGACGCCGGTTTGCAGAAGGTCGCCGCTGAATGAGCCTTGGGCCATATGTCCGCATTCTCGGGAGGGGCCCCGGCCGCTCCCGCTCCCTCACCCGTGAAGAAGCCCGCGCGGCCTTCGCGCTGATCCTGTCCGGCGAGGCCGCGCCCGAGGCCACCGGCGCGCTCCTGATGCTGATGCGCTTCAAGGGCGAGGTGGCCGAGGAAATCGCGGGTTTCGTGGATGCCCTGCGTGCCACGCTGCCCGGCTGGCAGGGCTTGCCGGTTCAGTTGGACTGGCCCACCTACGCCGCTGGCCGCAGCCGGGGGCTGCCTTGGTTTCTGGCCGCCGCGAAACTCGTGGCACAAGCCGGGGTGCCGGTGTTGATGCACGGCTGGAACTCGCACCAGAACCCGATCGCCTCCGTGCGCAACGCGCTGCCCGGCCTCGGCATTCCCTCCGTCGACACGCCCAAGGCCGCCGCGCAGGCGCTTGAAACCACGGGCATCGCCTATGTGCCGCTGGAGAGCCTCTCCGCCGATGCCCTGCGAATCCTGCAACTGCGCGACGTGCTCAACCTGCGCTCCGCCGTGAACACCACGCTGCGGGTGATGAACCCGGCGCTTGCCCCGGCCTCGGTGCAGGGCGTCTTCCACCCGCCCTACCGCGAATTGCAACAGGACGCAGGCCAGCTGCTGGGCCAGCACGCCTTGAGCGTGATCAAGGGCGGTGGCGGCGAGTTCGAGCGCCACCCCGCCAAAGCCTGCGCGCTCTACGGGCTGCGCAACGGTCAGCCGTGGGAGGGCACCGCCGCGGCGCTTACCGAGACGCCGACCCGCCTTGCCGACGGTCCGGATGCCAGCAACCCGGAAGATCTGCCCGCCCTCTGGCGCGGCGAGATCGAAGATCCTTTTGCCGAAGCCGTGATCACCGGCACTGCCGCGCTGGCCCTGCACAGCGCCGGCAAAGCGCCTACCTTAACAGAAGCCGACGCGCTCGCCGCAAGCCTCTGGGCCGCGCGCCCGCTCACAGCCCTCACATAGGAGACCCGCCTCCATGAAAGCCTTCCCGATGTTCCTGCGCACCACCGGCCGCCGCATCGTGATCCTTGGCGGCGGCGAACAGGCGGCGCAAAAGGCAAGGCTCGCGCTCAAAACCGACGCCGCGATCTGCCTCGCCTTCCCCGGCACCCCGGACGAAGAGCTTTCCGCCCTGATCGCGGAAGGCCGCATTACACGGCACGCAGGCGCCATCACCCCCACGCTCTTTGAGAACTGCGCGCTCACCTTCGTGGCCACCGGATGCCCCGGCCTCGACGCCGCGCTGCACGCCATCGCAAAGGACGCCGGCGCCACCGTCAACGTGGTGGACCAGCCCGATCTCTGCGACGCGCTCACCCCCTCCATCGTGGACCGCGATCCGGTGGTGGTGGCCATCGGCACCGAAGGTACCGCGCCCGTGCTCGCGCGCCAGATCAAGACCCGCGTCGAGGAAATGCTGGAGCCGCGCCTCGGTGGGCTGGCCGCGCTTGCCGGCCGCCTGCGCGGGGCCGCCGCGCAGCGGCTCAGCCCCCGCGCCCGCCGCGATCTCTGGCGCTGGGTGTTCAACGACGCCCCCCGCCGCGCCTATACGGCGGATAGCGAACGTGCCGCCGCGAAGATGATCAAACAGGCGATTTCTGCGGGCGGCGCGCCCGCTTCAGATGCCGCCCCCATCGCGCTCGTCTCCACCGGCACCGGTGGGCGCGACATGATCACCTTGCGCGCCGTGCAGCGCCTGCAGGAGGCCGACGCGATCTTCTGCCTCGCCCTGCCCGATGACGCCATCCTCGAACTCGCCCGCCGCGATGCCGAGCGCCAGATGCTGAACCCCGACATCGCGCCCGAACCGCTCGCCCGCCTGCTCGCCAATCCCACGGAAACCGGCGCGCGCGTGGTGCTGCTCACAGGCCATGACGTCGCCAGCAGCCCGCAGATCGCCGCCCTTACGGCAGCGCTCGCGCAGCTTGGCAGCAAAGCCGAAATCATCGGCGGCCACTACCCGCAATCCGCGAGAAGCGCCACACAAGCCGCCTGAAACTGAAGGAAGTTGGTGGAGTCGATCGGGATCGAACCGACGACCTCGTCATTGCGAACGACGCGCTCTCCCAACTGAGCTACGACCCCACTGCCGCAACAGAAACCGCAAAGCGCGGCGCAGGTCAAGCCTCGCGCCGCGCCTCACTTTGTTCTGAAAATATCCCCGCCGGAGGCTCCCGAAACAGCCACCGGCGCAAGGCCTGAGGCCTACTCTGCCGCCTCCAGATACTCTTCCAGCGGCGGGCAGGTGCAGATCAGGTTGCGATCGCCGTGCACGTTGTCCACGCGGCCCACGGGCGGCCAGTATTTGTCGACCTTGAAGGCCCCCGGAGGGAAGCAGCCCTGCTCGCGGCTGTAAGGGCGATCCCAGTCGCCCACCAGCGAGGCCACGGTATGCGGCGCTTGTTTCAGCGGGTTGTTCAGCGGATCGATCCGCCCCGCTTCCACATCCGCGATTTCCGAGCGGATCGAGAGCATCGCGTCGACGAAACGGTCAAGCTCCGCCTTTGTCTCGCTCTCGGTGGGCTCCACCATCAGCGTGCCGGCTACAGGCCAGCTCATGGTCGGGGCGTGGAAGCCCGAATCCATCAGCCGCTTGGCGATATCGTCCACCGTGATCCCGGCGCTGTCGGTGTAGGGGCGGGTGTCGAGGATGCACTCATGGGCCACACGCCCCTGCCCGCCTTTGAACAGCACCTCGTAGGCGCCGGACAGCCGCTTGGCGATGTAGTTGGCGTTCAGGATGGCGACCTTGGTGGCCTGCGTCAGCCCCTCGCCGCCCATCATCAGCACGTAAGCCCAGCTGATCGGCAGGATTGAGGCCGAGCCATAGGGCGCGGCCGACACCGGGCCTTCCACGCCGGAGGCCTCCGGGTGGCCCGGCAGGTAGGGCGCCAGATGTGCCTTCACGCCAATCGGGCCCATGCCGGGGCCGCCGCCGCCGTGGGGGATGCAGAAGGTCTTGTGCAGGTTCAGGTGGCTCACATCGCTGCCAATCTCGCCGGGCTTCGCAAGCCCGACCATGGCGTTGAGGTTGGCCCCGTCCAGATAGACCTGCCCGCCGAACTGGTGCGTGATCGCGCAGACCTCTTTCACCGTCTCCTCAAACACGCCGTGGGTGGAAGGATAGGTGATCATGCAGGCGGCAAGGTTGTCCCCCGCCGATTCCGCCTTGGCGCGGAAATCAGCCAGATCCACGTCGCCGTTTTCGGCCGATTTCACCACCACGACCTTCATCCCCGCCATCTGTGCCGACGCCGGGTTAGTGCCATGGGCAGAGACCGGGATCAGGCAGATGTCGCGGTGATGATCGCCGCGTGCCTTGTGGTAGGCGGCGATCGTCAGCAGGCCTGCGTATTCCCCTTGCGCACCGGAGTTCGGCTGCATGGACATCGCGTCATAGCCGGTGATCTCGCAGAGCTTGGCCGAGAGATCCTCGATCATTTTCGCATAGCCCTTGGCCTGCTTGCGCGGCGCAAAGGGGTGCATCGTGCCGAACTCGGGCCACGTCACCGGCATCATCTCGACGGCGGCGTTGAGCTTCATCGTGCAGGAACCGAGCGGGATCATCGCGCGGTCCAGCGCCAGATCACGGTCCGCGAGGCGGCGCATGTAGCGCATCATCTCGGCTTCGGCGCGGTTCATGTGGAAGATCGGATGCGTCAGGTACTCGCTTTCCCGCAGCATCGAGTCCGGGAAGTTCAGCTCCAGCACGGAGGTGTATTTCCGATCCGTCCCCAGCCATTGCGGCGCATCGGCCTTCACGCCGAAGGCTTTCCAGACCGCTTCCACAAGCTTGTGGTCGACGATCTCATCCACGGAAATCCCGATCCGCGTCTTGCCCACGGCGCGCAGGTTCACGCCCTCGGCGACGGCGGATTTCATGATCGCCTTCTGGAAGGCCCCCACTTCCACGGTGATCGTGTCGAAGAAGGCTTTCGTTTCCACGTTGAAGCCTGCGTCGCGCAACCCGTTGGCCAGCGTGCAGGCGTTGAAGTGGATCATCTCGGCGATGGAGCGCAGCCCCTTGGGCCCATGGAACACCGCAAAGAAGGAGGCCATCACTGCCAAGAGCGCCTGCGCGGTGCAGACGTTGGAGGTGGCCTTCTCGCGGCGGATGTGCTGCTCGCGCGTTTGCAGGGAAAGGCGATAGGCCTTGCCGCCCTGCGCATCCACCGACACGCCCACGATGCGGCCCGGCATGGCGCGTTTGAAGGCATCCTTGCAGGACATGAAGGCCGCATGCGGGCCGCCATAGCCCATCGGCACGCCGAAGCGCTGCGCGGACCCGACGGCAATATCGGCCCCCATCGCGCCCGGCTCCTTGATGAGCGTGAGCGCCAGCAGGTCAGTTGCGACGATGCCCACGGCCTTGGCGGCGTGCAGCGCGTCCATTTCAGCCGCGAAATCGCGGATCTCGCCGTAAGTGCCCGGATATTGGAAGATCGCACCGAAGACCTTATCGGCCTCCAGATCCTCCGGCGCGCCCACGATCACCTCGATGCCCAAGGGGGCTGCGCGGGTCTGCATCACCGCGATGTTCTGCGGGTGGCAGTTTTCATCCACGAAGAAGGCCGTGGCTTTCGATTTCGCCACGCGCTGCGCCATCGTCATGGCTTCGGCGCAGGCGGTGGCCTCGTCCAGAAGCGAAGCGTTGGCGATCTCAAGCCCGGTGAGATCGGCCACCATCGTCTGGAAGTTCAGAAGCGCCTCAAGGCGGCCCTGCGCGATCTCCGGCTGGTAGGGCGTGTAGGCCGTGTACCACGCCGGGTTCTCGAGAATGTTGCGCTGTATCGCGGGCGGGGTCACCGTGCCGTAGTAGCCCTGCCCGATCAGGCTGGTCATCACCTTGTTCTTGCCGGCCACCTTCCGCATCTTCTGCAGAAGCGCGTATTCGGTCATCGGCTCCCACTGAAGCGCGTCTTTCTGGCGGATGCTCGCAGGCACCGTCTGATCGATCAACTCATCAAGGGAAGAAACGCCGATCACCTCCAGCATCTTCGCCATTTCATCCGGCGAAGGGCCGATGTGGCGGCGGTTGGCGAAATCGTAGGAATTATAGCCTGTGGGCGTATAGGGCATGGGGGCCTCCGGCTTAGCCGATGAAGGTTTTGTAGGCGGCTTCGTCCATCAGATCGTCGAGGACGGAGAGATCCTCGATCTTCATCTTGAAGAACCAACCGTCGCCCGTGGGATCTTCGTTGACCTTGCCGGGATCGTTCACGATCGCCTCGTTCACTTCCACGATCTCGCCATCGAGCGGGGCGAGGATGTCGGACGCCGCCTTCACGGATTCGATCACCACGACCTCATCGTCCTTGGCCACTTCGGTGCCTTCCTCGGGCAGTTCGACGAAAACGATGTCGCCCAGTTGCTCGGAGGCGTGTTCGGTGATGCCCACGACAACGAGATCATCCTCGACGCGGAGCCATTCGTGTTCTTCGGTGAATTTCATCTGAGTTTTCCCTGTCAGCTTGCTTGTGTCAGCGTTTGTAGGTGGAAGGCCGGAACGGCATGGCGGAAACGGTGGCCGGAAGGCGCTTGCCGCGCACATCGGCGAAGATGCGGGTGCCTTCGGAGGCAAGCTCCGTGGGCACATAGCCCATGGACATCGGGCGCTCGATGGAGGGCCCAAACGCACCCGAGGTGATCTCGCCAATCGGTGTATCGCTGGCCTCATCGGCGAAAAGCTGGGTGCCCGCGCGCATCGGGGCGCGGCCCTCGGGCAGCAGGCCCACGCGGCGGCGGGCGGTACCGTTTTCAAGCTCGGTCAGGATGCGCGCGGCACCGGGGAAACCCCCGGCGCGATCCCCACCGGTGCGGCGCACCTTCTGGATCGCCCATTCCAGCGCGGCTTCAACGGGGCTCGTGGTGGTGTCGATGTCATTGCCATAGAGGCAAAGCCCGGCCTCAAGGCGCAAGGAGTCGCGCGCGCCAAGGCCGATGGGGGCCACGCC
The DNA here is from genome assembly GCF_025376885.1 of Pseudoruegeria sp. SHC-113. Classification (NCBI taxonomy): domain Bacteria; kingdom Pseudomonadati; phylum Pseudomonadota; class Alphaproteobacteria; order Rhodobacterales; family Roseobacteraceae; genus Pseudoruegeria; species Pseudoruegeria sp. SHC-113. The sequence goes on from NZ_JAHUBR010000001.1 coordinate 2,731,245, forward strand.
CTCCTGCGCCAGCAAAGCGCGGGCAAAGGCGACGGCCTGATCTTCGGAAACCGAAATCTCGTAGCCATCCTCGCCGGTGTAGCCGGAGCGGCTGATCCAGAGATCACCGAACTCACTGGGGAGAATGGCCACATCCATGAAGCGCATCTCGGCGGCAGCGGGTGCGATGGCGGCCAGAGCGGCCTCGGCCTTGGGGCCCTGCAGCGCCAGCAGCGCGCGATCGGTGATCACCTCGATCTCGCAGGCCGCGCCGATCTTTTCCTGCATATGGGCCACATCGGCGGCTTTGCAGGCGGCGTTGACGACGAGGAACAGGTGATCGCCCCGGTTGGCGACCATCAGATCGTCCAGAATGCCGCCTTCGTCATTGGTGAACAGCGCATAACGCTGGCGGCCCTCGGCGAGCGCCTGGATCGAGACCGGCACGAGGCTTTCCAGCGCCGCCGCCGCGCCCGCGCCGCGCAGGATCACCTGCCCCATGTGGCTGACATCGAACAGCCCGGCCTCTGCACGCGTGTGCAGGTGTTCCTTCATCACGCCCATCGGATATTGCACGGGCATTTCATAGCCGGCAAAGGGCACCATCTTGGCCCCGAGCTCCACATGAAGATCGTAGAAAACCGTCCGTTCCAGATCGCTCATCGCGTTCCCCTTTCGCCGGCGTCCTGTCGCGGCCCGGCATCAATCCTGCCCACCTTTCGGCGTGCCTTGATGCCCCCTCTGTCCCTTCGCCTGAGATCGTTATCCCTTCGGCGCCCCGTCTTTCACGGGGTCTCTCCAGAGTGTTCTGCCGCCCCACGGTCCTTTGGCCTGAGAGTTTACCGGGGCGGTTGCTCCTTCGGCACCAACCGCTGGCGCGGCCGGATTCTCCCATGGGGTTGTCGTTCCTGTTAAGCGAAGCGTCGGCTTCTGACAAGGGCTTGCAAACGCCGCACGGCAGCGGCAGCGTGGCCCCATGAGCGATCCTTTTTTCTTTGGCTACGGCTCCTTGGTGAACCGCGCGACGCATGGATATGGCGATGCCGCACCGGCCCGCGTGCACGGCTGGCGGCGGCACTGGCGGCAGATCGCAAGCTTCCCGCGCGCGATTCTCACCGCTGCGCCGGAGGCCGGTTCGCGCATCGACGGGCTGATCGCGCGGGTGCCCGGTGCCGATTGGGCCGCGCTTGACGCGCGCGAGGCCGCCTATGACAGGATCACGGTAACGGGCCGGATCGATCACAGCCACGCCAGCGCTTCAGCCATCGCGATTTATGAGATCCCTGCGGCCAAGCATCCTGCGCCGGAGGCCCCACACCCCATCGCGCTCAGCTATCTGGACGTTGTGGTACAGGGCTATCTGGAGGAGTTCGGCTTACGTGGCGTCGCGGATTTCTTTGCCACCACAACCGGCTGGGAGGCGGGCATTCTGGACGACCGCTCAAATCCGCTCTACCCGCGCGCAGGGGCTACAACACTGGACGCCAAGCTACTGACGGACAAGCATCTTTCTGGCTTGTGAAGCAGCGTATTCAGAAGCGGTGAGCGCCCGCCTGTGGGCGCGGAAACGCGCCCGCTGGGGGAGGCGGGCGCGTGGCTGTTTCTGGCGAAACAGCCCTATTTGCGCAGATTGAACAGGCTTTGTTGCCGGGCCTGCCGTTGGAAGGGCGCGGGTGCCGGTGTTGCAACCTCGCCCGCCGCCTGTTTGGCGATCACCCGCTGCGCCAGACCGTAGCCGATCACCGCAAAGAGGATCCCCCCCGCCGCCTGCCCGATCAGCACCCCCGGTGCGCCCATGAGGGCGGAGAAGAGCATCACGAAGGGGATCGTGCCCAGCGTGTGGCGGCCCCAGTTGAGCCAGGTGGAATAGAACGGATGGCCGAGGTTGTTGAAGGCCGCGTTGGACACAAACAGCACCCCGTTGAAGAAGAACGCCAGCGCCAGCGGGCCGCAGAACAGGAAAACAAGCTCGCGCGCGAGCCCCGTCGCACTGAAGAGATCGGCAATCGGAGCGCGCAGCAGGAACAGGATCAGCGACACGCAGAGTATGAAACCGGCGGTAAAGATCAGCGCGTCGCGGTAGGCCCCGCGTACCCGCTCGTGCTGCTTGGCCCCTGCGTTCTGGCCGATGATCGGACCCACCGCGCCCGAAAGCGCGAAGATCACCGCGAAGGAGAGCGGCGTGAGCCGGCCCACGATGGCCATGCCCGCCACGGCCTCTTCGCCATAGGCCGCCATGGCGCGGGTCACATAGGCCGAGCTGAAGGGCGTGGCGACCTGTGTCAGGATCGCGGGCAGAGCTATGGCGAAAACCGGTTTGAAATCAGCCGCAAGGCCGGCGAGGCTCACCCGGGAAAATCCACCGTAGTGGCGGATCACCGGCGCAAGCCCGGTGACGCACATGGCAATCCGCGCGCAGACGCTGGCCAGCGCCGCGCCGTTCAGATCCAGCCCCAGCGCAAAGATGAAGATCGGGTCCAGAACCGCGTTCACCCCGCCGCCCCAGAGCGTGACATACATCGCCCTGCGCGCGTCCCCGTGGCCGCGCAGCACCGCGCTGGCAACCATCCCCGCGAGCATCAGAGGCATGGAGGGGATGATGATCTGCAGGTAATCGACCGCCAGCTCCTGCGTGCGCCCGTCCGCGCCCAAAAAGCCCGTGAGGCTGTGCAGGTTGAGCCAGACAACCGCCGCCAGCACCACGCCCATGCCGACGCCAAAGGCCAGCGTATGGGTGGCCTTGCGCCGCGCCTCCTCCGCATCCCCCGCCCCCAGCTGCCGCGCCACCAGCGCACCCGCGGCGATGGACATGCCGATGCCCAGCGAGGTGGTGAAAAACAGCACCGCACCCGCATAGCCCACGGCGGCGGCCAGCTCGGCCTGTCCCAGCATGGAGATGAAGACCATATCCACGAAATCGACGAAGAAGACCGCCATCAGCCCCACCGAAGCGGTGAAGCTCATCACCGAGACATGGCGAAACAGGCTGCCTTCCAGAAATTTCGCTTGTTCGTTGGCCATCGATCCGCTCCCACCCGTGAGAGCGCCACGATACGCGGATTGGCCTATTGGGGAACAATGAAAAACGCGCAAGGCCTGTGCATACCTTGCGCGTTTTTATAACAAAGTGGCCTGTGGCGGCTCAGGCTTTCGCGCGGATCACCTGCAAGAGCGGCAGCACCGCGCTCATGTCGGGGCCGTGGCTCTGACCGGTGAGCGCCTTGCGCAGCGGCATGAACAGCCCCCGCCCCTTGCGCCCGGTGGCCTCTTTCACGGCAGAGGTCCATGCGCCCCAGCTGTCACCGTCCAGCGGGCCTTCGGGCAGCAGCGCCATGGCCTGCGCCACGAACTCCGCGTCCTCGGCGTCGATCACCGGCTCCGCGCCATCGCGGAACATCGCCCACCAGCCTTCCAGATCGGCCAGCGTGGTGATGTTTTCGCGGGTCACGGCCCAGAACTGCTCGGCAAGCTCCGCCGGAACGCCGATCTCGGCGATCTTGCCCTTCACCGCGTCAAAGGGCAGGCCCTGATTGATGCGGGCGGTCAGCGGGAAGAGATCCTCGACATCGAATTTCGTCGGCGCCGCGCCGAACTTCGACAGATCAAAGCCTTCGATCAGCTCCTCCATGGAGCCGCGCAGCTCCACCGGATCAGAGGAGCCCAGCCGCGCCATGAGCGAGAGCAGCGCCATCGGCTCCACCCCGCGCGCGCGCAGATCGCGCAGCGCCAGCGTGCCAAGGCGTTTGGAAAGCGCCTCGCCCTGCGGGCCGGTGAGCAGCGAGTGGTGCGCGAAGTTCGGCACATGGCCGCCCAGCGCTTGAATGATCTGGATCTGGGTGGCGGTGTTCGTCACGTGGTCAGAGCCGCGCACCACGTCGGTGATGCCGAAATCCACATCGTCACAGACGGAGGCCAGCGTGTAGAGGAACTGCCCGTCGCCCCGGATCAGTACCGGATCAGAAACGGAAGCCGCATCGATCGAGAGGTCGCCGAGGATGCCGTCTTTCCACTCGATGCGCTCTTGATCGAGCAGGAAGCGCCAGTGACCGTTGCCGCGCTCGGCGCGCAGCTTGGCTTTCTCCTCGTCGGAAAGCTTCAGCGCGGAGCGGTCATAGACGGGCGGCTTGCCCATGTTCAGCTGCTTCTTGCGCTTCAGGTCAAGTTCCGTCGGCGTTTCGAAACACTCGTAAAAGCGGCCCTTGTCGCGCAGCTCCTGTGCCGCCGATTCATAGCGCTCAAGGCGGGAGGACTGCGTTTCCACGCGATCCCAGGTGAGGCCGAGCCACTCCAGATCCTCCTTGATGCCATCCGCATATTCCTGCTTGCTGCGCTCCGGATCGGTGTCATCCAGACGCAGGATGAACTGCCCTCCGGCCTTGCGGGCGATCAGGTAGTTGAACAGCGCGGTGCGCAGGTTGCCCACGTGGAGGTAGCCGGTTGGGCTGGGGGCGAAACGGGTCACGGTCATCTTTTTTGCCTTCGCTTTGAAGCGTCGCTTCCTCTTAGCCGGGGCGCGCTGAAACGCCAAGAGGCGCGCGGACCCAACGTCAGAGGGGATTTTTGCATCCGCGCGGTCTAACAGAAGCAAAGCCAAGGTGCGAGAGGGGATTTCATGGCCGGCAACTACGTTCTGAACATGTATGAGAAGATGCTGAAATGGCCCTTCGGGCGGCAGATCTTCTCGGCCTATTCCGCGCGCCGCGCGCCCTATTTCCGCACCATCAACCCGCTGATTACCGATGTGCGGCCCAATCATTGCAGCGTGCTGATCAAAAAGCGCAAAGGTGTGCAGAACCACATCGGCACCGTCCATGTGATCGCCATCGCCAACGGGCTTGAGATGGCCATGGGCTTCATGGCCGAGGCCTCCATCCCCAAGCACCTGCGCTGGATCCCGAAGGGCATGCAACTCGACTACACGGCCAAAGCGGGAAGCGACATCACCTGCACCGCCGATGTGGCGCCCGAGGATTGGGTGCCCGGCGACATGCAGGTGCGCGTGGAAGCCAAGGACGATCAGGGCATCACCGTGGTGCGCGGCACGATCACGCTCTGGATTTCGGAGAAGCCCGCCAAAGGGTAATGCGAAAAAAATCGATTTTTCACGTGCAAGTGACTGGCCAGCCCGCGTCGACGCCCTAAGCTCCCTGCAAGGCATCGATAAAGGAGTACCCCATGTCCGACGTGAAAATCACCCGCCGTGCCGCCATGCTCACCGGCGCCGCCCTGCCGCTGGCGGCGGGCCTCACCACGCTCTCCGGCCGCCCCGCTTCGGCTGCGGCCGAGATGATGGGCCCCGGTGGTGCAGCCTTCTCACGCATGAAGCTGGGCGGGTTCGAGGTCACCACGCTGCTGGATGGCAACCGCACGGTGGAAAACCCGCAGGAGATTTTCGGCATGAACGCCTCGCCCGAGGAGTTCGCCGAAGTGTCCGCCGCCAATTTCATCCCCACCGACAAGTCGCAGTTCTTCTTCACGCCGACCGTGGTGAACACCGGCAGCGAGCTTGTGCTCTTTGACACCGGGCTTGGCGCGGGCGGCATTGCCAAGGCGCTTGGCGATGCGGGCTACACGCCGGATCAGATCGACGTGGTGGTGCTGACCCACATGCACCCGGATCACATCGGCGGCATGATGACGGAAGGCGCGGCCACCTTCCCCAACGCCCGCTACGTGACCGCGAGCACGGAATACGACTTCTGGAGCAAGATGGAAGCGGGCAACCGCGTGGGCGACATGGTCGCTGCCAATGTCACGCCGATGGCCGAGAAGCTGAGCTTCCTTGAGGATGGCGGCTCGGTTGTTTCCGGCATCACTGCGATGGCGGCACACGGCCACACACCGGGCCACACCACCTATATGCTGGAAAGCGACGGGCAGCAGCTTTTGCTGATCGGCGATGCGGCCAACCATTATGTCTGGTCGCTGGGCTACCCGGATTGGGAAGTGCGTTTCGACATGGACAAAGCCGCCGCCGCCGCGACGCGCCGCAAGATCTTCGGCATGCTGGCCGCCGACAAGGTGCCCTTCATCGGCTACCACATGCCCTTCCCCGCCGTGGGCTTTGTGGAGGCCAAGGATTCGGGCTTCCGCTACGTGCCTGCGAGCTACCAGATGATCATGGGCTAAGCCCCACACTCTAGCGCGGCGGGGTGACCATCCCCGCCGTTGCGCGCCAGAACTGCAGGATCTCACTGCTGAGATCCACATCGCACATGCCGGAGGCGCAGGGCGGCTGATTGCCCCCCCACCCCGGCCAATCGTGCCCCCCATCCACCGTTGTCAGAACCGCCACCGGTGCACCGCCTTCTGACGGCAGGTAATCGCTGCGCACTGTCATGGTTTGATCGCCGCCCGCCCCGGCCCCAAGATCCGGGTACAGGCTTTCGATCCGGCGCGGCTGGGTCTGGTTGAATGCCGCCAGCCAATCCTCGGTGCGGCGGCGCTGGCTCGTGAGGTCGAAATTCCCGCGCTCCCGCCCGATCGGATTGAAGAGCACACAGCGCATCGCGATGTAGATACTGCCCGGCTCCGCACAGCGCGGATGGCGCTGCAGCTCGGCCACGATCTCCTCCACCGGCAGGGCGAATTTATCCGCTGTGCCCATGTGAAACAGGAAAGGCCGCTTCACGTCCCGGTTCGGCCCGAAGCGCGCGGGGCTCGCGTGCCCGGCCTCCACCGCGCGCATCTTGGCCGCGTTCACTCCCATGCCAGCGGCGGCAAAGCCTTTGAACCGCGCAGCCAGTGGCGCGGTGAGATAGAGCTGGAACACAAACCCCGCCCCGGCGGAGAAGCCCGCCGCATAGAAGCCCTGCACGTCGCGCTCGGCCTCGGTGGCGTCCATCAGCGCTTCCACGAAGGCGAGATCGGAAAAGCCCGTGCCGCCCGCGCAGCCGTAGGGCGCAGCGAGCCCGGCCCAATCCTGCGCCTGAAAGCCGATCTGCCGCCAGATCGACGAGCAGACGCCATCCTCTCCCACCTCGCGCGCATCCGGCACGATCAGGATCAGCCCCGCCTCGGTGTTGTAGCGCCAGAGGTTCACCATCGCCTCCGCCCCCGCGCCTGCCCCGTGGAAGGCGATGAGCGCGGGCAGGCTGCCGCCCTGATCGGGGATATGGCGGCAATAGCGGCGCGGCGCGCCCTCAACCGTGATTTCGCAGGCTTCAAAGGCGGTGGAGGGGCATGAGAACTCCGCCGGATCGGGCGGCGTACAGGCCTGCGCCCAGCCCTGCGACGGCAGAAGCGCCAGAGCGGCGAAGAGGAAGAAGCGAAAGGCGGCGCGGGTCATGCCCCTGTGATGGCGCAGGAAGGCAAACAGCCGGTTAATAGCTCGCCGAAAATCACACGGGATGCACTGGCCAGATCGCGCCCAGATCCTTCAGGCCGGTGGCGATCAGCTCGCGCAGCACGCCCAGATCCACATCCGACAAGCGATTGATATAGAGGCAGGATTTACCTGTCTTGTGCTTACCCAAGCGGGAAAGCAGATCGGAGTAATCCTGATAGCCGGGCATGATGTAGAGCGACAGCGCGCTCTTGCGTGGCGAGAACCCGGTGGCGAGGAAATCGCCCTCCCGGCCCGACTCGTAGCGGTAGTGATAACGCCCGTAGCCGATGATGCTCGGGCCCCACATGCGCGGCTCAAAGCCCGTGACCTCGGCAAAAAGCGCCGCCAGCTGGCGCGCGTCATCGGCACGGCGCTCAGGCGCGACCTGCGCCAGAAACGCCTCCACGCTGGCCTCGGTGGCTTGCGTCTTGTTCTCGGCCATCGCCGCGCCTCCCTTCCGCTACAGGTAAAGGGTGCTGGCCACGACGAAGAAAATCAAGACACCGAACACATCGTTGGAGGTGGTGATGAAGATCCCCGTGGCCACCGCCGGATCCTGCCCGAGCGCTTTCAGCACGAAGGGGATCACCGCGCCCAGCGTGCCTGCAAGCAGCGTCACCAGCGTGAGCGCCACCAGCGCGGTGGCGGCCAAAGCGCCCGCATCAGGGATCGGCAGGAAAAGGCTGACCAGAAGCACCACGAGCCCCGTGACCGCGCCCGCACAAAGCCCGTTCAGCGCCGCGCCCGCCATTTCGCGCAGCACACGGTCGCGGAAATCGCCCCGCCACGTGTGGCCCGAGGTGATCGCCTGCACCGAGACCGTGCTGGACTGGATGCCGGAGTTGCCGGCCGTGCTCATCACCACCGGAATGAACGAGGCCAGAATCGCCGCCTGCGCCAGCACCTCCTCGAAGGAGCCGATCACCATGGCCGCCACGGACGAGCCGATCAGCCCGCCCAGAAGCCACGGCAGACGGCGTTTGAGGATCGTCAGCGGCCCGTCGAACTGGGTCGAGGCCGGGGCGACGCCGCCCATGACGAGCATATCCTCCTCCGCTTCTTCGCGCAGGATCTCGGCCAGCTCGCGCGGGGCGACGCCGCCCACCAGCCGCCCGGCGCCATCCACCACGGCAATCGCGTGCAGATGCTGGGCCTCGGCCAGCCGCAGCACGTCCTCGCGGTCGGCCTCGGCGCTGACGATCATCGGGTCCGGCGTGAGGATCGCGGCTACCTCTGTCTGCGGCGGCGCGATCAGCACGTCGCGAAAGCGCAAGGTACCCACGGGGTGGTGCAGATCGTCCACCACGAAGATCATGTCGATCTTGCCGATCTCGCCCGAACGGCGGCGGATATCTTCGGTGAGCGCGGCCACGCTCCAATGCAGCGGCACCGCCATCAGCCCGTGGCGCATCACCGTGGCGACGGCGTCCTGCTGGGCCTGCACGGCGTGGCGCAGGGCTTCGGCCTTCGGGTGGCCGTCGATCAGCTCTTCGGCGAAATCGCGGGGCAGCTCCAGCAGCGTGTCCACCGCTTCATCCATCGGCATCTTGCGCAGCAGGCTGCGGAACTTGGCGACCGTGGTGGGATCAAACAGAACAGTGTGCAGCTCGGCATCCAGCTCCGAGAGCACCGCAAGGCTCATGTGTTCGGGCAGCCAGTGAAACAGCCGCCGCGCGCTTTTGGCGCGCAAGGACACGAGCGCGGAAAGCACGTCGGCCGGGTGCCAGCGATCCAGTGCGGTGAGAAGCGGCGCGCGGTCGTCCGCGCGGATCATCGCCTCGATCCGCTTCACCGTCGCCCGGTTGGCCGCCCGCCCGGCCTCTTGCGCTTCCGAGGCCCAAAGGAGCGGGGCGGTGGCATCCGTGCGGGCGTCAGGCATGGCGAGGCTTCCTCAGGGGCGCGTCAGCTGTTGTCGCGCCAGCGGTTGACGATCGGGTAGCGGCGATCCAGCCAGAAGGCGCGCGGGGTGAGACGCGTGCCGGGGGCGGACTGGAAGCGTTTGTACTCGGAGATGTAGATCAGATGCTCCACGCGCTTCACCGTGTCGCGCTCAAAGCCTGCGGCGACGCAATCGGCCACGCTGGCTTCCTCGTCGATCAGCATCGTCAGGATCGCATCCAACACCTCGTAAGGCGGCAGGCTGTCTTCGTCCTTCTGATCTTCGCGCAGCTCGGCACTGGGGGGCTTGTCGATCACGCGCGGGGTGATGACCTCCCCTTCAGGGCCCTTCATCCACGGCCGGTGGTTGGCGTTGCGCCAGCGGCAGGTCTCAAAAACGCGCGTCTTGTAGAGATCCTTGATCGGGTTGTAGCCGCCGTTCATGTCGCCATAGATCGTGGCATAGCCCACGGCGACCTCGCTCTTGTTGCCCGTCGTCAGCAGCATGGCGCCGAACTTGTTGGACATCGCCATCAGCAGCAGCCCGCGCAGGCGGGACTGGATGTTTTCCTCGGTGATGTCGGCTTTCGTGCCCTCAAACAGCGGCGCGAGCGTGTTGGTGACGGCAGCGCGGCTTTCGGTGATCGGCACGTAATCGTAGTGGCAGCCCAGCGCCTTGGCGATGATCTCGGCATCTTCCAGCGAGGCTTGCGAGGTGTATTCAGACGGCAGCATCACACAGCGCACGTTTTCCGCGCCCAGCGCGTCCACGGCGATGGTGGCTACAAGGGCGCTGTCGATCCCGCCGGAAAGCCCCAGCAGCACCTTGCCGAAGCCTGTCTTGCGGCAGTAATCGCGCAAGGACTCCACCATGCAGCGATAATCCTGCTCCCAGGCGTCGGGCTGATGAGCCTTCGCACCCTCTTGCGCGCGCCAGCCTTCCGGCGTGCGCACAAGATCCACCGTGGCCAACTCTTCCTCGAAGGGCGGCAGGATCATCGCCATCTCGCCGCCCGGGTTCAGCACGAAGCTTGCACCGTCAAACACCTGATCGTCCTGCCCGCCGACCATGTTGAGGTAGATCAGCGGCAGGCCGGTTTCGACAACGCGGGCCACCATGTGATTGAGCCGGGTTTCCAGCTTGCCCCGGTAATAGGGTGAACCGTTGGGCACCAGCAGGAACTCAGCGCCGGTCTCGGCCAGCGTCTCGGAGACATCCTCGTGCCAGGCATCCTCGCAGACGGGCGTGCCGATGCGGGTGTTGCCTACGCTGTAGGGGCCGCCGAGGGGGCCGCTGTTATAAAGGCGCACCTCGTCGAAGACGGTTTCATTGGGCAGGTGGTGCTTGAGCACGCGGCTGCGGATCTTGCCGCCTTTCAGGATGTAATAGGCGTTGAAAAGCTGCCCGTCCTCGAACCACGGCCCGCCGATGCCCATGGCGGGGCCGTCGGCGCATTCTTCGGCCAGCACCTCGATATGCGCGATGGCGTCGGTGAAAAAGGCCGGTTTGCGCACCAGATCCTGCGTGTTGTAGCCGGTGATGAACATCTCAGGCAGGGCGACCATATCGGCCCCCGCGAACCGGGCCTCCTGCCAGGCCGCCTTGGCGCGGGCGGCATTGCCAGCCAGATCGCCCAGCGTCGGGTTCAGCTGCGCAAGGGTCAGGCGAAAACGGTCACTCATGGCGCGGTCGCTCCTGCAGGGGGCCTTGGTTCTTCATCTGCCCCCGTCTTTACCAGACTGACCGGCAAGGGAAAGCCGCATCCGCCCCGCGTGCGCAAAAGCCGTTGTCAGCCCCCGTGGGCTCCTTTACCTTTTGCCGCAAACAGCGCCCGTCAGGCCGAAAAGGCCAATCGGGCAGCACAATGCGAACAGGCCAAGGGGGCTGACGTGCAGTTCAGACACGCAGGAAAACGCGCCGCGACAGGCGCAATCACGCAGGCTGTGATGGGGGCCGCGACGGCGATTGCGCTCGTGCTCGCCACACCGGGCGCGGCGCTCGCACAGACGGCGGGCGAAGGCCCGGTGGTGACGAAGCAATACGAAGATGGCGGGGTGTATGAAGGCACCTTCCGCAATGGCAAGCAGCACGGGCAAGGCAGTTATCGCCTGCCCAACGGCTATGAATACGAAGGCGAATGGCAGGACGGCGAGATCCGCGGCCAGGGCCGGGCGAAGTTCCCCAATGGCTCGATCTATGTCGGCGCTTTCGCCGACGGCAAACCCGAGGGCGTCGGCAAGATCACCTTCGCCGATGGCGGCACCTATGAAGGCGACTGGACGGACGGGCGCATCGAGGGCAACGGCATCGCCACCTACGCCAACGGCGTGGTCTATGAAGGCGGCTTCCGAAATGCGCTGCACCACGGGCTCGGCGTGATGAAAAGCCCCAACGGCTACATCTACGAGGGCGATTGGGTGGACGGCGTGAAGGAAGGCACCGGCCTGATCACCTACCCCGATGGCGCGATCTACGAAGGCACGATGATCGCTGGCAAGCGCGAGGGCACCGGCAAGCTGACGATGCCCGACGGGCTCGTTTACGAAGGCGATTGGCTGGATGGCCAGATCGACGGCAAGGGCAAGCTTCTGCAGATCAACGGCGATGTCTATGAGGGCGAGTTCGTCGCCGGGCAGCGCCATGGGCAGGGCAAAGTGACCTATGCCAACAGCGACGTCTACGAGGGCAGCTTCCAGAACGACAAGCGCCACGGGCAAGGCACGTTCACCGGCACCGACGGCTACCGCTATGTCGGCGGCTGGACGGACGGCCGCATCGAGGGCACGGGCGAGGTCACCTACCCCGATGGCTCCATCTACGTGGGCACTTTCGTGAACGATCTGGCCGATGGCACCGGCAAGATCACCTACCCGGATGGCAACACCTATGAAGGCGCGTGGAAAGCCGGGGTGATCGAAGGCAAGGGCGTGGCGCGCTACACCAACGGGCTGGTTTACGAGGGCGAATTCGCCAACGCGAAAAACCACGGTCAGGGCGTGATGACCTACCCCGACGGCTACCGCTACGAGGGCGAATGGTTTGACGGCCAGCGCCACGGCGAGGGTGTGGCCACCTATGCCGATGGCACCGTCTATACCGGCACCTTCAAGGCCGGTCAGCGCGAAGGCACCGGCAGCATCGTGATGCCCGACGGCTTCCGCTACGAGGGCGAGTGGTCCGGCGGTGAGATCGACGGGCGCGGCGTGGCGACCTATGCCAATGGCGATGTCTACGAGGGCATGTTCAAGGCCGGCAAACGTCAGGGCGAAGGCACCATGCGCTTTGCCACCGGCCAGCGCCAGAGTGGCTCCTGGGAAGGTGGCGCCTTCACCGATGGGGAGACGACGTTCCCGTCCGGCGAAGGGGAAGCACCAGCCTCCGAGGCCGCGCCTGCGCAAGAAGGGTCTGACGGAAACTAACGTCCAGATTCAAATTGGTAAGGGCAGCCTCCGTCCGAGGGCGTGGGGCTAAAAGCCCCCGCCCGTGGGGGCGGACGGGGGCTGCCCGGCGTGCCGCCGGGCGATCCGATTAAAATCTACTGAGTGAAACGAGGTGCCGCAGCTTTCTACGCGCCAAGAAGCGTTAAACCACCTCACCCGCCGCCAGCCGCGCGAGCAGCGCATCGCCTTCTTCCAGCACCTGCGCGCAATGGGCGTCGTCCATCCTGTCCCACGTGCGATACATCTGCCCCATGCGCGGGTTTCCGGCAAACCGCTCCCGGTGGCGGTTCAGGAAGTGCCAGTAGAGCAGGTTGAACGGGCAGGCCCCCTCCCCCTTCTTCGCCTTCACATCATAGGCGCAGCCCTTGCAGTAATCCGACATCCTGTCGATGTAGGCCCCGGAGGAGACATAGGGCTTGCTGCCCACCACGCCGCCATCGGCAAATTGTGACATCCCCAGCGTGTTGGGGGCCTCCACCCACTCAAACGCATCGGCGTAGACGGCCAGATACCATTCATGCACCTGCGCCGGATCGACGCCCGCCAGCAGGGCGAAATTGCCCGTCACCATCAACCGCTGGATGTGGTGGGCGTAGGCCTCGCGCTCCGTCTGGGCAACGGCGGCCTTGAGGCAGGCCATCTGCGTCTCGCCGCCCCAATAGGCGGCGGGCAGATCGCCCCCCTGTCCCAGCACATTGCGCGCCACGTAGCCCGGGCCTTCAAGGAAATAGACGCCGCGCACGAACTCTCGCCAGCCGAGGATCTGGCGGATGAAGCCCTCCACACTGTTCAGAGGGGCGCGGCCCGCACTGTATTCGCGTTCCGCCGCGCGGCAGACCGCCAGCGGATCCAGCAGGCCGACGTTGAGGTAAAGCCCGATCATCGCGTGGTTGAGGAAGGGATCTCCGGTGAGCATCGCATCCTGCGTCTCGCCAAAGCCCGGCAGGCCGTGGGTCAGAAAATGCGCCAGAGCTTCCTCGGCCTGCTGCGCATCGGTGGCGAACCAGAAATCCTCCAGCGAGCCGAAATTGCCGGAAAAACGTTCGTTCACCAGATCCAGAACCGCGCGCGTCGCCGCATCCGGCGCAAAACGCTTGGGGCCTTGCCGGAACATATCTGGCTTGGCGGGCTTGCGGTTGTCGTGATCGAAGTTCCACTTCCCGCCAACGGGCTTGTCGCCCTCCATCAAGAGGCCCGTTTCGCGTCGCATCTCGCGGTAGAAATACTCCATCCGCAGGCTCTTGCGCCCGTCTGCCCATGCGGCAAAGCGGCTTTGGGCGCAGATGAACCGGTCATCCTCCAGCATCTGCAGATCGAGCGGCATCTCTTGCAAGGCCTCGATCAGGCGCCATTCGCCGGGCCGTGTGGCGATGACCGCGCTTGCGCTTTCGGCCTGCGCCGCCGCCAACAGGGCTTCTGGGATCGAGGCAACGGGATCGTCAGCGTCCAGCGCCGTGTACCGCACGCGCCAGCCGTCCTTTTCCAAGGCTTCGGCGAACTTGCGCATGGCAGCGAAGATAAAGGCGATCTTCTTGGGGTGATGCGGCACGTAGTCCGTTTCCGCCGCGACTTCCGCCATCACCACCACGTCCCGTGCTTTGTCGGCCGCTTTCAAGGCCGCCACGTTGGGCGTGAGCTGATCGCCCAGCACCAAGACAAGGCGCGGTTTCTGAGGCGCGCTCACCACGGGATCTCCTTCCCGGCCCAATCGCGGAAGCAGCCGGTATCGGCAGGCGTCAGCCCATCGAGCACCGACAGCAAATGCGCCGCGCTCTCTGCGGCGGGCACTGCCGGATGGCGAGTTCGATAGTCGGCGGTGAAATCGGTGGCCACGGTGCCCGGATGCAGGGCGCAGATCGTGGCCTGCTTATGGGTGCGCGCCACTTCGATCGCGGCGGTGCGCAGCATCTGGTTCAGCGCCGCCTTGGAGGCGCGGTAGCCGTACCAGCCGCCCAGATGATTGTCGCCAATAGAGCCGACGCGGGCCGAAAGGGCCGCGAACTGCCAGGGCGCGTTGCGTGGCTGGCGTGGAAGCAGGTGCTTGAGCAGCAGCAGCGGGCCGATGGCATTGACGGCGTAGAGCTGGGCCAGCGCCTGCGGCTCGACCGCGCGAAGGGATTTCTCCGGCGCGCTGCCCTCAGGCGCGAGCTGGCCGACCGTGCAGAGGATGCGGTCAAACGCGCCGTCAACGCCCTCCAGCAACCGCGCGATGCTGGCCTCATCTGTCACGTCCAGCCCATCGGCGCTTCGGCTCAATCCAACCACCTCTGCTCCTGCCGCCGTGCTGGCCTGCGCCAGCGCCGCGCCGATGCCGCCTGATGCGCCGATGATCAGCACCCGTTTCATGCCGTGTCTCCCACTCCATTGCGGTCTTCCGGAGGTAAACCGCTCAAGCCCCGCGTCAATTTCCGCCGATGCGCCCGTTTGGGGCTTTCCTTTCCGTCAGCCGCGCGTATTATCCGCCGCCATGGACCGCATTGCGCATATCAGCCCCCTCGCCGCCCCGGCTTTTGCCGGCGCTGCCCTGCTGTCCGCGCTAGCCCTGCTCCTTAGCCGCCTCTGAGCGTGCCGGTTCGGTGCGACCGCTCAGAGGATCTTTGCCGCACCCCGAACCCCAATTTGGCTAAGCAGACAGCACGAAAGACCTTGCCATGACCATCGACAAGAGCCAGCAGGACCATGTCCTGATTTTCGACACCACCCTGCGTGACGGCGAGCAGAGCCCCGGCGCGACCATGACCCATAACGAGAAGCTGGAGATCGCCTCCCTGCTTGACGAGATGGGTGTGGACGTGATCGAAGCGGGCTTCCCCATCGCCTCTGAAGGCGATTTCCGCGCCGTGACCGAGATCGCGCAACGCAGCAAGAACAGCGTGATCTGCGGCCTGTCGCGCGCGCAATACGGCGACATCGACCGCTGCTGGGAAGCGGTGAAACACGCCGCCCGCCCGCGCATCCACACCTTCATCGGCACATCGCCTCTGCACCGCGCCATCCCGAACCTGACGAAGGACGAAATGGCCGAGCGCATCCACGACACCGTCAGCCACGCGCGCAACCTGTGCGACAACGTGCAGTGGTCGCCGATGGACGCCACCCGCACCGAGCATGACTACCTCTGCCGCGTGGTGGAAATCGCGATCAAGGCCGGGGCCACGACGATCAACATCCCCGACACCGTGGGCTACACCGCGCCGCGCGAAAGCGCCGATCTGATCCGGATGCTGATCGAGAAGGTGCCGGGCGCGGACGAGATCATCTTCGCCACCCATTGTCACAACGATCTGGGCATGGCGACGGCCAACGCGCTGGCCGCCGTGGAAGCGGGCGCGCGACAGATCGAATGCACGATCAACGGCCTGGGCGAGCGCGCGGGCAACACGGCGCTGGAAGAAGTGGTGATGGCGCTGAAAGTGCGCAACGACATCATGCCCTTCCGCACCGGCATCGACACCAAGAAGCTGATGCATATCTCCCGCCGCGTGGCGACGGTCTCGGGCTTTCCGGTGCAATACAACAAGGCCATCGTCGGCAAGAACGCCTTTGCCCATGAAAGCGGCATCCATCAGGATGGCATGCTGAAGAACGCCGAAACGTTTGAGATCATGCGGCCGGAGGACATCGGCCTGTCCGAAACCAACCTCGTCATGGGCAAGCACTCCGGCCGCGCCGCCCTGCGCGCCAAGCTGGCGGAGCTGGGGTTTGAACTGGCCGACAACCAGCTGAAAGACGTTTTCGTGCGCTTCAAGGCGCTGGCGGACCGCAAGAAGGAAGTCTACGAGGACGACCTGGTTGCGCTGATGCGCGACAGCGGCTCCGATCAGGCCCATGACCGGCTGCAGGTGAAATTCCTGCGCGTGATCTGCGGCACCGAAGCGCCGCAATCGGCAGACCTGACGCTGAGCATCGACGGGGTCGACAAGCAGATCACCGCTCAGGGCGATGGGCCTGTGGATGCCACCTTCAACGCCGTGAAGGCGCTGTTTCCGCACACCGCCCGCCTGCAGCTCTATCAGGTGCATGCGGTGACCGAAGGCACCGATGCACAGGCCACGGTGAGCGTGCGCATGGAGGAGGACGGCAAGATCGTCCATGGCGAGGCCGCCGACACCGACACCGTGGTGGCCTCCGCCAAGGCCTATGTGAACGCGCTCAACCGGCTGCTGGTGCGGCGCGAGAAATCCAAGCCCGGCGACGATGTGAAAACCGTCTCTTACAAGGACGTCTCCTGACGATCTTATCCAGACCCGGCCCTTCTAAGCGCCCCGGCCCCAGCGGCCGGGGCATTTTTCGTTGCGTCGCGAAAAAGAGGGGGCGCTGCCCCCGCCGCCTTTCGGCGGCTCCCCCGAGATATTTGCAGAACTAAAGTGGGGCGCGGTGGATGTTGAAAAATGGAAAGGAAGCGGCGTGGATTGCTGCCGATAAGTGGCAGAAAGTCGGAAAATGGAAAGGCGGCAAAAAGGTGCCGAAGGCTACGCGCATTGGCCTTTCCAACCTGCGCGTCAAGGGCCTATAACACTGCGGCCCGCCGAGCCACGACTCGGGCCGGGCCATTGGCGCATCTGGGGAACGGGAAGACCGATACATGCTAGGCTTTGGGGGATTGTTTTCGTCGGACATGGCGATTGACCTTGGGACGGCGAACACGCTCGTTTACGTGAAGGGGCGCGGCGTGATCCTGAACGAGCCCAGCGTGGTGGCCTACCATGTGAAGGATGGCCGCAAGCAAGTGCTGGCCGTGGGCGAAGACGCCAAGCTGATGCTGGGGCGCACGCCGGGCTCGATCGAGGCCATCCGCCCGATGCGCGAAGGCGTGATCGCGGATTTCGACGTGGCCGAGGAAATGATCAAGCATTTCATCCGCAAGGTTCACAAACGCACCACCTTCTCCAAGCCGAAGATCATCGTCTGCGTGCCCCATGGCGCGACGCCGGTTGAGAAGCGGGCAATCCGTCAGTCGGTTCTTTCCGCAGGCGCGCGCCGCGCGGGCCTGATCGCAGAACCCATCGCCGCTGCCATCGGCGCGGGCATGCCGATCACCGACCCCACAGGCAACATGGTGGTGGACATCGGCGGCGGCACCACGGAAGTGGCCATTCTGTCCCTCGGCGATATCGTCTATGCGCGCTCCGTGCGCGTGGGGGGCGACCGGATGGACGAGGCCATCATCTCCTACCTGCGCCGCCAGCAGAACCTGCTGATCGGCGAAGCCACGGCGGAGCGTATCAAGACCTCCATCGGGACCGCGCGCATGCCTGATGACGGGCGCGGCGCAGCGATGCAGATCCGGGGCCGTGACCTGCTCAACGGCGTGCCGAAGGAAATCGAGATCAACCAGGCACAGGTGGCCGAGGCGCTGGCGGAGCCGGTGCAGCAGATCTGCGAAGCGGTGATGACGGCGCTGGAAGCCACGCCGCCGGATCTTGCAGCCGATATCGTCGACCGGGGCGTCATGCTCACCGGCGGCGGCGCGCTGCTGGGCGAGCTGGATCTGGCCCTGCGCGAGCAGACCGGGCTGGCCATTTCGGTGGCTGACGAAAGCTTGAACTGCGTGGCTCTGGGCACCGGCAAGGCGCTGGAGTATGAAAAACAACTGCGTCATGTGATAGACTACGAGAGCTGACGGGCGCAGGCCGCCCCCGGGAGAGACGGTGGCATACGAGCGGAACACCAACACGGAATACTTCAACCCGATCCGGCGCATCCTGATCGGGGTTCTGCTGTTGCTGCTGCTCGGGATCTTCCTTGTCTGGCGGATCGACAGCCCGCGGGTGGAGCGTTTCCGCGCCCAGATCACCGACCAGATCGTGCCGAGCTTCGACTGGGCGCTGGCCCCGTTCACTTTCGTGGGCAATGTGTTCAACGATTTCCAGTCCTATCAGCGGATCTACGAACAGAACCAGGAGCTCAAGCGCGAGTTGCAACAGATGAAGGCCTGGAAAGAGGCCGCGCTGCAGCTGGAGCAGAAGAACGCCAAGCTGCTGGATCTCAACAACGTGCGGCTCGACCCGAAGCTAACCTTCGTCACCGGCGTGGTGTTGGCGGATTCGGGCAGCCCCTTCCGGCAGTCGGTGCTGGTGAACGTGGGCGAGCGCGACGGCATTCAGGACGGCTGGGCGACGATGGACGGCATCGGCCTTGTGGGCCGGGTCTCGGGCGTCGGGCGCTCCACGGCGCGGGTGATCCTGCTCACCGATTCCAACAGCCGTATCCCGGTGACGATCCAGCCCTCGGGCCAGAAGGCGATGCTGGCAGGCGACAACACCGCCCTGCCCCCGATCGATTTCATCGAAAGCCCCGAGCTGGTGCGCCCCGGTGACCGGGTTGTGTCTTCGGGCGACGGCGGGGTGTTCCCGGCAGGCCTCCTTGTGGGCCATGTGGCGCAAGGCTCCGACCGCCGCCTGCGGGTGCGGCTGGCCGCCGACTACGAGCGGCTCGAATTCCTGCGCGTACTGCGCAGCCGGGTGGTGGAGCCGCTGACCGACCCCGGCCACCTGCTGGCCCCGGCCTTCCCGCCGACGGGCCCGGCAACACCTGCGGAGGCCGCGGAAGGCAGCGCCGAAGCGGGCGCGGGTGAGGCGGCCGAGAATGGTTGATCCGATCCTGTCGAGCCGTCTGGCCTACCGGCTGCTCTATGTCGGGCTGGCCACGCTGATCCTTTTCCTGCAGCTTGTGCCGCTGCAGACCGTCCCGCGCGGCTGGGCGGCGCCGGATTTCCTCGTGGGCCTGACCTTTGCCTGGGTGCTGCGGCGGCCCGACTACGTGCCCGCCCTGCTGATCGCCGGGGTCGCCCTCACGGCGGACCTTCTGTTGCAGCGCCCGCCGGGGCTGCATGCGGCGCTGGTGCTGATCGGGGCTGAGTTTCTGCGCAGCCGGATGGTGCTGAACCGAGATCTGCCCTTTCTGGTGGAATGGGCGCTGGTTGCGGCGGTGGTGCTGGGGCTCGCGCTGGCCGAACGGCTGGTTCTTGCCGGTCTCTTCGTGCCCACCCCCCGCCTTGGCTTGACCTTCATCCAGGCGCTCACCACCATTGCGGCCTATCCGTTGGCCGTGCTGGCCAGCACCCATCTTCTGGGCATCCGCAAACTGGCGCGCGGCGACGTGGATTCGAAAGGCAGGCTGGTATGAAGCGCTCCCCCAAGGACACCGCCGAAAGCACGCGCCGGATCTCGCGGCGCGGCCTGCTGGTGGGCGGCATCCAGCTGGCCTTCATCGGCGTGCTCGGCATGCGGATGCGCCAGCTTCAGGTGAAGGAGGCCGACCAGTACCGCCTTCTGGCCGAGGAAAACCGCATCAACATCCGCCTGCTGCCGCCGCCGCGCGGGCTGATCCATGATCGCAACGGCATCACCGTGGCCGACAACACCCAGAACTACCGCATCGTCATGGTCCGCGAGGATGCCGGCGACGTGGACGAGGTGATCGCGCGGCTGCAGCAGCTTGTCTATCTGGAACCGGCCGATCTGGAGCGCGCCCGCAAGGAGATCAAGCGCCGCAGCCCCTTCGTGCCGGTGACGGTCACCGACCGCATCAGCTGGGACGAGCTGTCCCGCGTCGCCGTCAACAGCCCCGCCCTGCCGGGGATCACGCCGGAAGTCGGGCTGTCGCGCTATTACCCGCAGTATGGCGATTACGCTCATATCGTGGGTTACGTGGGCCCGGTTTCCGATTACGACCTGAGCAAGATCGACGATCAGGATCCGCTTCTTCAGATCCCGAAATTCCAGATCGGCAAGACGGGCATCGAAACCAAGATGGAGAAGGCCCTGCGCGGCAGCGCAGGCGCGAAGCAGATCGAGGTCAATGCCGTAGGCCGCGTGATGCGCGAGTTGGGCCGCCGCGAGGGCGATCCGGGCGAGAACCTGCGCCTGACCATCGACAGCAAGCTGCAGAACTACGTGCAGGCCAGACTGGGCGAGGAAAGCGCCACGGCCGTGGTGCTCGACACCCGCACCGGCGACATCCTCGCGGCGGGCTCCACGCCGAGCTTTGACCCCAACAAGTTCGTGCGCGGGATCTCTGTGAAGGACTACTCGGAGCTGACCGGGAACAAGTACCGCCCGCTGGCCAACAAATCCGTGCAGGGCACCTATCCGCCAGGCTCCACCTTCAAGATGGTGGTGGCGCTTGCCGCGCTGGAAGCCGGGGCGGTGACGGCGCAGGACACCGTCTATTGCCCGGGCTACATGGAGCTGGGAGATCGCCGCTTCCACTGCTGGAAGCGCGGCGGCCATGGCCATGTGAACCTCAACGCCTCGCTCGAACAATCCTGCGATGTTTACTACTACGATCTGTCCCTGCGCATCGGCGTCGACAAGATCGCCGAGATGGCGCGCAAGCTGGGGCTGGGCGAGCGCTTCGATGTGGAGATGTCGGCGGTGGCGGAGGGGCTGATCCCCACCCGCGCGTGGAAGCAGGAGGTCCGGGGGCAGTCCTGGCTCAAGGGCGACACGCTCAACGCCTCCATCGGGCAAGGCTTCGTGCTGGCCTCGCCGCTGCAACTGGCGGTGATGACAGCGCGGCTGGCCACCGGCAAAGAGGTGGTGCCGCGCCTGATCAAATCGGTGAACGACGTTGAGCAGCCCGTGCTGGGCGGCGCGGATCTGGGCTTTAACAAGGCCTTCCTGCGCGAGGTGCAGGAGGGGATGTACAACGTCTCCAACAGCCGCCGGGGCACCGCCTATTCGATGCGCATCGTCGAGGATGCCTTCCGCATGGCCGGCAAGACGGGCACCAGCCAAGTGCGCAACATTACCGCCGCCGAGCGCGCGCGCGGCGTTGTCTCCAACGCCGATCTGCCGTGGGAGCGGCGCGACCATGCGCTCTATGTGAGCTATGCGCCCTACGATGATCCGCGCATCGCTGTGAGCGTGGTCGTCGAACACGGCGGCGGCGGCTCCACGGCGGCGGCCCCGGTGGCGCGCGACATCGTTCTGCAGGCGCTCTACGGCGGCACGCCACCGCTGTCGGCCTACCCCGAAAAGGATCGCGGCCGTATCGAGAGCCAGCAGGACAAGATGGAGCTGCGCGATTTCGACAGCTTCGGCGAGGGCCAGACCCGCGCATGAGCTATCTTGAGTATAACGTCAAAACGGTGCCCACGGGCCTGAAGAAGGTGCTCTACCTGAACTGGCCCGTGGTGCTCTTGTTGGCGGCGGTCTGCTCGGTGGGCTTCCTGATGCTCTACTCGGTGGCGGGCGGCACGCTTTCGGTCTGGGCGGAGCCTCAGATGAAGCGCTTCGGGCTTGGGTTGGCGGTGATGTTCTTCATCGCCATGGTGCCGATCTGGTTCTGGCGCAACATGGCGGGGCTGGCTTACGGCCTGTCGGTCTTGCTGCTCTTGTACGTGGAGTTCTTTGGCTCCGTCGGCATGGGGGCCCAGCGCTGGATCAATCTTGGCTTCATGCGGCTACAGCCGTCTGAGCTGATGAAGATCACGCTGGTGATGCTGCTGGCCGCCTATTACGACTGGCTCGACATCAAGAAGGTCTCCCGCCCGCTCTACGTGGCGATCCCTGTGGTGCTGATCCTGCTGCCCACCGCGCTGGTACTGCGCCAGCCGGATCTCGGCACCTCCGTGCTGCTGCTCGTCGGCGGGGCAACGGTGATGTTCCTGGCCGGTGTCAGCTGGTACTACTTCGGCGCGGTGCTGGCCCTCGTGGTGGGCATCGTGACAGCCGTGTTCCAGTTCCGCGGCACGCCCTACCAGCTTCTGAAGGATTACCAGTACCGCCGGATCGACACCTTCCTCGATCCCTCAAGCGACCCTCTGGGCGCGGGCTATCACATCACTCAATCCAAGATTGCGCTGGGATCAGGCGGCTGGACGGGGCGCGGCTTCATGCAAGGCACGCAAAGCCGGCTGAACTTCCTGCCCGAGAAACACACCGATTTCATCTTCACCACGCTGGCCGAGGAATTTGGCTTTGTCGGCGGAGTGACGCTTCTGGTGCTCTACACGCTGATCCTGCTGTTCTGCGTGGCCTCCGCGATCTCCAACCGGGATCGCTTCGCCTCCCTGCTGACACTTGGCATCGCGACGACCTTCTTCCTCTTCTTCGCGGTGAATATGTCCATGGTGATGGGGCTTGCGCCCGTGGTGGGCGTGCCGCTGCCGCTGGTGTCTTATGGCGGCTCGGCGATGCTGGTACTGCTGGCGGCTTTCGGGCTTGTGCAAAGCGCCCATGTGCACCGGCCGCGATGAGGCTGCAAGCGCCTCAGTCAACACAATCAACCTAAGTTGAGCCACATTTCGCCGGAGCCGGGAGGCAGGGCTGGGCAAGGCACGCCCCCCTTGCTAAGCGTGGGGCACCTCAAGCCAAGGAGCCCTGCCGATGTCCGTATTCCACTTTGCTTGCAACGTCACCGATCTGGACGAGGCCCGCGCCTTCTATGGCGGCCTGCTGGGCTGCGAAGAGGGGCGCAGCACCGAGACATGGGTGGATTTCGATTTCTTCGGGCACCAGCTCTCGCTGCATCTGGGCCAGCCCTTCGCCACCGCCAACACCGGTCATGTGGGCGAGCACCTCGTGGCGATACCGCATTTCGGCGTGGTGCTGGACAAGCCCGCGTGGGACGCGCTGGCCGAAAAACTCACCAAGGCGGGCGTGGCCTTTGAACTGGCCCCGGTCACGCGCTTTGCAGGCGAGCCGGGCGAGCAGAGCACCATGTTCTTCCGCGATCCTTCCGGCAATCCGATCGAGATCAAGGGCTTCGCCGCGAGCGCCGGGCTCTTCGCGCGATGATCAACGTGCTTTTCTCCGCCGGTGACGAGCGCTGGCCCGCCTATGCCGAGGCCCTGCCCGCCGCCTTTGCCGCTAAGGGGCTCAAGGTGAACTTGCACCGGGACCAGAGCAATCCGGCGGCGGTGGACTATCTTGTCCATGCACCCAACGGCACGGTCAGCGATTTTGCGCCCTTCGTGAACGCCAAGGCCGTGCTGAACCTCTGGGCCGGGGTGGAGAAGATCGTCGGCAACCCGACGCTCACCCAGCCGCTCACGCGTATGGTGGATGCGGGCTTGCAGGAGGGCATGGTGGAATGGGTCACCGGCCATGTACTGCGCTACCATCTGGGGATGGATCGCCAGATCATCGATCAGCGCCCGGTCTGGGAGCCCGTGGTGCCGCCGCTGGCGCGCAACCGCAGGGTGGTGCTGCTCGGGCTGGGCGAGCTTGGCACGGCCTGCGCGCAGGCGCTTGCGGCGCTGAACTTTCAGGTGATTGGCTGGAGCCGCCGCGCAAAGGACGTGCCGGGCGTCACCTGCCTGTCAGGCACGGAAGGGTTGAAGGCGGCGCTTACGCAGGCCGAGATCTGCGTGCTGTTGCTGCCCCAGACCCCGGCGACGGAGAATCTGCTCAACGCCGAAACACTCGCGCTGATGCCGCGCGGCGCTTTCCTGCTCAATCCCGGGCGCGGGCCTCTGATCGAGGATGCAGCCCTTCTGGCGGCGCTCGACAGCGGCCAGATCGCCCATGCCACGCTCGATGTCTTCCGGGTGGAGCCCCTGCCCGCCGATGATCCCTATTGGGCGCACCCCAAGGTGACGGTCACGCCGCATATCGCCTCGGAAACCCGCGCCGAGACGGCCTCGGAGGTGATCGCCGAGAACATCCGACGCGGCGAGGCGGGCGAGCCGTTCCTCTACGTGGTGGATCGCAGCGCCGGGTATTGAAGGCCCGGAACAAGGCCGCAGGCCGCCGGGCCAGCGGCGGACCGTCCCGGCGGTCTGCCGCTTTGGCAGGGCAAGCGCTACATTCGAAGCTTCTGCGGATTTGGCACGATAAAGGGCCCAGCACAGGCCGAACAGCGGCAGCCCACGGTCCTCCGCCGGTCCGGCTCGCTACGTCAAACGCGGCGGCTTGTCCGGATCCATCCCCGGCGCAGCCCCCGGCGTTTTCACAGACTCCTTGGGCAGCTCCGGCAGATCAAACCGCAGGCCCACGCGGGCGAGCTTGGCGCAGATCGGATCTGAGGCGCGGAAGAAGGCCACGTCCAGCCCTCCGGCCTCGATGCCGGAGAAGGTGAGCGCCTCGGCCACGGCGCGGGCGAGCGGATCTTCCGCCCCCGGCACCGGATCGACGAAGGCCAGCAGATGCCCCTGCCCGCCGCCCTCATAGGTGACTGCCGCCAGATAAGCGAAGCGCGCAAGCCCCGTGGCGGTGGCGAGTTTCGCGTCCAGCCCCGTCAGCAGCGCTTCCGGCAAAGCCCCCGGCGCGCGGACCTCTTCCGGGCGGGCTTGAAGCTCTTGCGGGGCCTGCGCGAGCGTGGCCTGCAACCAGTCCACCGCCGATGCCGGGATCAGGATCTCTGACGGGGCAACACCAAGGTTCACCCCCAACCCATAGCCCTGCCCGGCGAGCATCCCGCAGATCAGCCGGCCCGAGAGCGCGGCGAAAGGCGCGACACCGCCTGCGAATTCCGCCAGCCTCTCTTCGCGGTCGAAAACAACGACGAAAGCCCCCTGATCGGTTTCAAAGAGGCGCGGGGTGATCTGCTCGCCTTCGGCCTCGGCTTCCAGCAGCAGGTAAAGCTCGCCATCGGCCAACCGCTCGTAGAAGCGCAGCCGCGCGGCATCATCCTCGGGCGCGGCCTGCATGGCGGCATGGGCGGTATCAAGCGGGGTCATCCAGCAGGCTCCTGACGGTTGCGCGCAAGGCCGGCAGAACCTCGGCCTCGAACCACGGGTTTTTCTTGAGCCACCCTGTATTGCGCCACGAGGGATGCGGCAAGGCGAAGGCCTGCGGCGCGTGGTCCTGCCAGGCCGCCACCCGCGCCGAAACGCTGGCGCTGCCGCCCAGATGAAACCGATGCGCGTGCGCGCCGACAAGGATCTTCAGCCGGACATTCGGAAGGCTTGCCATAACCCGATCATGCCATGTGGCGCGGCAGAGGGGCGGCGGCGGCAGATCGCTGCCCGCCGCGTCGTAGCCGGGAAAGCAAAAGGCCATGGGCACCACGGCGATGCGTGTGAGATCGTAGAACTCCGCCTTATCCACCCCCATCCACTCGCGCAGGCGATCACCGCTGGCATCGGTGAAGGGGCGGCCCGATTCATGCACCCGCAGCCCCGGTGCCTGCCCGGCCACGAGAATGCGCGCCGTGCCACCCGGCGTGAACCACGCCACAGGGCGCGGCGTATGGGCGGTGTGGGTTGCCGCGAAACGGTCCGCACAGAGGCGGCAGGCGCGGATTTCGGCGTCAAGCGGGGTATCCTGCATGGCCCAGAGGTAGCCAGAGCCGCCACGTGCCGCAAAGAAAATCGAGCCCACAGCGATGACGCTTGCTTTATTTCGATATTTCTAGAAATATAAAACAATGAGCAACGAATCCCCCTTCCCCGCCTCCTCTGGCACGCTTCCGCTGGAAATCGCGGCCTCGACCTTTGCCGCGCTCGGCTCCGAGCAGCGCCTAGCGGTGCTGCGCACGCTGGTGCGCGCCGGGCCGGACGGCCTTTCCATCGGCGATCTGGGCGCACGCTGCGGCGTCACCGGCTCCACGCTGACCCATCACATGAAGATCCTCGCGCAGGCCGGGCTGGTGAGCCAGTCCAAACAGGGCCGCTCCATCATCTGCGTCGCCGCCGCCTATGACGAGATGCGCGCGCTCTCCCAATTCCTGCTGTCTGAATGCTGCGCCGATTGCGCCACCCCTCACGAGGCCCACGCCCATGACTGACCTGCCCCACCCGCCCCGCTCCCCGCTCGAAGCGCTGCGCCGTACCGACAAAGCCTGGCTCGCGATCGTGCTGATCCCGCTGGTCCTCGCGGTGCTCGACCGGGAACAGGTCGGCCCGACGATCCGCTTCGCGGTGGAGGCGCTTGGCCATACCGGCATCTTCATCGGTTTCGCCGTGCTGGCCGTGGCCTACCTGAAAGCCACCGGCGCGGAGGCGCTGCTGGCCAAGGCTTTCGAGGGCCGCGAGGTGCGGATGATCTTCTTGGCCGCGCTGCTTGGAGGGCTTTCGCCCTTCTGCTCCTGCGAGGTGATCCCCTTCATCGCCGCCCTGCTGGCCGTGGGCGCGCCGCTTTCGGCGGTCATGGCCTTCTGGCTGGCCTCGCCGCTGATGGATCCGGCCATGTTCCTGATCACCTCCGGCACGCTGGGCTTTGACTTCGCGCTCGCCAAAACGGGTTCCGCCGTAGGCCTTGGCCTGATGGGCGGCTTCACCGTGATGGCCTTCGCCCAAAGCCCCGTCTTTGCCGATCCGCTGCGCCAGCAACCGGTGAAACAGGGCTGCGGCTGCGGCACGAACCCTTTCACCGGCAAGCCGCACTGGGCCTTCTGGAATGAGCCCGCCCGCCGTGCCACCTTCCGCGACACCGCCTTTGAGAACGCGCTCTTCCTCGGGAAGTGGCTGCTGCTGGCCTATATGATCGAAGCGCTCATGCTGCACTATGTGCCCGCAGAGATGATCGCCACGGTGCTGGGCGGTAGCGGGCTGCAGCCGATCCTGCTCGGCGCGCTCGTGGGGGCTCCCGCCTACCTCAACGGCTATGCTGCCGTGCCGCTGGTGGACGCGCTTCTGGCGCAAGGGATGAGCAATGGGGCGGCCATGAGCTTCGTGATCGCGGGCGGCGTCAGCTGTATCCCTGCGGCCATCGCCGTCTGGGCGCTGGTGAAACCGCGCGTATTCTTCGCCTACCTCGGCATCGCCATGGTGGGCGCCATGCTGGCCGGGATCGGCTGGGCCGCCATCGCCTGACACGGCCAACCGCCGCAAATGCACCGCCGCGCGCCGTGCCGGCGGTGCAAACTGTTGCCCAAACCGAAAACTCGGATCATGCTGAGTTTCGGGAAGAGAACAAGCGGAACACTCCGCACGGGATGGGCAGCATGTACAGGGTCTGGAATTTCGTCACCAACTACTCGCTGCTCCTGATCCTCGGCGCATTGTTCGCCCTGATCTGGGCCAATATCGACGCCCACAGCTACCATGCCTTCGTGGAGTTCGTGCTGATTGACGATTTCTTCATCGGCCACGCCCATACCGACGATCATGGCCATGTCCACCGCACCCTGACGCTGCACTATCTGGTGAACGATGTGCTGATGGCCTTCTTCTTCGCCATCGCCGCGAAGGAGGTCTGGGAGGCGATCATCCTGCGCAACGGCTCGCTGCGCGGCAAGAAGGCCGCCACACCGCTTTTTGCCACGGCAGGCGGGATGTTTGGCCCGATTGCCGTCTACCTCGGTATCGCCACTTTCCTTGGCTCCGATACCTTGAGCGCGGTGAGCCGGGGCTGGGCGATCCCCACGGCGACCGACATCGCCTTCTCCTACCTCGTGGGGCGGCTGGTGTTTGGCGCGGGCCATCCTGCGGTGCGCTTCCTGCTGCTGCTGGCCATTGCCGATGACGCTGCCGGGCTGATCATCCTCGCCGTCTTCTACCCGACGGGCGATCTCGCGCCGCAATGGCTGCTGCTTTCGCTCGGGGCCTCTGTCGCGGTGTTCCTGCTGTTCAACTGGCTGCCGCGCCGGATGGATCGGGGTGATCAGCTGCGCAGCCATTCCACCCGCGTGCGCAAGCTGCTTTCGTACTGGCCCTATGCCGTGGCCGGGGTGCTCAGCTGGTACGGCTTCCAGCAGGCCGGGCTGCACCCCTCGCTCGGGCTTCTGCCGGTGGTGCCCGCCATCCCCCACGCCGACCGCGCCTTCGGCATTTTCTCGGAGGCCGAAACCCACCTGCACGATCTGCTCAACGACATCGAGCACATGCTGAAACACCCGGTGGAGATCATCCTTTTCTTCTTCGGCCTGCTCAACGCGGGCGTGGAGTTTTCCGCCATCAGCGCGCCGACGTGGCTCGTGCTCTCGGGCCTGCTGATCGGCAAACCCTTCGGCGTGCTGCTCTTTGGCTGGCTGGCCGCCAAGCCGTTCGGGCTGGGCTTGCCGGCGGGCATGCGCACGGTGGATCTTTTCGTGATCGGCTGCGTGGCCGCCATCGGCTTCACCGTGGCGCTGTTCATCGCCTCCGTGGCCTTCCCCGCAGGCGCGGTGCAGGACGCCGCCAAGATGGGCGCGCTCTTCAGCTTCGGTGCGGCCATGATCGCCATCGGGGCGGGGCGACTGTTCAGGGTTCAGAAACAACACCTCTAAAGGGCGGGGATTTTCGCCACATCGTTTCCCCTTTTTGGACATTATCCCCCGCTAGGATGACGCCTAGCCACGGGAATTTGCCTTCCGGCTGCGGCATTTGACTGTCCTTTGCCCTCGGCATCGGCCATAATATGCGCAAAATGGCAGGCTAAAAGGCCCGTTAAGAAGTGTTTGTTTCAAGCACCTGGCCAGCACAGGCGAGATCAAGGCATCGGGATGCTCGAATTCGATAATGTCAGCAAGTCCTTCTGGACCGGGGAACAGCACAAGGTGATCCTTGATGATGTCTCTTTCCGCGTGGAGCTGGGGCGCTCGCTGGGCATCCTTGCCCCCAACGGCACGGGCAAGACGACGCTGATCAACATGATGGCCGGGCTGGAAAAGCCTGACAGCGGCGAGATCCGGCGCGGCTGCCGCATATCCTTCCCGCTGGGGTTCATGGGGGGCGTCTCCAACCGGCTCTCGGCGGTGGAAAACTCGCGCTACATCGCCCAGCTCTACGATCTGGATCCCGACTACGTGGAGGCCTTCTGCCGCTGGCTCTGCGGGCTGGAAGAATATTTCGATATGCCGGTGGGCACCTATTCCTCGGGCATGAAGGCGCGGTTTTCCTTCGCGCTGCTGCTGGCACTAGAATTTGACATGTACCTGATCGACGAGGGCATGCCCGCCACCACGGATGTGGAATTCAACCGAAAGGCCGGGAGCATCCTGCGCGAGCGGCTGCGCAACACCACGATCGTGGTCGTCTCCCACTCCCCCGAAACGCTCGAGCAATACTGCCGATCGGCCGCGGTGCTGCGCAATGGCCAGTTCCACATGTTCGACACTCTGGAAGAAGCGAAGCGGCTCTATGACTACCAAGCCTAAAGCGAAGAAATTCCGCATCCGCCGCCCGGCCCCGCAGGCCAGCGCCGCCCAGCCCACGCCCGCCAACTCCCAGACGGCGGCGCCCAAACCGGATGCGCCGCAGGCAGGCGGGCAGCCTCAGGCCCAAGCACAGGCCAATGCCGGGGCCCAGCCACAGGCCCAATCCGGCGAAGTGAGCTCGGCGCGCGAAGTGAACACCGAGCAGGAAATCATGGCGATCCGCAAGGAAGGGCTCACCGGGCGTCAGCTGCGCATGGCCCGCCGGGTGGCGCAGAAACATGGGCTCGCCCCCACGTCCGATTTCGACGCGGTGCGCCTTCTGCGCGCCCAAGGGATCGATCCGTTCCAGCGCACCACGGCGCTGGATCTCGTGACGCAGGAACAGGGCGGTGGCGGTGGCGGCCAGCCCCCGGCGAACCTGCCCCAAACGGTGCCGCAACCCGGCAACAACCTGCCCAGCCCCGAGCTGGCCCCGGCGCAATCGCGCGAACGCGAAATCCGCGACATCCAGCGCGACATCGTGCGCCGCCGCCGCCGCCGGATGGGGCTGCTGGCCACGCGGCTGGCCTTCTTCGTCGGCCTGCCCACGTTGATTGCGGGCTACTATTATTACAACATCGCCACCCCGATGTATGAGACGAAATCGGAGTTCGTGATCCAGAAGACCGAAGGCCAGGGCTCGACCTCCCTGGGCAGCCTATTCGCCGGCACGGGCTTTGCCGCCTCGCAGGATTCGATCACCGTGCAGAGCTATCTGGAAAGCCGGGACGCGATGCTGCGGCTGGATCAGGATCTGGCCTTCAAGGCCCATTTCAGCCAGCCCTCGATCGACGCGATCCAGCGCCTGCCCGCAGGGGCCACGCGCGAGGATGCCTATAAAGTCTACAAAAAACGCGTGAAGCTCGGCTACGATCCGACGGAAGGCATCATCAAGATGCAGGTCTCCGCCGCCGATCCCGAGATCAGCGCGGAGTTCTCCCGTGCGCTTCTGGGCTATGCCGAACAGCAAGTGGACGAGCTGACCCAACGCCTGCGCGAAGACCAGATGCGCGACGCCCGCGCCAGCTACGAGAAGGCCGAAGAAGAGATGCGCATGGCCCAGCGGCGCGTGATCGATCTGCAGGAGCAGTTCAAGGTGATCAGCGGCGATGTGGAAGTCTCGCTGCTGACCAACCTGATCTCGACGCTTGAACTTGAGCTGACGCAGGAGCGGCTGAACCTGCGCGAGCTGATGTCCAACCCGCGCCCCAACCCGGCCAAACAGGCCCCGCTGGAACGGCGAATCCAGAACCTTGAGGAAGAAATCGCGAACTTGCGCAGCCAGCTGACCGAAGGCCAGGGCGGCAGCCTGTCGCTGGCGCGCATCAGCAGCGAGTTGGCCGTGGCAGAAACCGATCTGCAGACGCGCACGCTGCTGCTGCAACAAGCCCTGCAACAGCTCGAAACCGCCCGCGTGGAGGCCAACCGACAGGTGCGCTACATTTCGCAGGGCGTCAGCCCCATCGCGCCCGACGAGGCCACCTATCCGCGTGCCTTCGAGAACACGGTTTTGGCCTTCCTGATCTTTGGCGGCATCTACCTGATGATCTCGCTCACCGCCGCCGTTCTGCGCGATCAGATCTCGTCCTGAAGCGTTTCGGATGGAACTGACACATCGTGCATAGCTTTTCGCGTTCGACCGAAGGGAGAGGCAGCGAAGAAGCGATTCAAGTTTCATCTGAAACGCGGTAGCGCGCAAAACTGCCCAAGCCTGCGGCAAGCGCGACTCTTTCAAGCAAAAATGCAAAGCCCCCATGGGCTTTGCCCTTGAATTCATGTCATAGTCTCATCGTAAATTGCCGGTAAGCCGGCCTTTGCCGATTTGTTTTTTGAACTGAACCCAAGTGAGTTTTGACATTGCAAAAACCCGTCGCCACCGTGGCCCCGAACACCTGGAGCTTTCTGCGTGACCCGATGATCACCCCCACGGGCTTTCGTGAATACGATGCCCGCTGGCGCTTCCCCGAAGAAATCAACCTGCCCGGCATGACAGCCCTCGGCCTTGGCCTCGGCACCCAGATGCGCCGCCGGGGCATCGATCCGGTCATCGCCGTGGGCAACGACTACCGCGATTATTCGCTCTCGATCAAACTGGCCCTGATCCAGGGGCTGATGCGCGCCGGCATCGCCGTGAAGGACATCGGCCCGGCGGTCTCGCCCATGGCCTATTTCAGCCAGTTCCACCTTGATGTGCCTGCCGTGGCCATGGTCACCGCCTCGCACAACCCCAACGGCTGGACAGGCGTGAAGATGGGCTTTGAGCGCCCCCTTACCCACGGCCCCGACGAGATGGCCGAGCTGCGCGACATCGTGCTTTCGGGCGATTGGGAAGAAGTGCCCGGCGGCTCCTACGAATTCGTGGAAGGTGTCAAGGAAGCCTACATCGAAGATCTCGTGGGCGATTTCAAAATGAGCCGCCCGCTGAAAGTCGTCTGCGCCACCGGCAACGGCACCGCCGCCGCTTTCGCACCCGAGATTTTCGAGCGCATCGGGGTGGAGGTCGTGCCCAGCCACACCGAACTGGATTACACCTTTCCCAACTACAACCCCAACCCCGAGGCCATGGAGATGCTCCATGACATGGCCGACAGCGTGAAAGCCTCCGGCGCCGATCTGGCGCTCGGCTTTGACGGTGACGGCGATCGCTGCGGCGTGGTAGATGACGAGGGCGAGGAGATCTTCGCCGACAAGGTGGGCGTGATCATGGCCCGCGATCTCTCCAAGCTGTACCCCAACTCCACCTTCGTGGCGGATGTGAAATCCACCGGGCTTTTTGCCTCGGACCCGGAGTTGAAGGCCAATGGCGTGAAGGCCGATTACTGGAAAACCGGCCACAGCCACATGAAGCGCCGGGTGAAGGAAATCGGCGCGCTGGCGGGGTTTGAGAAATCCGGCCACTACTTCCTCGCTGAGCCGGTGGGCCGCGGCTACGACTGCGGCATGCGTGTCGCCGTCGAGATCTGCAAGCTGATGGACCGCAACCCGGACATGAGCATGTCGGACCTACGCAAAGCCCTGCCCAAGACCTTCTCCACCCCCACGATGTCGCCCTATTGCGCCGACACCGAGAAATACGCGGTGCTGGAGCGGATCGTGGCAAAGCTGGTGGCGCATGCAGAAGCCGGCGGCACGATCGCCGGGCGTAAGATCGCCAATGTGGTGACAGTGAACGGCGCGCGCGTGATTCTGGACAACGGCGCCTGGGGGCTCGTACGGGCCTCCTCCAACACGCCCAACCTCGTGGTGGTCTGCGAAAGCCCGGAAAGCGCCGAGGAGCTGAAACAGATCTTCACCGAGATCGACGGCTTCATCCGCACCGAGCCCGCCGTGGGCGACTACGACCAGACGATCTGAGGCCACGGCCTCCCAAGGCCCCCTGCCCGACCACCCCGCAAGAGCGCCGGTCGGGTCCCTGCGGGGGCCGCCAAAAAAGTGAAAGCCCCGCCGCATTTTTTGTGGTTTGGGGCTTGCACCCACCGGGGCGGAGCCGTAAATACGCGCTCACAGTTGGGGTGTAGCCAAGCGGTAAGGCAGCGGTTTTTGGTACCGTGTACCGTAGGTTCGAATCCTACCACCCCAGCCACATCTCCCTATCAGCACGATCACACGCCTGAGCGTCCAGCGCACGTCTGGCTGATGCTCAGCACGGTGCCTGAGCCAGTTCGGCCGTGGCCTCCGCAGTAAACACAGCCGTGTCAGAGGCTTGCGCCGACAGGTGGGAGACCGTCGCCCCGGTAATCTCGGCCCCCGAGACGGTGATCGCGCGGGCGCCGAGGGTGTCGTCTACGTCAATCGTAAAGGCGATCACGCCGCCCGGCGGCAGGTCGGTGATCTTGAGTTCGAGCTGATCCTGCCCGTCGGTCACCTGCGGCAGCGCTGCAAGGGCGCTTTGCCCGCGTACCACTTCGAACGGCTGGAAAACTTCCACACCGGCCCCGCGCCCTGTCACATCGAAGATCAGCCCACCGGCGGATAGGGACAGATCAAGCGTCAGGGTGCTGGCCCCGATGGCGCAGCTGCCTTCGTTGCGGATTTCGAACCGGTCTTTCGGCGCGCCTTCGACAAAACGCACAAGCAGCCCGGCCTGCGCGGCGGTGCCCAGACAGGCCAGCGTAACGGCCGTGAAAACGGTGGTGAAGCGGTTGAGCATAACGGAGTCTCCCTGATGTCCCTGTAAAGACTACGGCGGCAGCGCGCTTTCGGATCAGATCCGGCCGCCTGTGCCTCTCCTTGCGCCACCGCGATGCGCCGTAGCGATGCTTCCCTGTTCGCGCCCCTCAAACATCATATTAAATTATAATGTACGATTTTTGTTTTTCGTGTATGTATACGTCATGCCTGATTCACTTAAAGAGGGTCCCGTGGCCACGCCAACCCCAGTTTCCGCCCGACACTGCACCCCCCAGCCCGACCCCGAGGCGCGCCGGGCAGCGATCACCGCGATAGAGCCGCTGCTGGCGCGGGTGGGTGGGCGCAACCAGTTACTGGTGCGCGTCGAAACCGAAGACGGGCTGGTGGGCTGGGGCGAGAGCGGGCTCTCCTCGCGCGAAACCGCCGTGGCCGCCGTGATCACCGATTTCGCCCGTTTCCTGCTAGGGCAGGATTCCCGCCGCATCGGGCGGATCTGGCAACAGTGCTACCGCAGCCAGTATTTCGAAGGCGGGCGCGTGCTGACGGCGGCGCTCTCGGCGATCGACATCGCCCTGCACGATCTGCTGGGCAAGCGGCTCGGCGTGCCGGTCCACCAGCTTCTGGGCGGCAAGCAGCGCGACGTGGTGCCCACATTCGCAAGCTTCCTCGCCACGACGGATGCACAGGCCGTCGGCGCCACGCGCCAACTGGTGGAGGCCGGCTGGGATTGCGTGCGCATCTACCCGGACGGCTTCAACGGCGACGGCAGCTTCGATCCCCGCGCCTCGCTGGGCCGCACCGTGGAGATCCTCACCCTGCTGCGCAAGACTTTCGGCCGTGGCCTTTGCCTCGGCATCGATCTGCACCACCGCTATTCTCCTGCCGAAATCGCGAGCCTGTGCAACATGCTGCCCGCGGGCGTGCTGGATTTCCTCGAGGAGCCGATCCGCTGCGAAAGCCCAGAGGCCTATGCGGCGCTGCGCCAGATGACGAGCATTCCCTTCGCCGTGGGCGAGGAGTTCGCCTCCAAATGGCAGGCCGCCCCTTACATCGAACAGGGGCTGACCCAATACATGCGGCTCGACATCTGCAACATCGGCGGCTTCACCGAGGCGATGAAGATCGCCGGCTGGTGCGAGCGCCATTACATCGACCTGATGCCGCACAACCCGCTCGGCCCCGTCTGCACGGCCGCCAGCGTGCATATGTCGGCAGCCGTGCCGAATTTCTCATGGCTTGAAACCCGGCAATCCCCGGTGGAATCGCTCGGCTTCCACGATCCGCATCTCTTCCCTACGCAGGTGAGCCTGGAAGGGCCCGTCTACCGGGTGCCCGACGGCCCCGGGCTTGGGGTCGAGGTGAACGAGGCCGCCATTCGCGCCAGCGTGCCGGAACATGCGGAATGTCCGCATCTGGTCCGGCCCGATGGCTCCGTCACCAACTGGTGACACCCCTAACCCGTAAAGGAGGAGATATGGGTTACTTCAGAAAAGCGCGCGCCGCGCTCACAACCGGCGCAAGCGTGGTGGCCCTGGGCCTTGCCACGCCGCTTTGGGCCGCAGACTACGCCGAGGCCCCAATGTTGGAGGCGCGTGTTGCGGCGGGCGAGTTGCCGCCGCTGGAGGAGCGCCTGCCGAAATCTCCACTGGTGTTCGAAACCGTGGAAAGCATCGGCACCTATGGCGGCACAATGCGCCGGGCCATTCTCGGCGGTGGCGATCAGCACAATATCGTGCGCGTGGTCGGCCATGAGAACCTCGTGCGCTGGAGCGTGGACTGGACAGAGATCAAGCCGAACATCGCTGAAAGCTGGGAAGTGTCGGAAGATGCCACCACCTTCACCTTCCGCCTGCGCGAGGGCATGCGCTGGTCCGATGGTGCGCCTTTCACGGCCGATGACATTATGTTCTGGTACGAGGTCTTCTCCGATCCGCGGCTGACGCCTTCCAAACATCCGATCTACGTGGGGCCGGAGGGGCCTGTCGAGGTCAGCAAGATCGACGATCTCACCGTCCGCTTCACCTTTGCCTCGCCCAACGGGCTGTTCATCCCCAACCTCGCCTATGGTTTTGGCTATTACCCGGTGAACTACCCCAAGCACTACCTGAGCCAGTTCCACGCCGATCATAACCCCGACGGCATTCAGGCGCTGATCGACGCCGAACCCGCCGCCGACGACTGGACGGCCCTGTTCCAGCTGAAGGCCGGCCACATGCATACGCCCGCCTTCTGGCAAAATCCGGACCGCCCGACCCTGCATCCGTGGAAGCTGCAGAACGCCTATGGCGCAACGGACCGGCTTGTCGCGGAGCGCAACCCCTACTTCTGGAAGGTGGATGCCGAGGGCAACCAGCTGCCCTATTTCGACGCGATCACATGGGATCAGGTGGAAGATCCCGAAACGATCCTGCTCAAGGCCTTCAACGGCGAGATCGACTACATGAACCGCCACCTGGGCCGCCCGGCCAACCGCGCCATCCTGGCCGACAACGCAGAGCGCGGGAAGTATCGCTTCTTCGACACCAATGATCTCCCCTCCAACGGCGCGATCCTGATGCTCAACCTCAACAACCCCGATCCGGTGAAGGCCGAGATCGTGGGCAACAAGGATTTCCGCATCGGGCTGAGCCATGCCGTCAACCGACAGGAGATCATCGATCTGATCTACCTCGGCTCCGGCCGCGCCGCCCAAACCGCGCCGCAGCCTGTTTCGCCGCTCTACAACGAGCGCATGGCGACGCAGTTCACCGCCTTCGATCCCGCGCTCGCCAATGAACACCTCGACAAGGTGCTGCCCGAGAAGGACGCCGACGGCTACCGGCTCGGGCCCGACGGCAAGCGGTTTTCGCTGGTGTTCATGGTGGCCGATGTCTTCGGGGCGCAGTTTCCCGACGTGATGGAGCTTGTCGCGCTCTATGCCGCCGATGTGGGGCTGGATTTCCAGATCCGCATGAGCGACCGCGCGCGCCTGCAGGAGCTAGCGGTCTCGTCGCAGCATGACGCCTACATCTGGAACTGCGCCGGCGGCCAATCCGACGCCTATACCTCGCCCGAATGCTACCTGCCCTTCGGCACCGCCGTTTACTGGGCTCCGGAATGGGCGAAATGGGGCGTGGACCCAAGCACCGGATCCGAGCCGCCGGAAGCAATCAAGGCGCTGTTTGATCAATATGACCTGGTCAAATCCGCCCCCACGGCTGAAGCGCGCAAGGCCGAAATGGAAGCGTTGCTGGAGCTTTCGGCCGATCAGTTCCTGACCATCGGCCTCGTGCAGAGCGATCCGGCCTTTGGCGTGGCCCGCACCAATGTGCGCAACGTGCCTGATCCGCTGCCGATCTCGGGCCAGCTCTGGTATCCGTCGCCCTACGTGAGCCAGATGTATTACGAAGGCGGCAAAGCCCTGCCATAGGCGGCTGCCACGCCGGCCCGGGCATCCTCCCCGCCCGGGCCGGACCCTTGCCATCCCACCGGGATGCGCGCCCCTTTTCCCGACGGAACTTCCCCGATGACTGGCTTTATCTATCGCCGGCTCCTCACCATGATCCCCACGGTCTTTCTGGTGTCGGTCGTTACCTTTCTCATCATCCAGCTGCCCACCGGAGACTACCTCGACACGCTGGCGGCAGAGCTTTCGGACTCAGGCGGCCTCGATGCGGGCACTATGGAAGCTCTGCGCGAGCGCTACGGGCTCGGACAACCCTTCTTCGTGCAATACTGGAAATGGATGTCCGGGATCCTGTTTCACGGCGATTTCGGCCTCTCCTTTGAGAAAAACCTCCCCGTGGGGGATCTGATCTGGGATCGGCTGGGCTGGACCTTCGCCATCTCCCTGCTGACGCTGATCTTCATCTGGGCCGTGGCCCTGCCCATCGGCATCTATTCCGCCGTGCGGAAGTATTCGGTGGGCGATTACGTGGCCACGTTCTTCGGCTTCATCGGCCTTGCGATCCCGAACTTCCTGCTCGCCCTTGTGATGATGTATGTGGCCTTCAAATACTTCGGCCAGAGCGTCGGCGGGCTTGTCTCGCCGGAGTATCTCGACGCGCCGTGGAGCTGGGCGAAATTCACTGATCTGCTCGCCCATATCTGGATGCCCATCGTCGTTGTCGGCACCTCCGGCGCGGCTGCGCTGATCCGCATCATGCGTGCCAACCTGCTGGATGAGCTCTATCGGCCTTACGTCGTGACCGCGCGGGCCAAGGGCATGAGCGAGTTCCAGCTTCTCATGCGCTACCCGGTGCGCGTTGCCCTGAACCCTTTCATCTCCACCATCGGCTGGATCCTCCCGACGCTCGTGTCGGGCGAGATCATCGTGGCCGTGGTGATGAACCTGCCCACCACCGGCCCCATGCTACTTCGGGCGCTTCTGGTGCAGGACATGTATCTCGCTGGCTCTCTGATCCTGATCGTCAGCCTGCTCACCGTGGTGGGCACGCTGATTTCGGATCTGCTGCTGGCCTGGATCGACCCGAGGATCCGCTACCAATGACAGCTTCCCCCTCTTCCCTCCCCATCCCCGAGGCCGCCAACACGACGGAGACACTGCCCGATCTTCTTGGCCCCTGGGCCTTGATGTGGCGCAAGTTCCGCCGCCACCGCGTCGCTCTGCTCAGCCTCTGGCTCGTGGGCTTCATTTACCTGCTCGCCCTGTTCGGCGAGTTCTTCGCCACCACCGACATCCACGAAACCAACCGCCGCGCCCCCTTCGCGCCGCCGATGGGGATACATCTTTTCACCGAAAACGAAGACGGCGCGCGCCAGATGCTCCTGCACGTCAAGGGGTTGAAGCTGACGCTCGATCCCGTGGAGCGCCGCCGCAGCTTCGTGGAGGATCCCGAAAAGATCATCCCTCTGGGCTTCTTCGTGAAAGGCTTCGACTATAAGCTCCTCGGCCTCGTCGAAACCGACCGGCACTTCTTCGGACCCATCAACCCGAAGGATCGCGCCTACCTCTGGGGCGCCGACAGGCTGGGGCGCGACATTTATAGCCGGATCGTCATGGGCACGCGGGTGTCGATGTCCATCGGGCTGGTGGGCGTTGCGATGTCGCTGGTGATCGGCGTCGCGCTGGGGGGGCTGTCGGGCTACTACGGCGGCTGGGTGGACAATGCGATCCAGCGCCTGATCGAGTTCCTGCGCTCGATCCCGACGATCCCGCTGTGGATGGGGCTCGCCGCCGCCATCCCGCTCGACTGGCCGCCGCTGCGCACTTACTTCGTGGTGACGATCATCGTCTCCATGATCGGCTGGACCTCGCTCGCCCGCGAAGTGCGCGGCAAGTTCCTTTCCCTGCGCGGCGAGGATTTCATCACCGCCGCGCGGCTCGACGGGCTCACCGACTGGCAGGTGATCCGGCTCCACATGGTGCCCAGCTTCTCCAGCCATATCATCGCCTCCCTCACGCTGGCGGTGCCGCTGATGATCCTCGCCGAAACCTCGCTCTCCTTCCTCGGCATCGGCCTGCAGCCGCCCATCGTGTCCTGGGGCACGCTGCTGAAGGAGGCCCAGAACATCCGCACGATCATCCAGGCCCCCTGGCTCTTAATCGCCCCCGGCGCGGTGATCGTGCTCGCCGTGCTCGCCCTCAACTTCCTCGGAGACGGACTTCGTGATGCCGCAGACCCAAATGCCCACTGACCCCCTCGTGGAGATCCGCGATCTGCGCACCCATTTCTTCACCGATGACGGCGTGGTGAAGGCGGTGGAAGGCGTGGATCTGGACATCCACCCCAACCGCACCCTCTGTGTGCTGGGGGAATCCGGCTGCGGAAAATCCATCATGGCCCGCTCCATCCTGCGCATCGTCGATGCGCCGGGGCGGATCGTGGGCGGCCAGATCACCTACCGCAACGCGCAAGGCCAGACGGTGGATCTTGCCCGCGAGCCCATGGGCAGTAAAAGGCTGAGGGCGATCCGGGGCGGCGATATCGCCATGATCTTTCAGGAGCCGATGTCCTCGCTCGGGCCGATCCAGAAGATCGGAAAACAGATCAGCGAAACGATCCTGCTGCACCGCAAGGTGAGCAAGGCGGAAGCAAAAGAGCTGGCGATCGAACTGCTCGACCGCGTCGGCATTCCCAACCCGCGTGCGCGCTACGAGGCCTACCCGTTCGAGCTGTCCGGCGGCATGCGCCAGCGCGCGATGATCGCCATGGCGCTTTCCTGCCGCCCGCGCCTGCTGATCGCGGACGAGCCGACAACCGCGCTCGACGTCACCACGCAGGCACAGATCCTCGATCTGATCGGCGAATTGAAAGAGGAGCTTGGCATGGCGGTGATGCTGATCACCCATGATCTGGGCGTGGTCGCCGAAGTGGCCGAGGACGTGGCGGTGATGTACATGGGCAAGGTGGTGGAGAAAGGCGATGTCTACTCAATCTTCGAAGCCCCGGCCCACCCCTACACCCGCGCGCTTCTGGCTTCCGTGCCGCGCATTGGCGAGGGCCGCAAGGCCCGGCTGCCCGCCATTCGCGGCATGGTCCCCCATCCGCTCGCGCGGCCCTCGGGCTGCACCTTCCGCAGCCGCTGCGATCATGCGCGCGCCGGTGTCTGCGACGCCGCAGAGCCCGCGCTCTCCCCCGCAGGCCGCACCGAAGCGGCCTGTTTCCTTCCCCAAAGCGAGGCCCCCCATGACTGAGCCCCTGATGCAGGTAAAAGAGCTCGACATGCATTTTCCCGGCAGCGGCGCGGCGGCACCGATCCGGGCGGTAGATCGTGTCTCCTTCGAGGTGATGCGCGGCGAAAGCTTTGGCATCGTTGGCGAAAGCGGCTCCGGCAAAACCACGCTGGGCCGCTGCCTGATGCAGATCCTGCGGCCCACGGCGGGCTCGGTGCGTTACCACGGCGTCCGGCATCAAGATGCAGAGCTGACAACGCTGGACGCCGAGGCCTTGCGCGCCATCTGGCGCGACATCCGCATGGTGTTTCAGGATCCGCAAAGCTCGCTCAACCCGCGCCTGCGGGTGATCGACCTGATCGGCCAGAGCCTGCAGCAGGCCGAAGGGTTGAAGGGCAAAGCGTTGGCGGACCGCGTGGCCGCGCTTCTGGAGCAGGTCGGCCTGCGCCCGGAGTTTCTCCTGCGCTACCCGAACGCCTTTTCGGGCGGCCAGCGCCAGCGGCTGGGAATTGCCCGCGCACTGGCCACCAGGCCGGAGTTGATCATCGCCGATGAGGCCGTTTCGGCGCTGGATGTCTCGATTCAGGCCCAGACGCTGAACCTGCTGATGGATCTGCAGGACGAACTGGCCCTGACCTATATCTTCATCGCCCATGATCTGGCCGTGGTGGAGCATTTCTGCGACCGGATCGCGGTGATGTACCGGGGCCGGATCGTGGAACTGGCTGAAACCGACAGGCTCTTTGCCACGCCGCGCCACCCTTACACACGGGCGCTTCTGGCCTCGGTGCCGACGCCCGATCCAAGGTCCCGCAAGGCCAAGATCAAGGCCAGCACAGCCGCTCCGATCGCAGCCGGGCCGTCAAGCCTGGAGGGCTGCCAGTTTGCCCCGCGCTGCGCCCATGCCACCGACCTGTGCCGCCAGGCCCGCCCGCCCCGCCGCAGCATCGGCGGCGCAGAG
Source organism: Pseudoruegeria sp. SHC-113 (assembly GCF_025376885.1). NCBI lineage: Bacteria > Pseudomonadati > Pseudomonadota > Alphaproteobacteria > Rhodobacterales > Roseobacteraceae > Pseudoruegeria > Pseudoruegeria sp. SHC-113. Next base: position 2,772,585 of record NZ_JAHUBR010000001.1, read on the forward strand.
GTGCTGTGCCATTTCGCCGGAGAGATTTGAGCCCTCCACACGCACCCCTGTACACAAATGTCTAGACAACCGAGGCCCGCGCCTCCTAACGTCTCCCCTACGGGACATTCGGGGAGGGCCAGCCATGAAATCGCACTATCGCGTCGTGATCATCGGGGGGGGTGTCGTGGGCACGTCAGTGCTCTACCACCTTGCGAAATTCGGCTGGCAGGATGTCTGCCTGCTAGAGCGCAGCGTGCTGACGGCCGGGTCCAGCTGGCATGCCGCCGGCGGCATCCATGCGCTCAACGCGGATCCGAACATGGCCGCACTTCAGGCCTACACCATTGATCTGCTGAGCGAAATCGAGGCCGAAAGCGGCCAGAACATCGGGCTTCACATGACGGGCGGGCTCACGCTTGCGGGCACGCCGGACCGCTGGGAATGGCTGCAATCGGCCTACCGGGTGTTCCAGTCCATCGGCATCGAGGATTGCGAACTGCTGACTCCGGAAGAGGCGCAGAAGCGCTGCCCGATCATGTCCACCGAGGGGATTCTCGGCGCGATGTGGGCGGATCGCGAGGGCTATATCGACACCACGGGCACCGTGCACGCCTATGCCGTGGCGGCGAAGAAACGCGGAGCGAGCTATTTCGAGCACACCAAGGTCGAGGCGCTGGAGCAGACGGCGGACGGCTGGCGCGTGATCACCGACGAGGGCACGATCACGTGTGAGCATGTCGTGAATGCCGCCGGGCTCTGGGCCAAGCAGGTGGGCCGCATGGCCGGGGTGGAACTGCCCGTCTCGCCGCTCAAGCACCACTACCTGATTTCCGACAGCATTCCCCAGATCGAGGCGCTGGATTTCGAAGTGCCGATGACGGTGGATCTGGAGGGCTTCACCTACTTGCGGCAGGATCAGAAGGGCGTTCTGCTCGGGATCTACGAGGTGGATCACGAGCATTGGGCGATGGATGGCGCGCCGTGGGATTACGGGATGGAGCTGTTTCAGGAGCAGACCGACCGCATCGAGAAAGAGCTCATCATGGGATTTGAGCGCTACCCCTGCCTGCAGGAGGTCGGTGTGAAAACATGGGTCAACGGGGCCTTCACCTTCTCGCCCGACGGCAACCCGCTCGTCGGCCCGGTGCCCGGAAAGCGCGGTTACTGGACGGCCTGCGCGGTCATGGCGGGCTTCCTGCAAGGCGGCGGCGTCGGCAAGACGCTGGCCGAATGGATGATCCACGGCGAGCCGGAAGCCGACGCCTGGCCGATGGACGTGGCCCGCTATGGCCGCTTTGCCGAGAACCGCGATTACATCCGCCAAACCACCGGGCAGTTCTACTCCCGCCGCTTCGTGATGACCTACCCCAACGAGCAGCTTCCGGCGGGCCGCCCGTTGAAAATGGCCCCGGCCTACGGCGAGATGAGCGCGGCGGGCTGCCGCTGGGGCGTCAGCTGGGATCTGGAGGTGCCGCTCTACTTCGCCCCGAGCGAGGATTTCGTGGAAACCCCCACCCTGAAACGCTCCAACGCGCACCCGATCGTGGCCGAGGAATGCCGCGCCGTGCGCGAGACGGTGGGGCTTTTGGATATCACCGGCTTCTCGCGCTACGAGGTCTCAGGCCCAAATGCGGAGCGTTGGCTGAACCGGATCTTCGCCACCAAGCTCCCCAAAGCAGGCCGCGCGCGGCTGGCGGTGGCGCTTGGGCAGAACGGCAAGCTGAAGGGCGATCTGACGCTGCTGAACTGGGGCGATGGCACGTGGTGGATCATGGGCTCCTACTACCTGCGCGCCTGGCACATGCGCTGGTTCAACGACCAAATGGAAGAGGGCGTTGCGCTGCGCGATCTGGGGGAGGAAGTGGCGGGCTTCTCGCTCTCTGGCCCCAACGCGCGCAAGGTGATCGAACGCCTGAGCGAAGACGCCGTGGGCGCCCTGCCCTTCATGGGCTGCGGGCGTTTTGACATCGGCCTGATCCGGGCCCATGTGGCGCGAATGTCGGTGACGGGGGAGCTGGGCTTCGAGATCAACTGCCGCATGGGCGATCACGCCGCCCTGCGCCGCGCGCTTCTGAAAGCGGGCGAAGGGCTGGGCCTGAAGGAAGTCGGCTTCAACGCGCTACTGAGCCTGCGGCTGGAGAAGAGCTTTGGCATCTGGAGCCGGGAGTTCACGCAGGCCTATACGCCGGGCGAAACCGGGATGGATCGCTGGATCGACTGGGAGAAGGGCGATTTTCTGGGGCGCACAGCCGCTAGGTCAGAAGCCAACGGCAACGGCCCAGCGCGCCGCTTGGTGACCGTAAAAATCGCAGACGGCGATGCGGATGCGAGCGGCTATGAGCCTGTCTGGTGCGAGGGGCGCAAGGTCGGCTTCGTGACGTCAGGCGGCTATGGCCACACCGTGGGGGCCTCGCTCGCCATGGCGTTGGTGGAGGCCGATTGCGCTGACGCAGGCACGGCGCTCTCGGTGCATGTGGTGGGCGTGGAGCGCGCCGCTGAGGTGATCGCCGCCTCCCCCTATGATCCTACCGGCAAAGCGATGCGCCTATGAGCGGGAGGCGGCGCGCAGGCGGCGGAAGGCGCGCACGCGCCGAGGCCCCACCGCCGAAGCGCGAGGTGAACTACCGCAATTTGCGCAACCCCTTCCCGCCGATGGCCCTCTTCTCGCAAGATCGCGTGGTGGCCATCCACGAAGCGGCTTTGGAGGTGTTGGAACGCCTCGGGGTCAAGGTGCTGCTGCCCGAGGCCCGCGCGCTGTTCAAAGCCGGTGGCGCGCGCATCGCGGCGGATGGCGAGATGGTCCATATCGGGCGCGAGATGGTGGAGGCCGCGCTGGCCTCGGCCCCGCGCAGCATCCCCTGCCGTGCGGGAGCGCGGCACCGGGATCTGGTGCTGGAGCCCGGCGCGCTGGTATTCCAGCCCGGCGCAGGCGCGCCCCATGCCACCGATCTGAAGCGCGGGCGGCGGCCCGGATCGGGGCAGGATTTCCGCGAGTTCGTCCAGCTCACACAGGCCTTTGACGTGCTGCACATGATCCCGCCCGTGGTCGAGCCGCAGGACATCCCCACCCACCTGCGCCACTATTTCACGCTGGAGGCACAGCTTACGCTCTCAGACAAACTGCCCTTCATCTTCGCCCGCGGCACGCCGCAGGTGCAGGACAGTTTCGAGATGCTGCGCGATTTTCGCGGGCTGTCTGATACGGCGTTCCACAGCGCCAGCCATTGCTACACGATCATCAACACCAACAGCCCCCGCACGCTGGATATTCCCATGGCGCAGGGGCTCATCGATTTCGCCCGCGCCGGGCAGGTCTCGATCATCACGCCCTTCACGCTGATGGGTGCGATGGCCCCGATCACAGTGGCGGGCGCGATCACCTTAAGCCATGCCGAGGCGCTGGCCGCGATCACGCTGGCGCAACTCGCCCGCCCCGGCGCGCCGGTCTGCTATGGCACCTTCACCTCCAACGTGGACATGAAATCCGGCAGCCCCGCTTTCGGCACGCCGGAGCATTTCAAGGCCTCGCTCGCGGCTGGGCAACTGGCGCGCCACATCGGCCTGCCGTGGCGGAGCGCGGCCGGATCGGCGGCCAACCTCAACGACGCGCAGGCCGCCAACGAAACGCAATTCGGCCTCTGGGGCTGCCTCATGGCCGGGGCCACGGTGGTGATCCACGCGGCGGGCTGGCTGGAGGGCGGACTGACCGTGTCTTTCGAGAAGATGATCTGCGATCTGGAAGTCTTGCAGATGGTGGCGGAGATGTGCGCCGCGACCCAAGCCGGGGAGGCCGAGATCGGGCTCGATGCGCTGGCCGAGGTCGCTCCCGGCGGGCATTTCTTCGCCACCGGCCAGACGATGGCCCGCTACCAGAGCGAGTTCTATCAGCCGCTGGTGGCCGAAACCGCCAACTTCGGCACGTGGCAGGAGGCCGGCGCGCAGGATGCCTCGCAGCGGGCCACGGCGATCTGGGAAGGCCTCCTTGCACAGGGCCCCACGGTGGCCGTAGATCAGGCGCGCGCCGATCAGATGCGCGCCTTCATCGCCAAACGCACCGCCGAGGGCGGTGCCCCGCCCGAAAGCTGATCCATGGCCGCAAGCCCCGCCTCCGAGACGCACCTCGCCCACACCAAGGCTACCCGCGCCGACTGGCTGCGCGCCGCGCGCGACGTGCTGGTGAGCGATGGTGTGGGCGAGGTGAAGATCCTGCCCTTGAGCACCCGGCTCGGCGTCTCGCGCTCCAGTTTCTACTGGTATTTCAAGAGCCGCCCCGATCTGCTCGAGGCGCTGCTGGCGGAGTGGGAGGCCCATAACACCGCAACGATCCTTGCCCATTGCGAAGAGCCCGCCGCTTCCATCGGGGAGGCCGTGTGCAATTTCTTCACCTGTTTCGTGGATCCGGCGCTGTTCGATCAGGGGTTGGATTTCGCAGTGCGCGAATGGGCGCGCAGGGATGCCGCGGTGCGTGCAAGGATCGACGCGGCGGATGCGCGGCGGATCGCCAGCGTGACGCAAATGTTCGCCCGCCACGGCTACAGCCCCTACGAGGCCGACATCCGCGCGCGCATCCTCTATTTCATGCAGCTCGGCTACCACGCGCTGGACGTGCGCGAACCGATGGAGGCCCGCATGGCGCGGATCGAAGGCTACCTGCTGGGCTTCACCGGCCGCCCGCCCGATCCGGCTTTGCTGGATCGCTTCTCGGCCCGCTTTCTCCCTTAGGCAAAGCCCTCAAGTGCTGCGCGCTTCTTGGCCAGAAACAGCGCCTCGGCTTGCGTGGGCGCGCCTTTGATCGCGATGTCATAAGCCTGCGCGGCCTCCCCCGGCCTGCCGAGCCGCGCCAGCAAGGCGGCGCGGGCGGCGTGCCAGGGCTGAAACTCGGAAAGCTCGGCCTCAAGGCGCTCCACCAGCGCCAATCCTTGCGCCGGCTCTCCGGCCTCGGCCAGCGCCACGGCCGCGTTGAGCCGGACAACGGCGGTGGGCTCATGGGCCAGCAAGGCCCCGTACAGGGCGGCGATCTGGGGCCAGTCGGGGCCCGGCTCCGCCATCTGGCAATCCGAGATCGCCGCCTTGATCTGGAACGGCCCCGGCGCGCGGCGCGCCATGGCCTGCGCCAGCAGCGCGCGCCCCTCGGAAAGCTTCGCCGCATCCCACAGTTCCCGCGGTTGTTCGCCCGGCGGCAGGGCCGCGCCATCGGCACCTATGCGCGCCGCCCGCCGCGCCCCCGTGAGCAACATCATCGCCAGCGCGCCCTCGATCTCGGGCTCTTCCGGGCGCAACCCGTTGATCAGCCGCATCAGGAACTCCGCCTCCCGGCACAAATCGCGCGGTTCTCCGGGGCCGGCCACATAGCCGGTGGTGAAAATCAGATAGACCGTCGTCAGAACCGCCGCGAGCCTCTCGGGCCAAAGCCCAGACGCCGGCACTGCAAAGGGAATGCCCGCCGCCGCGATCTTGGCCTTCGCGCGGCTGATGCGCTGGCCCATGGTGGCATCAGTATCCAGAAAAGCGCGCGCGATTTCTGGCGTGCTCAGCCCACAGACACTGCGCAGGGTGAGCGCCACGCGGGATTTCGGCTCCAAAGCCGGGTGACAGCAGGCAAAGATCAGCCGCAGGCGCTCATCGGGGATCTCCTGCGGCGCCTCCGCCTCCGCCTCTGCCAACAGCGCCAAGGCTTGCGCCTTCTGCCCATCCCGCTGGCCCGCCCGCATCCGGTCAATCGCCTTGCGCCGCGCGACCTGCAGCAGCCAGCCCGCCGGAGACGCCGGGAGCCCGCTGCGCCCCCAATGGGACAACGCGCTTACCGCCGCTTCCTGTAAGACCTCCTCGGCGAGATCCAGATCGCGTAAGCCTGCCGCCAGCACGGCCAGAAGCCGCCCCCGCTCAGCCCGCATCACGGCCTCCAGCTCTCTGGACACCGTGATCGCGCTGGCGGAAGCGGGTGGCTTGCTCATCGCCTACCCGGCCGAACTGTAATCCATGACCGGGCGCACCTCGACCGTGCCATAGAGGGCCGAGGGGATCAGCGCGGCATAGGTGAGCGCCGCGTCCAGATCCGGCACGTCGATCACGTAGTAGCCGCCCAGATGCTCGCGCGTTTCGGCGAAGGGGCCGTCCATCGTCTCGACCTTGCCGCCGCGCACGCGCAGGGAGGTGGCGGTTTCCACGCCCATCAGCCCCTCGCCGCCAAGCATCACGCCGTCGGCTTTCATCTTCTCGCTCAGATGGAAGTAGCCCTCCATCATCGCATCGAAGTCCGGGGTACCCTCGGCCGGTTCGAGGGCGGGATCACCGTAGATCAGAAGCATGTATTGCATGGGAGTTTCCTTTTCTAATAGGGGGTCTATACCTCAAGGACGCCTGCCCTTGCCGGATTTCGACACGGGTTTGGAAAAGATTCATATCCGGGGCGTTTACTGGGCCCGCCGGAGTAGGAAGGAGGGCCCGGCATGATCACGGGGCTGCACCATATCGCGCTGATCGCGTCGGATTACGCGCGCTCCAAGGCGTTTTATACCGAGGTTCTGGGCTGCACGATCCTGCATGAGGCGCATCGGGCGGAGCGCAACTCGTGGAAGCTCGACCTGCAGGTGCCGGGCGGCGGGCAGCTGGAGCTGTTTTCCTTCCCCGAGCCGCCAGCGCGCCTGAGCCGGCCCGAGGCCTGCGGGCTGCGGCATCTGGCGTTTCGGGTGGCCGATATTGCGGAGGAAATCGCGCGGCTGGAGGGCCACGGCGTGGCTTGCGAGCCGGTGCGCGTCGACCCCTATACCGGCGCGCGTTTCACCTTCTTTGCCGATCCCGATGGGCTGCCCATCGAGCTCTATGAGGCCGGTTAGCGCTTGGCGATCTGGCCGCTCTCGATCATCTGGGCGAACATATCCGTCATGGACTCCGCGAGCGGGCGATAGCTGAGCCCAAGGGCTTTCACGGCCTTCGTATTGTCGGCCCGAAACGGCACATCCACATTGCGGGTGACGGACTGCCGGCTCATTCTGGCCAGCGGCGCGATGAGCCAGACAAGCCATTTCGGCAGCGCCTTTCGCGGCAGCGGATAGGCCGCGCCGTAGCTCGGCAGGAGTGTTGCGGCCATCTGAACGAAATCGGTGTCTACGGCAGAGACGATGTTGCGCCCCTCGGCCTCGGGCAGGTAAGCGGCGGCCAGATGCGCCTGCGCCAGATCGCGTACATCCACGCAGCCAATGCCCCAGCGCGGCGCGCCGGCTTTCATCCGGCCGGAGGCCATCTGCCTGAGAACACTGAAGCTTTCGCTCGTGGGCCGGGCTTGAAGCGCCGGGCCGATCACGAGGCTGGGGTTCACCACCACCAGATCCCACTGCGCTTGCGCCTGCGCCATCTCCCATGCCGCCTGCTCGGCTTTCGTCTTGGAATAGGAATAGGGGTTGTGAGTGAGCGAGGACGTCGTGTTCCAGACCGATTCATCCAGCCGCCCGCCGGGGGCGCTCGCGATGTCGGCGTTGTCGCCATAGATCGCGGCGACGGAGCTTGTGAGCACCACCCGGCGCACCGAGGGCGTGGCGCTGGCGGTTTCTAGCACGTTGCGCGTGCCCAGAACTGCCGGGTCCACCAGATCCGCCTGCGCATCTTGCACGTTCAGCGTGAAGGGCGAGGCGGTGTGAAAGACTGTCCCGCAGCCCGCCATGGCCTGCGCGTAGCTGCCCTGATCCAGCAGGTCGGCCTTGAACAGGGTGAGCGTGCCGGGCGCGGCCTCAGCGATGGCGCGCAGATGGGATGTCTTGGCCTCGTCCTCAGGCGCGCGCACGGCGGCGTGCACGGTGACTCCCGCCTGCAGCAGCGCCTTCACGATCCAGCCGGCCACATAGCCCGTGGCCCCGGTCACGAGCACAGGCGCGGAAGTGTCGATCAGCAGGGGCATGGGGCTCTCCGTGGTGGGGACTGCTTTATCAGATAGCCCCGCGCGGCCGAAATCCTAGGCCTGCGCGAGATGCGACAGCACCGCATCCGCGGTGGCCTTGTTGATCGCAAGCGGCGTGTCATAGAGGATCGCCAGCCGCAGCAGGCTTTTGACGTCCACATCATGGGGCAGCGCCGAAAGCGGGTCGATGAAGAAGAACAGCGCATCGAGCCGCCCTTCCGCGATCATCGCGCCAAGCTGGGCGTCCCCGCCAAGGGGGCCCGAAAGCAGACGCTCGACCTCAAGTCCGGCCTCGGCCTGCAGCCGCCCGCCGGTTGTGCCGGTCGCGCAGATCGAGAAGCCCGCGAGTTGCGTGGCGTTTTCCCGCGCCCACTCCACGATGATCTCCTTGCGGGCGTCATGCGCCACCAGCGCGATGCGCTTTGCCATGCCTGAAACTCCTTGGCCTTGCGTGCTTTGGCCTTTCCTTAGCGGAACATAGCGCCCCGGCAAGGAAAACTTTGCCCTTGCAGCGCGAGGCAGCCCGGCTGTAACCGGTTGCAACGCTTGCGCCCCCACCCCATGATCGCCCCATGCCCATAGATGACGCCTTCGATCTGCAGGATTTCCTGCCCTACCTGCTGAACCAGTCCGCCGAGGCCTGCGGGCTGGGGTTTCAGAAGATCTACAAGGGGCGCTACGGCATCCTGCGCAGCGAGTGGCGGGTGCTGTTCCACCTCGGGCGCTACGGTGACATGACCGCGAAAGAGATCGTCGAGCGTGCCAAGACGCATAAGACCAAGATCAGCCGCGCGGTGAAGGCGCTGGAGGACAAACGCTACCTCAAGCGCGAGAAAGACGAGGGCGACAGGCGGCTTGAGCATCTGACGCTCACCCCCGCCGGGGCCAAGGTCTACCGCGATCTGGTGGAAGAGGCGCGCCGTTACGATGCGGCGCTGCTGGCGCGGTTGAGCGCGGAAGAGGCCGCCGCCCTGCGCCGCGCCCTCCTCACGCTCTCCAGCTAGTCTGAACAGGCGTTCAGAAAGCGGCTTAGGGGGCCAGCACCCAGCTGCAGCCCGAGAAATCCGCCGCCACGCGCAGCACGGGATCGGGTTCCCCCACGCGGATACGGCATGCTTCCGCAAGCCCGGCCACATCGGCCGGCGCGCTCGTAGCCGCGCGCAAGGCATCGGCCAGTGGAACGCCAACTGCGCGGTGCAGCACGCCAATGGCGGTGGTCAGATCCAGATCCGCCCCGGCCAAGGTGCCATCGGCCAGCGTCAGGCGCCCCGCCTCGCGGCGGATCTCCCGCCCGTTCAGCGTGAAGCGTGCCTGATCGGTGCCCGCTGGCGACATCGCATCCGAGACAAGGAAGATCGGCGCGGGGCCCTGTTTGGCCGCCCATGCGGCGCGGATCGAGGCGCGGTGGACATGGATGCCATCCGCAATAAGCCCAGCAGCCAGCCCGCTATTGTCCAAAGCCGCCCCAACGACGCCGGGGGCGCGGTTGCCCATCTGGCTCATGGCGTTGAACAGGTGAGTGACGCACGCCGCGCCCGCTTCTTGGTAGGCCATGGCGGTGTCGTAATCGGTGTCGGTATGGCCGAGCGAGACGATCACACCCGCGCCTGCCAGCGCGCTGACCTGATCGGGCGTCACGTTCTCCGGCGCGACTGTCACCATCAGCGCGGGCAGCGCTTCAGCGGCGGCCAGAAGGGCGGCAAGATCCTCTGCCTCCATCGGGCGGATCAGCGCGGCGGAATGTGCGCCCTTGCGGGCCACGGAAAGATGCGGCCCCTCAAGGTGCAGCCCTCCGATCCCCTTCACGCCCCCCCGCACCGCTTCAATAGCGGCGGCGATGGCGGCGCGGGTCTGTTCGGGCGTATCGGTGATCAGCGTCGGCAGGATCACCCCCGCCCCCAGCCCCATATGCGCCTGAGCGATCGTGGCCAGCGTTTCCGGCGTGGGCGCGTCATTGAACATTACGCCGCCGCCGCCGTTGACCTGCAGATCGGCGAAGCCAGGGCAGAGGATATCACCCTGCAGATCCACCATCACATCGGCAGGCGTCTCCGGCCCTGCCCCGATGGCCGCAACCCGGCCGCTCTCGATCAGCAGCCCGGCCTCGGGATGCAGCCGCGCGCCGTCAAACAGCGCGCCGCCACAATAGAGGGTGCGTCCGGCCATCAGACGGTTTCCGTCACTTTCTTGAGGTGGCGCGGGGCGTCCGGGTTGATCCCGCGCTTCGCGGCGACCTGCTCCACCATCGCATAGAACGACACGATGAGCGCGATCGGATCGGTCAGCCAATGGCTGGTGCGCTGATGGGCAAGCACCTGCGCGCCGCCATGGGCCTTGTCAGACGTCACGAAGACCTGCGCGCCCTTGCCAGCGATCTGCGCGGCCACATCCACCAGCGCGCCTTCAGCGGCATCGGCCGCGGCAAAGCCGATCACCGGGAAATCCTGATCCACGATCGAAACCGGCCCATGCAGCACCTCCGCCGAGGAATAGCTCTCGGCGTGGATCTGGCAGGTTTCCTTGAACTTCAGGGCTGCTTCGTTGGAGATCGCCCAAGACGGCCCGCGCCCCAGCGTGTAGAGCGAGGAGCCGGTGATCGCATCAACCGCTGCACTCCAGTCGCAGCGCGTAGCGGCATCAAGCTCAGCGGGCAGCAGGCGGATGGCATCGAGCAGCGCTTTGTCCTGCTTGCACTCAGCCAGCAGCCACAGCCCGCTCACGAGCGAGGTGACGAAGGTTTTCGTGGCGGCCACCGAAAGCTCCGGCCCGGCGCAGATGCCAAGGGCGGCGTTGGCGGTTTGCGCCAGCGGCGAAGTCAGATCATTGGTGATCGCCACGGCATAGGCCCCGCCCGCGCGAGCGCTGCGCGTCATCTCCACGATGTCTGGGCTCTTGCCCGATTGGGAAACCGAGATGCAGGCGGCGCGCGCCAGTTTCAGCTCCGCGCCGTAAACCGAAGCCACCGAGGGGCCGACGGAGGCCATCGGCAGGCCCAGCAGCAGCTCGCTTGCGTATTTCAGGTAGGTGCAGGCGTGATCGGAAGAGCCCCGGGCAACGGATACCAGCAAGGCCGGGTCAGCGGCGCGGATCGCTTCGGCGGCGGCGGTGATACCGCCCTGCCCTTCGCTCAGCAGGCGCTCGACGGCCACCGGGATCTCTTCGATCTCGCGGCGCATCTGCGTGGTCTGTGCGTTCATCTCTTGTCCTTCGCGTTGGAAAGCCGCAGCTCGGCCACGAAATCGTAGGCGTCACCGCGGTAGGTGGATCGTGTGAATTCGGCCACCCGGCCGCTGGCCAGGTAGGAAGTGCGCTGGATGCTCAGCCCGGCGACGCCCGGCTCCACATCCAGCAGAGCCGCGTCATCCTCTTCGAGGTTGATGGCCGAGATTTTCTGAATGGCGCGCACCGGGCGCAGGCCTTCGGCTTCCAGCACCTCGTAGAGCGAGGTTGTCACCAGAAGTGGGTTCGACAGGATGTCGGTCGGCAGGGCCGCGCGTTCGATGGCCATGGGCTTGCCGCCGGCTTCGCGGATCCGGGCGATGCGGGCCACGGAGGCATCCGCACCGAGCCCCAACGCCACCATTTCTTCCGGCGACGGCATGAAAACGCCCCGCTCCAGCCAGGTGGAGCGCGTTTCCAGCCCACGCCGCTGCATGTCTTCCGAGAAGGAGGTGAGCACGGAGAGCGATTGCTCCACCCGCGGCGCGGCATCGCGCACGAAGGAGCCCGATCCCTGCCGCTGGATGATCGCGCCCTTGGCAACGAGTTCCTGAATGGCCTTGCGCACGGTGACGCGCGATAGCCCTGTCAGTTCGGCCAGCTCGCGCTCTGGCGGCAGCGAGGCGTTTGGCGAGAGGATGCCCTGCTCGATGGCCTCTTCAAGGCGGCGGCGCAGTTGCACGTAGCGCGGGCCGGTGCCCTTGCCGAGCCAGTCTTCCGGGGTCAGGAACTCGGTGATCGTCATGCTGCCAATGCCTCGCTGAAATCGCGGGCCAGCGCGAGCGCGCCGTCCATGGTGCTGCCTTCGGGCGCGGCAATCGAGGCGCGCGCCTCCGGCGGAAGGTAATCGGTGTAATGGGGGCCGATGCCGCCGGTGAAGCACAGCGGCTCGCCCGGCTGCCAGCCGAGATGCGAAAGGCTGCGCATCAGGTAGGCGGCGCCCTCCTGCAGGATCTGACGGGCTACGGGATCACCCCCGGCCGCGGCTTGCGTCACGCGTTGGGCCAGCGCGGCCACCTCGCGCGGCGGAGCTTCGAACGCGAAGCTCACGATGGCCTGCGGGCCGTCGAAAATGTCTGAAAGGCCCTCGATCACGCCCGTGCGCGGCAGGATACCGTCTTCGGCGTTCACGGCGGCGGAGAGCAATTGGCGGCCCACCCAATAGGCCGAGGCCTCATCGCCCAGAACCGTGCCCCAACCGCCGAGCACGCGCAGCCCGTCCGGGGCCTGACGCCCAAGGAAGGAGCCGGTGCCGCAATGGGCCACGGCCCCGATCCGCGCGCCCAAAGCGCCGCGGATGGCGGCGGGGCGATCTTCATCGACGCGCACATGATCCAGTGGCAGCGCCTGCGCGACGCGGGCGATCATGCTGTCGCCCTTCACGCCCGCAAGGCCGATGAAAGCGGGCGTGGCGCGCAGGGCGGCTTCCGAAAGGCCCGCCGCCGCGCCCAGCGCCGCGATGCCTTCGCGCAGCACAGCCGTGGCCGTGGCAAAGCCGGTGGTCACATTGGCGGCGCCCAGCTCCACCGCGTGGCGCTGCCCGCAGCCCTCGATCAAGAAGCGGCACCGAGTGCCGCCACCATCCACGGCGATGATGTGCGAGTCGTGTCTCATGCGGACAGTGATACGATACCTCTCTGCCAATTTAAATACCTTTTAGATACCAAATGCAGCAAAATCTTCAATTTTCCTTTCAAATCAGGCGCAAAACCGAACCAGACCATAAAATGGTAGACAAATGGTATCTAAAAGGTATCCTAGCGACAACCAAGGGGGAGAATCGCATGGCACAGCAAGGCACAGAAGAGCGCAGGCCTGAGTCGGAGGGGTTGGATCAACGCGCCCCGGCTGAGGCGGCCGCGTTTCTCTTTGCCGCGCAGGCCGAGGCTGCCCGCGCCGCAACAGCCTGCGCCGATAGCCTGCCCCCCGCTGCCGCTGCCATGGCCGCCACGATCCGCGCCGGGGGCACACTGCATTATGTGGCCGCTGGCTCGTCGGCACTCATGGCCCTCGCGGACGCTCTGGAATTGGAAGGCACCTTCGGGATCGACACCGCGCAGGTGCGAATCCATATGGCAGGGGGTGTCCCGCAGGACAGCTCCATGCCCGGTGGGACCGAAGATGACGCCGAGGCCGGGGCCGCTGTCGGCGCGCTGGCCGGGCCGCAGGATTGCGTGATCACCGTCGCCGCATCAGGCCGCACGCCCTACACCTGCGCGGCAGCTGAAGCGGCGCGCGAAAACGGCGCCGCCGTGATCGCCATCGCCAACAATGCTGATGCGCCACTGCTGAAAGCCGCCCATCACCCGATCTTCCTGCCCACCCCGCCCGAGCCTGTGGCCGGTGCCACCCGCATGGGCGCAGGCACCGCGCAAAAGATCGCGCTCAACACGCTCTCGACGCTGATGGCGATCGAGCTTGGCCATGTGCACGATGGGCTGATGGTCAACGTGCAAGCCACCAACATCAAGCTGCGCGCACGGGCCGAAGGCATCGTTGCCGCCGCCGCCGATGTGCCGCGCGAGGCGGCCCGCGCGGCGCTTGCCACAACCGATGGCGCGGTCAAACCCGCCGTCCTGATTGCCCGCGGTGCTGCCAGCACGGCGGAAGCCGAGGCACTTCTTTCGGCCTCGGGCGGCGTACTGCGCCGCGCGTTCACTTTACTCGAAAAGCCGGGAACACCGGCCTGACCAACCCAACCTGGAGGGAACCATGAAGACCAAACACGCCCTGCTGACCCTGATGGCCAGCACCTGCCTCGCCGGCGCTGCTGCCGCGCAGGACACCACGATCACCATCGAAAGCTGGCGCAACGATGACCTCGCCCTGTGGCAGGAAAAGATCATCCCCGCCTTCGAAGCCGCCAACCCCGGCATCAAGGTGAAATTCACCCCCTCCGCCCCGGCCGAATACAACGCCGTGCTGAACTCCAAGCTGGACGCAGGCTCCGCGGGCGATCTGATCACCTGCCGCCCGTTCGACGCCTCGCTCGCGCTCTATGACGCCGGCCACCTCGCCGATCTCTCCGGCCTTGGGGCCATGGCCAACTTCTCTGACGTGGCCAAATCCGCCTGGCAGACCGACGACGGCGCGGCCACCTTCTGCGTGCCGATGGCCTCCGTGATCCACGGCTTCATCTACAACAAGGACGCTTTCGCCGAGTTGGGCCTCGAGGTTCCGCAGACCGAAGACGAATTCTTCGCCGCGCTGGAGACCATCAAGGAAGACGGCACCTACATCCCGATGGCCATGGGCACAAATGACCAGTGGGAAGCCGCCACCATGGGCTACAACAACATCGGCCCGAACTACTGGAAAGGCGAAGAAGGCCGCCTTGCGCTGATCAACGGCGAGCAGAAGCTCACCGACGAAGCCTGGGTTGCGCCTTACGCGACGCTGGCCAAATGGGGCGCTTACCTGGGTGACGGCTTTGAAGCCCAGACCTACCCCGACAGCCAGAACCTCTTCACGCTGGGCCGCGCAGCGATCTACCCGGCAGGCTCCTGGGAAATCACCGGCTTCAACGCGCTGGCCGATTTCGAGATGGGCGCGTTCAAGCCGCCGGTGAAAGCCGCGGGCGACACCTGCTACATCTCGGATCACACCGACATCGCCGTGGGCCTGAACGCAGCCTCCCCGAACATGGAAGCCGCCAAGACCTTCCTTGAGTGGGTCGGCTCCGAAGAGTTCGCCTCGATCTACGCCAACGCCCTGCCGGGCTTCTTCTCGCTGTCGAACTTCGACGTGCCGATGGAAGATCCGCTGGCGCAGGAATTCGTGGGCTGGCGCAGCGAGTGCGAAAGCACGATCCGCTCCACCTACCAGATCCTGTCGCGCGGCACCCCGAACCTCGAAAACGAGACCTGGGGCGCGTCCGTGGCGGCGATCAAGGGCACCGAAACGCCGGAAGCCCTTGGCCAGAAACTGCAGGACGGCCTCGCCTCCTGGTTCGCACCGCAGCAGTAACCCCTCCCGTTACTGCGACCTGATCCGGGCGCGCCTGTACGCGCGCCCGGACACTCCCAAGGAGGTTTTCCCTAATGCCCCGTATCCGCTGGCACATCGTGGTGTTCCTGGCTCCGGCCGTGCTTGTCTACACCGCCGTGATGATCTTTCCGCTGTTCAACACGCTGCGCCTCGCCCTTTACAGCGAGGTCGATCAGGCCCGCGTTTTCGTCGGCATGCAGAACTTCCGCACGCTGTTTGGCGATCCGATCTGGTCCGAGGCGTTCTGGAACGCGCTTGGCAACAACTTCTGGTTCTTTTTGATCCACATGCTGGTGCAGAACCCGATCGGCGTGGCGCTGGCCGCCATCCTGAGCCACCCGCGCCTGCGTTTCGCCGCGCTCTACCGCTCCGCCATCTTCATCCCCACGATCCTGAGCTTCGTGATCGTCGGCTTCGCCTGGAAGCTGATCCTTTCGCCGATCTGGGGCATCGCGCCGAGCATGCTCGATGCAGTCGGTCTGAAATCGCTTTTCGCGCCCTGGCTGGGCAAGGAAGAATACGCCCTCACCACGCTGGCGCTGATTTCCGTGTGGCAGTTCGTCGGCATCCCGATGATGCTGATCTACGCCGCGCTGCTGTCGATCCCCGAAGAAATCCTGGAAGCCGGCGAGATCGACGGCATCACCGGCATGGCCGCCTTCTGGAAGATCAAGCTGCCGCTGATCCTGCCCTCCATCGGGATCATCTCGATCCTCACATTCGTGGGCAATTTCAACGCGTTCGACCTGATCTACGCCGCGCAGGGCGCGCTGGCGGGGCCGGATTTCTCCACCGACATCCTCGGCACCTTCATGTACCGCACCTTCTTCGGCTTCCAACTGCAACTGGGCGATCCGCACATGGGATCGGCCATCGCCGGAGCCATGTTCGCCATCATCCTCGTGGGCGTCTGCATCTACCTCTTCGGGATCCAGACCCGCCTGCGCCGCTACCAGCTGTGAGGAGTTGAGAGAATGCACAAGGCCCGCACTAACCCGCTCAACCTCTTCGCGATGCACGGCGCGCTGATCCTTTACACGATCATTGCCCTCTTCCCCGTCTTCGTGATCCTCATCAACTCCTTCAAGACGCGCAAAGCCATCTTCCGCGAACCGCTGGCGCTGCCCGACAGCGAGACCTTCAGCCTGATCGGCTACCAGACGGTGATGAAGCAGGGGGATTTCTTCCTCTACTTCCAGAACTCGCTGATCGTGACGGTGGCCTCGCTGTTCTTCGTGCTGCTCTTTGGCGCCATGGCCGCCTTCGCGCTGGCCGAATACCGCTTCAAGGGCAACCTCGTGATGGGGCTCTATCTGGCGCTCGGGATCATGATCCCGATCCGCATCGGCACCGTGGCCATTCTTGAAATGATGGTGGCCACGGGCCTCGTGAACACGCTCTGGGCGCTGATCCTTGTCTACACCGCGCAAGGGCTGCCGCTGGCGGTGTTTATTCTCAGCGAGTTCATGCGGCAGGTCTCGGACGACCTGAAGAACGCAGGCCGCATCGATGGGTTGAGCGAATACACCATCTTCTTCCGCCTCGTGCTGCCGCTGGTGCGGCCGGCAATGGCGACGGTGGCGGTGTTCAACATGATCCCGATCTGGAACGACCTCTGGTTCCCGCTGATCCTTGCGCCGGCAGAAGAAACCAAGACGCTCACGCTGGGCTCGCAGGTCTTCATCGGCCAGTTCGTGACGGATTGGAACGCGGTGCTCTCCGCGCTCTCCATGGCGATCCTGCCGGTGCTGATCCTCTACGTGATCTTCTCGCGCCAGCTCATTCGCGGCATCACCTCGGGAGCGGTGAAATGATTTTCGCCCGGACCTCCAACAGAGGGCTGCCCCCGGCCGCGGGTGGGGGGAAAATGCACCGTCCATCGCTGGTATCGCCCGGCGGCCCCGCCGCCGGGCCGCGCCGACCCGCCCCCATGGGGCGGCGCGATTGCGCCACCCCGCGGGTCTCTGCGCCCCGGCTTCCGCTTGCCGTCAATCAAGGAGCCCGCCTATGACACGCGTTCTCATCGCCGGCCTTGGCAACATGGGCCTCTCCCATGCGCTGGCCCACCATCACCACGCTGACGCCGAAATCGTCGGCCTCGTGAACCGCTCCGGCCGCGTGGACCATCCCGCGCTGTCTGCATACCCCGCCTTCAGCGACTTCCACGACGCCCTCGCGGCCACCAAACCCGATCTCGTCGTCATCGCGACCTACTCCGACAGCCACGCCGACTACGCCTGCGCTGCAATGGAAGCCGGGGCGCATGTGTTCGTGGAGAAACCGCTCGCCACCACCGTGGCCGATGCCGAGCGCGTCGTGGCCTGCGCGAAAGCCAACAATCGCAAGCTCGTTGTCGGCTATATCCTGCGCCACCACCCCTCCTGGGTGCGGCTCATCAAGGAAGCGCGCGGCCTTGGCGGGCCTTACGTGTTCCGCCTGAACCTGAACCAGCAATCCTCGGGCGCGGAATGGGAAACCCACAAGGCGCTGATGCAGACGACAAGCCCGATCGTGGATTGCGGCGTGCATTACGTGGATGTCATGTGCCAGATCACCGACGCCAAACCGGCGCGCGTGCACGGCATGGGCCTGCGGCTCTCTGACGAAATCGCGCCCGACATGTATAACTACGGCCAGTTCCAGGTGATTTTCGAGGACGGCTCTGTGGGCTGGTACGAGGCCGGCTGGGGCCCGATGATGAGCGAAACCGCCTTCTTCGTGAAAGACATCGTTTCGCCCAACGGCTCTGTCTCCATCACCGATGGCAACAAGGGCGCAAGCAGCGATATCGACGGCCACACCAAGGTCGGCGGTCTACTTGTGCACACTTCTAAAAGTGACCGCACCATCGAGATGCCAGATGAACCCGGCCATCAGGAACTCTGTGACGCCGAGCAGGCCTACATGCTGCGGGCCATCGCTGAAGGCACAGACCTAACCCGCCACATGCAGGATGCCGTGCAATCGCTGCGCATCTGCCTTGCCGCCGACGAAAGCATTCGCACCGGCCAACCCATTGATCTGAAGGAGGCCTGACATGACCGCCCTCTCCCTCACCAACGTCTGCAAATCCTTCGGCCCCGTGGAGGTGCTGAAAGACATCAACCTAGACGTGGAAGACGGCGAATTCGTCGTCTTCGTCGGCCCCTCGGGCTGCGGGAAATCCACCCTGCTGCGCGTGATCGCGGGGCTGGAGGATGCCACCTCCGGCGAGATCAACATCGCCGGCGAACAGGTGAACGCCACACCGCCTGCCAAGCGCGGCATCGCGATGGTGTTCCAGTCCTACGCGCTCTACCCGCATCTCACTGTGCGCGGCAACATGGCGCTGGCGCTGAAACAGGCGAAGGTTTCCAAGGACGAGATCGAGGCCCGCGTGCAGGAAGCCAGCCGGATGCTGGATCTGGGCGCCTACCTTGACCGCCGCCCGTCCGAGCTTTCGGGCGGTCAGCGCCAGCGCGTCGCCATCGGCCGCGCCATCGTACGCCAGCCCAAGCTCTTCCTGTTCGACGAGCCGCTCTCCAACCTCGACGCCGCCCTGCGGATGAACACCCGGATCGAGATCGCCAACCTGCACCGCCAGCTGGCCGCCTCGATGATCTACGTCACCCACGACCAGACCGAAGCCATGACGCTCGCGGACAAGATCGTCGTGCTGCGCGACGGGCGCGTGGAGCAGATCGGCTCGCCGATGGAGCTTTATAACAACCCCGCCAACCAGTTCGTCGCGGGCTTCCTTGGCGCGCCCTCGATGAACTTCCTGCCCGCCGCGCGCGTGACGGAGGGCGATCCGCGCACGCTGGGCATTCGCCCGGAGGATATCACGCTCAGCGCGGATGGTCCGCTGAAAGGCCGCGTGATCCATGTGGAGCACCTCGGCGGCGATACGAACCTGATCGTGGATGCCGAGGGGCTGGACATGACGGTGCGGCTTTTTGGCCAAAGCAACGTGGCGGTGGATGAAACCATCGGCCTCGGGTTCGCGCCGGAGAAAGCCTATTACTTCGACGCGGAAGGTCAGCGGGCGCGGTAGGTTCGCATCTGTCCGGCGGATTGGCCCTCAAGCCAGACAGCAAGGCCCGGCGCGGGGGGAGCGCCGGGCCTTTTTCGATCCAACAGGGTCACTTTTCGCTACAAAGGGCAGCGCCGCCCCATGGGGGCGGGCCGGCGCTGCCCGGGCCGCTGCGCGCCCCGGGCAAAGAAAAAGGCGGCCTCAAAGAGCCGCCTCTCCCAGATTAATGCTAGGTCCCTTATCAGGCCAGCTCACCTGCAAGCGCGCTTTCGATCAGCGCGATGCTCTCATCCACCCCGTAAAGCGCGATGAAGCCGCCGAAGCGCGGGCCCTGGCTTGCGCCCAGCAGCACCTCGTAAAGCGCGCCGAACCATTCGCGCAGGTTCTCGAACCCGTGGTTCTTGCCCACAGCGAACACCAGCGACTGCAGATCGTCCGCATCCTCGAAGCTGAAGCCCGACAAATCGGCCTCCTGCCCCATCGCGGCGTTCTTCTTCTCGATCATCGCCTTGGCCACGTCGATGTCCTTCAGGGCGGCCACCAGATCGGTGAGTGCGGCGCGCTCCTGCTCGCTCGGCGCGCGGTAGACCTTCGCGGGCTTCACGAAATCATTGTAGTAGCGCACGGCGAAACCGGCGGCCTGATCCATCTGCGGGTTGGCCTCGGGGCTGGCCTCGGGCGCATAGCGCTGGATGAAGCCCCAGAGCTTGTCTTTCTCCTCGGCCCCGGACACGGAAGCGAGGTTGAGCAGCATGGAGAAGGGCACCACCATGTCGGAGATCGGCACGTCGCCGCCGTGGATATGCCAGACCGGGTTGTTCAACTGGGCCTTCAGATCCTGATCCGGGTAGGCGCGCAGTTGCTGGTGGTATTCATCCACCGCCTTCGGGATCACGTCGAAATGCATCCGCTTCGCCGTTTTCGGCTTCTGATACATGAAGTAGGCAAGGCTCTCGGTGGAGGCATAGGTCAGCCACTCGTCGATCGACACGCCGTTGCCGGAGGATTTGGAGATCTTCTGGCCGTGCTCATCAAGGAACAGCTCGTAGGTGAAATGCTCCGGCGCGGGCCAGCCAAGGATGCGGCAGATGCTGTCGTAGATCGGCGTGTTGGTGGAGTGATCCTTGCCGTACATCTCGAAATCGACCTCCAGCGCCGCCCAGCGCGCGCCGAAATCGGGCTTCCACTGCAGCTTAACGTTGCCGCCGGTGACAGGCAGCGTCCATTCCTTGCCGGTCTCATCGTCGAAGGTGATCGTGTGGTTTTCCGCATCCACCTTCTTCATCGGCACATAGAGCACGCGGCCGGTTTCCGGGTGGATCGGCAGGAAGATCGAATAGGTCTGGCGGCGCTCTTCGCGCAGGGATTTGAGCATGACCTCCATGATCGCGTCATACTTCTCGCAGGCGCGTTTCAGGATCTCGTCAAAAGCACCGGAGCGGTAGTATTCGGTGGCCGAATAGAACTCGTACTCGAACCCGAAGGTGTCGAGGAAACGGCGCAGCATGGCGTTGTTGTGATGGCCGAAGCTATCGAATTCCTCGAACGGGTCCGGCACCGAGGTGAGCGGCTTCTGCAGATGCTCTTTCAGCATCTCCTGGTTGGGCACATTGCCCGGCACTTTGCGCATGCCGTCCAGATCATCCGAAAAACAGATGAGCTTGGTGGGCAGATCGCTGATCACCTCGAAAGCGGTTTTGATCATCGTGGTGCGGGCCACTTCGCCGAAGGTGCCGATATGAGGCAGGCCCGACGGGCCATAGCCCGTCTCAAACAGCACGAAGCCCTTCTTGGGCGGCTGCTTCTGATAGCGTTTGAGCACCCGGCGCGCTTCCTCGAAGGGCCAGGCTTTCGAACTCATTGCAGTCTCGCGAAGATCAGACATCGTGCTAACTTTTCCTTAGTATCGCAGCCCCGTGCCACGACAAAGCGTGTCCTAAGTGCGGCTCAGCTTAAGGTCAATGTTCCGATGCGCGTTTGGCGCCAGATTCGCGCCGAATAAGACCTGAACAACCCTGTCTGCGCACACGGCGCAAGCCCCTTGGTCCTTATGGGAAAAGGACACCACGCGCGGACCACGTTTCAGATGCCTGTAAAACATGGTATCATGACACCCGCAACCACGCACGAACAGCAGGTCACATCCCAAAGCTGACCGCCGCCACCCATCAGACGACGGTCTCTTTTGCAATCGCTTCTCGGGAGTGCAAAATGACGCTACTGCCTTCAGACATTCAGACTGTCTCAACCGTGTTCGACGATCCAACGCTTGAATTTCTGGTCGCTGCCGATGTTGAGCTCGTGACGATCGGCGGACGCACGTTTCTCTACGTCGCCTCAATCGTCGACGATGGCATTGCCGTTTTCGAACTCACCTCAAACGGAACACTGCTGCCGCTGCCCGATGTGGAAGACGACGGCACCGTTGAGTTGGACGGGGCCTTTCAACTGACAAGTCTCGAGATCGGCGGATCGACGTACCTTTTGGCCAGTGGTCAATTCGACGACGGCCTTTCCCTGTTCTCCGTCGACCCGTCCACCGGCGCACTCTCGCATGTCGACAGTATCTCAGACACACCGGCACTCGAACTCGACGGCGCTTCCGGCCTTACAAGCGTCACCATTGGGAGCCGGACGTTCGTCGTCGTCGCCGGTTACAATGACAGCGGGATCTCTGTTCTGGAAATCGGGCAGAACCTGCACTTCAGCCACGTGCAGAGCATCCCGGACTCCGGCAACCTCGAGCTTCAAAACGCCTATTTCAGCCATGCCACCACGGTAGGCGGGAAGGTTCTGGTCTTTGTAACCGGGTATCTGGACGACGGGATCAGCGTGTTCGAGATGGATCCCGCCGGCGGTCTGACGCCTCGGTTCGATCTCGCCGACAGCGCTGCCACGTTGCTGGGCAGACCGGCGGAGATGGCCTCCGTCGACATTGATGGCACCACCTATCTCTACGTCGCCAGCCAGGCCGAAGCCGGGGTTTCGATCTTCTCCGTATCCCCTGACGGAACCCTGACCCCCTCGGGGCAGGTCAGCGATCCGGCAATGGCCGGAGCACACGGGCTATCCACCCATGATATCGGCGGCACAACCCTGCTCGCCGTCGCATCGCAAACAGCTGGAACAGTGAGTGTGTTTGCCGTGCAGTCCAATGGAGGGCTCTCGCTTGTCGGGCGCCTGTCCGATGACGGCAACACTGCTTTTGCGGGCACATTGCACGGCGCCTTCACGGAGATTGAAGGCCGGTTGTTCTATGTTGCCTCCGGCGCATCCGATAGCGGAGTCTCGGTGCTTGAAATCGGCGGCGGCGATGCCACGCTGGAGGGCACCGAGGGCGATGATCAGATTCTGGGGTTGGGTGGGGACGACCACCTGATTGGCCAGGCCGGAGACGACACGCTGAATGGCGGGGCGGGTGACGACACGATGGTCGGCGGGGCCGGAGCGGATGTTCTGGACGGCGGCGACGGGACCGACACGGCGGTATATGAAGGCAGCGAAGATGTTATCGTGTCTCTCGTGGATGGCACGGGATCGTCGGGCGACGCCGAAGGCGACACGCTGTCAGGGATCGAAAATCTTGTCGGCGGAGATGGCGATGATGATCTGATCGGAAACGCCAGCGACAATCAGCTCGACGGCGGTGCGGGCCGCGACGCCCTCCGCGGCAACGAAGGCGGCGACGTCCTTTCAGGCGACGACGGCAACGATGTTCTGGACGGCGGCGCAGGAGCCGACGTGCTGGACGGTGGAGCAGATCGCGACACGCTGGACGGCGGCACCGGAGACGACATCCTCACAGGCGGTGCCGGCAGGGATTGGTTCGTGTTCCGCGCTGAATTCGGATCTGACACTGTGACGGATTTCGAACACCAGACGGATCGAATTGACCTGCGCGCCTACCCCGATCTGGTCAGGTGGCAGCAGCTAAGTTTCGAACAGGTGGGTGATGACGTGCTGATGACGATCCATGGCACAGCAGATTCAATCCTGTTTCTTGATCAGACAGCGGAAGATTTCGGACGCAGCGATTTCCTGCTTTGAGATCCGGGCGGTTCGCGGCTCGGGAGGGAGCGCCCCTCTCACCCATCGCCAACTGTTCATGGGGCAATCACGACGCGGCGTTTCTCGCGCGCGGCCTGTTTGACGGCGGCGAGCACCCGCAGCGTGCGCAGCCCCTCCTCGCCGCTCACCAGCGGCGCGGCCTGCCCGGCGATCACTTCTGCGAAATGATCCAGCTGCGCTTCCAGCGGATCTTCCGCTTCCACAGTGAGGCCCTCGCGGGTGATCGGCTCCCACCAGCCGCGCTTTTGAGGGTGGTGCCAGAGCCCCAGATCGGGGATCGACAGCGCGCCACGGGTGCCTGCGATCGTATAGGCGGGCACGTCGGTTTTCGGATAGGCCGGGTTCTCGCCGGACGCAAACTCCCAGCTCCACGGCGACACCGCGCAGTCGGAGATCGACACCGTTCCCAGCGCGCCGCCTGCGAACTCCAGCAGCATGGCGGCTGTGTCTTCCACGGCGAAGCCGCGCACCGCGTTGCTCTCTACGGCCTGCACCGCCGTGACCTCACCGCAGAGGTGGCGCAGCAGGTCCAGATCATGGATCAGGTTGATGAAAACAGGCCCCGCCCCTTCCGCGCGCCGCCAATCGGGCGCGAAGTAATCTTCGGGTTTGTAGAGCCAGAACAAAGCGTTGGCCGCTACGATCCGCCCCAGACGCCCAGCCTCGATGGCCTCTTTTACGGCCCGGATCAGCGGGTTGTAGCGGCGATGATGGCCCACCAGCACCGGCACGCCCGCCGCCTGCGCCGCCGCCACCAGTTGCTCGGCTTCTTCCACCTTGTCGGCGATAGGTTTCTCCACAAGCACCGGCACCCCGCGCGCCACGCAGGCCAGCGCCTGCGCCACGTGGAGCTGGTTGGGCGAGGCCAGCAGCGCACCATCGGGCGTCACGGCCTCAAGCGCTTCATCCAGCGCGGCAAACAACGGCACCCCGGCCTGCGCAGCCACCTGCGTGGCCTGCGGGGCCGGATCCACGATGCCCGCCAGCCAGCCGCGCGCGCCCAGCATCGCGATATGGCGCTGCCCGATAAGCCCCGCGCCGACAACAATAATCCGTGGTTTTTCCATGCCCCTACCCATGCCTATTCTCCCGTTTCGCCCCACTCTAACGGCGCGGCGCGAAACCGGTAGCGGTTTCGCGGCAAACCGGCACGCGCCTGCGGCGCAAAACCCCGCCGATCGGCGGTTTTGCCCTCTGGCCCTTGGCGCGGCCCGCCACTATCCTCGCTTCAAGCCAGTTATTGGAGAAGACCCGTGTCCCAGATCCCCACCACCCTCACGGCGCAAGATTGCCTCGTGGCCATCATGATCGCCGAATCCGCTTCCGACGAGGTGGTCCGCACCAGCGAGCTTGTCACGATCCAGCGCATCGTGAACCATTTCCCGGTGTTCCACGATTACGATCAGGACCGCATGAGCACGGTGAGCAACATCGTTTTTGACCTTCTGGAAGAGGAAGACGGGCTCGATGCGCTCTTCGGTCTCGTGCGCGAGAACCTGCCGGAGCGGCTTTACGAAACGGCCTATGCCATGGCCTGCGACGTGGCCGCCGCCGATGGCACGCTGCACGGCCCCGAGCTGCGCCTGCTGGAAGAGATCCGCTACGAGCTGAACATCGACCGCCTGCACGCCGCCGCCATCGAACGCGGCGCGCGCGCCCGGCACATGACGTTGGGCGGCTAAGCACCAGCGAGCCGAGGCCACCTGCGCATGATCGATCTGAGCAATGTTGCCTACAGCTGGCCGGGGGCTACGGCCGCGCCCGGCGCTGGTGTGGCGCGGTTGAAGATCGACGCTTTCCACCTTGGCAAAGGCGAAACCGCCTTCCTGCATGGCCCCTCGGGCTGCGGGAAATCCACTTTCCTTGGCCTTGTCTCCGGCGTGCTGAAGGCCGACTCGGGCGAAGTGTGCGTGGATGGCACCGATCTTGGCAGCCTCTCCGCCGGGGCGCGGGATCGCTTCCGGGCGGAGCGGATGGGGGTGATCTTTCAGCAGTTCAACCTGCTGCCCTACCTTTCCGTGCTGGAGAACGTGCTGCTTTCGGTGCGGTTTTCGCCCAAGCGCCGCGCCGCCTGCGGGGCCGATCCTGCGGCCGAGGCGCTGCGGCTGCTCACCCATCTGCGCATGGGCGCGCCGGAGCTTCTGGCCGCGCCCGTCTCCCGCCTGTCGGTCGGCCAGCAACAACGCGTCGCTGCCGCCCGCGCGCTTCTGGGCCGTCCGCCGGTGGTGCTTGCCGATGAGCCGACCTCTGCGCTGGATGAAGAGGTGAAGGCCGAGTTCCTTGACCTCCTGATGGCCGAATGCGCGCAAGCGGGCAGCAGCCTTCTCTTCGTCAGCCACGACCCGCGCCTCGCCGCGCCCTTTGACCGCGCGCTGGCGTTTCGCGATTTCGCCCAAGCCGAGGCCGCCGCATGATCGCGCTTGCTTATCGTAGCCTGCTGAACCGGCGCTTCACGCTCTTGCTCACGGTACTGGCCATCGCGCTGTCCGTGGCGCTGCTGCTGGGCATCGAACGACTGCGCCAGCAGGCGCGCGATGGGTTCACGCAATCGGTTTCCGGCACCGATCTGATCGTCGCGGCGCGTGGCAATGATCTGCAGATCCTGCTGGCCGCCGTTTTCGGCATCGGCTCCACCTCCAACACGCTGGATTGGGACGCCGTCGAGGCCCTGCGCGCCATGCCGGAAGTCGCGTGGGCCGTGCCGATCTCACAAGGGGACAACCACCGGGGCCACCCGGTGATCGGCACCGAGCCCACCTATTTCGAGCGTTTCCAATATGGCCGCCGCGAGGCGCTTGCCTTCGCACAGGGGCGCAGCTTTGACACCTCCCAAGAGGCCGTGATCGGGGCGGAAGTGGCCACCCGGCAGGGCTACGGGCTTGGCACCACCATCGTGAACGCCCATGGCGCGGGCGATGTCTCCTTCGATCTGCATGATGAAGCCCCTTTCACCGTCGTCGGCATCCTTGCCCCAACCGGCACGCCGGTGGATCGCATGGTCTATGTGCCGCTCGAAGGGTTTGACGCGATCCACGCCGACAGCGCCGCAGCGCCCGCAACGGCAGACCCTTTCGCCGCCCCCTCCGCCCCCACTGTGCCCGCGGAGGCCAATGCCCCCTACCGCCCCAAGGCCGTGAACGCCGTTTTCATCGGGCTGGCCTCCCCCACGGCGATCCTGAACGTGCAGCGCAAGGTGAACCAATATGAGGCCGCGCCGCTCACCGCCGTGATGCCCGCCGTCTCGCTGCAGGGGCTGTGGCAGATCACCGGCACCGCCGAAGACACGCTGCGCGCCATGAGTTGGGCCGTTGTTGTTGCCGGGCTGATCGGCCTCGTGGTGATGCTTGCGGCCACGCTCGAAGGGCGGCGGCGCGAGTTCGCCATCCTGCGCTCGGTGGGTGCGACGCCCGCGATGATCATGCGGCTGATCCTTGGCGAGGCGCTGCTGATCACGGGATTGGGAATTTGCGCCGGGCTCATTCTGCTTTACCTGTTGCAGGCGGTGGCGGCGCCGCTGCTCGCGCGCGAGTTCGGCCTGCATCTGGGCTGGGCGCTTTCCAGCCGGGAGCTTATGCTGCTCGGCGCGGTGCTGCTGGCGGCCCTGCTGGCCAGCCTCGCCCCCGCATGGCGCACCTACCGCGCAACGCTGGCCGACGGGCTGACCCCTCGGCTCTGAGCCGACACGAGACAAAAGACGACACAGGAAACCGACAAATGAAACGCTTGATCCTCGCCACCGGGCTTTCGCTCCTTCTTTCCGCCCCCGTGGCGGCCACGGAAAGCGAGGTCGTCTACTGGGACGGGCTTTTGCCGGTGCAGGAACCCTACGAGGACCCTTTCCTCGATCTCACCTATGAAGATCTCGCCGATCTGCGCTTCATCTACGACTACGAGCAGGATCCCCAGAAATTCGCCGAGTTCGAGGACTACCCCGCTCAGGTGGAGGAAGCCCGCGCCCGGCTCACGGATCAGGGGCTCGACATCCAGTATCTGTTCGGAATGCGCGATATTGTGCGCGAGAAGCGCCGCGAGGCCTATGAGAGTGTGAACGAGGATCTCATCGGAAAATCGGTCCGCATCCCCGGCTACATGCTGCCCTTGCAACTGGATGGTCGCAAAACGACCGAATTCCTGCTGGTGCCCACCGTGGGTGCCTGCATCCACACCCCGCCCCCTGCCCCCAATCAGGTCGTTTACGTGACCTACCCCGAAGGCATCGAGGTGACGGGGCTCTACACGCCCGTCTGGATCACCGGCGACATGCTGAGCGATCTCTCCCGCCGCGAGGTGAACCTTGTAGACGGACAGGCCAGCGTGGATGTCGCCTACCGCATCGATGCGTTGAAGGTGGAAGAATACAAGTAAGCCAAAACCTTAAGCCGGGCGCGTGCCGCCCGGCCCACGCTTAAGCTTTCTTACCTGCGAAAACGAAGCAGCGTTCGCGCCGCACGGTGAGCCAGAGCGGCGTGCCGGGCTTGGGCAGGAAAACGCTGGGCACGGTGGCCTTCAGGATCGAGCCGTCGAAATCCATGCGGAATTCCACGAGGCTTTCACGCCCCATGAAGCGCGCCCGTTCCACAACGCCGCGCGCTGGCACCCCGGCCAGAGGCGTCGGATTGGGCCCTTTCCCGGCGCGGTCGAAATCGATCTTCAAGTGCTGCGGGCGGAACACGATATCCACTTCGGTGCCATCCGCCACGCCGGGCGCAAGGAACTGGCCGAAGGCCGTTTCGGTCAGCGCGCCGCGCACAGTGCCCTGAATGACGTTGATGTCGGAGAAGAAGGCCGCCGCGGCGCGGTCCACAGGCTTGTTGTAGATGTTGTAGGGCGCGCCCTGCTGAACGATCTTGCCGTCGCGCATCAGCGCGATCTGATCGGCCATGCGCATGGCCTCATCGGGCTCGTGCGTGACCAGCAGAACCGCCGTGCCTTCTTCCTTCAGCACCGCAAGCGTTTCATCGCGGATGTCATCGCGCAGGCGGTTATCAAGGCCGGAGAAGGGCTCGTCCATCAGCATGATGCGCGGGCGTGGAGCTAGCGCTCGGGCCAGTGCCACGCGCTGCTGCTCGCCGCCCGAAAGCTGGTGCGGGTGTTCGTCGGCAAAATGCAGAAGGCCCACGCGGGTGAGCAGCTCCTCCACCCGCGCGCGCTTCTCCGCCGCACTCCCTTTGAGGCCGAAGGCGACGTTCTGCGCGATGGTCAGGTGCGGAAACAGCGCGAAATCCTGAAACATCAGGCCAATGCCGCGCCCTTCCGGCGGCACGCGGTGGATCGTGTCGCAGACAAGCTTGCCGTCGACGTAGATCTCGCCGCTGCTCTGCATGTCCACGCCCGCGATGATGCGCAAGGTCGTTGATTTGCCGCAGCCCGAAGGGCCGAGCAGGCAGGTCACTTCCCCCGCCGCGATCTGCAGCGAGACGCCGTCCACCACGTTGCGGCCGCCGAAGCGGCGGGTGATGTTGCGGATTTCCAGTCTGGGTGCGGTGCCTGCCAAAGGTTCTTGCCTGAAGTGTACCCGATCAATTCCATCGGGCTTTCCTCAGGCAGATACCAGCCCTAATTGCCCGGCACAACCCTCGCCGCCGCGCGCGCGCCGGTGAGAACAGCTGCAAAGCCCACGACCAAAACCACGACGCAGATCGCCAGCAACTGCTCGTACTTGTGTCCCTCCGGCAGCAGCGCGGCCACGAAGGGCTCGGCGCGCAGGAAATAGGCGGCAGCCCCCAGCATGGCGGCAGCAAAGGCCACGCCGAAGGCCCAGCGCGGGATGGCGCGGCCCTGCACGAGTCCGATGATCAGCACCGGCGTCAGGAACATGCTCGCGGTGCCGGAGACGGCCACGGCGTCAAACAGCGTCTGGTTGCCCGAAAGGGTCAGCAGCGCGCCGATGCCCATGAAGGCAACCATGGCGATCCGCCCACCCGACAGCGTGCGGGGCAGCCAGCGCAGCTCTTCCACGCAGAGCCGCGCGGCGGAGGCCAGGGCGCTGTCCAGCGTAGAGAGAGCCGAGACGAGCAACGAGAGCAGCAGCGCGGCGAAGATCCACGGCGGGAACATCCCGGCCCAGGTTCCGATCAGCTCGCCCTCATAGCCCGCGCCCACAAGGCCGGCCTGAATGCCGAAGAAGCCGAAGCCGATGATGCAGGCCGTGCTGATCCAGAAGGCGTGCAGGAACGAAAGCTTCGTCGTGCGCGCATCGGCCAGGAAGCCACGGTCCATCATCACAGGATCATGCGCCGGGTAGGAGAAGACCTGCAGGAAGGCCACCAGTAGCAGCACCCAGCCGTTGTAGCTGCCCGAGGTGCCCGGCGCGGTGAGCACGGCGGCAAGCGAGAAGCCGGGGCTGAGGATCAGCGCGAGGAAGGCGGCGGCGAAGACCACGAGGAAGACGATCATCTGCACCACATCGGTGCGCAGCGAAGCCGAAAGCCCGCCGGCCGCGGAATAGGCCAGCCCAAAGCCCGCGACCGCCAGCACCGACCAAAGCTGCGCGCCCTCTACCCCGGGCAGCACCGCGCCGAAGATCAGGCCGACAACGAGCAGGTTTGCGAAGACCTCCGACAGCAGCCGCAGCCCGATGACGAAATTGTAGCAGCCGGTGCCAAAGCCACCGAAGCGCTGCGAAAGCCAGTCCTGCACGCTGCGCCCGCCGCCTGCGCGGATGCGCGCCACGATGAAGCCGCCGGTCAGGAAGGAGCCATAGTAGGCTGCATAGGCGAGGGTTCCGGCCATGCCGTAGAAATAGCCGAGGATCGCGGCGTTCATCAGCGAGCGGGCGAAGATCCAGGTGGTGACCTGGCTCAGAACGAGCGTCCAAAGCCCCGGTGCCGCGCCCTGCGCGCCGATGCCGCCGAAGAAGCCCTCCGGCGTGGCCTTGCGCGGTGCGACGGCGAGGCTTGCGGCAATGACGAGCCCGAAAAGAGCAATGAGGATAATGGCCTGCATGGGGATCTTCCTGTTGTGCGTCACCTGTTGACCCAATGCTTACACACCGCTCCCCTTGCGGCGCGAGTGGAAAGAACGGGGGTGACAGGATCGTGAGAGCCATCTTACTGTTTGGTGAACACTGTGGCCCGTGGAAGGCAAAGGGGAACGGCATGAAGAACATCGTGGTTGCCACTGATCTGTCGGGCCGCTCCGCCCATGCGCTCAGCCGCGCCTTTCAACTGGCCGCGCAATCCGGGGCCTCGGTGACGGTAGTGAAGGTCGCGGATGAGGATCTGCCCGCCACCATGTCGGCCAAGATCCAAATCGACGCGCAGGAGATGCTGGAGGCGCTCTGTCGGGCGGAGGCCGCAAAACATCCCGCGCCTTTCTCCATTGAGGTGCTCACCGGCGATCCGGCGCAATGCATCCGCGCCTGCGCCCGTGATTATGACAGCGATCTGATCGTGCTCGGCGCCCACCGGCGGCGCGGCTTTCTGGACGGGATGCGCGAAACCACGCTGGAGCATCTGGTGCGGATCGTGCGCCGCCCTGTCCTGCTGGCTTCGCTGCCTGCCGATGCGCCTTATACGAAGGTTCTGGTGCCGATGGATTTCTCGCCCGCCTCCACGGCAGCGGCGAAAGCGGCGCTGAAAGTGGCGCCAGCCGCCGAGATCGCCGCCTTCCACGCGGTGCATGTGCCCTATCAGGGCATGGCGCGCGGTGGCCCCGAGAAGGGCATGGAGGATGTGTTTCTGAACGAAGCCCACGAGGAGCGCGACCGCTGGCAGGCGCAATCGGGCCTGCCCGAGAGCTTCCCCCTGCCCGACATCAGCGAGGGGTCCGCCCAGCAGCTTTTGGACGCGAAACTGGCGCTCTTCGGCCCGGACCTGATCGCCATCGGGGCCCACAGCCGCGCCACGGCGGCGCGCTGGATCGTGGGCAGCTTCGCCGCCGGGCTGGTGCGCAACCCGCCCTGCGACGTGCTGGTGACACGCCCCGCGTAAAGCCGGGCGCGCCGCTGCCTTACAGCGTGGCGTTCACCGCGCCACCGTCCAGCAGCACGTTCTGGCCCACGATGAAGCCTGCGTGCTGGGAGCAGAGGAAGGCGCACATGGCCCCGAACTCGGCCGAGGTGCCATACCGCCCGGCGGGGATTGTGGCGGCGCGCTGCGCAATGGCGTCTTCCATCGAGATGCCCTGCTGCTGCACCACGGCGTTATCAAGCGCGATAGCGCGATCCGTGGCGTGGATGCCCGGCAGCAGGTTGTTGATCGTCACGCCCTTGCCCGCGACCTGCCGCGAGGTGCCGGCCACATAGCCGGTGAGCCCGGCGCGCGCGCTGTTGGAGAGGCCCAGAACGGCAATCGGCGATTTCACCGACTGGCTGGTGATGTTCACCACCCGGCCCCAGCCCTTCTCCATCATCTGCGGCAGCAGCGCCTTCATCAGCGCGATGGGGGTGAGCATGTTGGCATCCAGCGCCTTGATGAAATCATCGCGGTCCCAATCGCTCCACATGCCCGGCGGCGGGCCGCCCGCGTTGGTCACGAGGATGTCCACGTCGCCCGCCGCTGCCAGCACTTTCGCGCGGCCCTCTTCCGAGGTGATGTCGGCGGCCACGGCGGTGACTTCCACGCCGAACCGCGCGCGGATCTCCTCGGCCGTCGTTTGCAGCGGGCCTTCGGTGCGCGCGTTCAGCACAAGGGCGACGCCCTCGGCGGCCAGTGCTTCGGCGCAGCCGCGCCCCAGCCCCTTGGACGAGGCGCAGACAAGCGCCTTCTTCCCTGCGATTCCCATGTCCATGGAATGCTCCCTTCGCTTCCTGATGTGGCGCATGCCGGTGACATGCGATCTTGTGAATTCCTGCCTGCCTTCCGGCAAGCGCCGCGCCCACCCTGCCCCAGGGCTGCGCGATTCGCACCCTCTGGCCGATCGGTTCCCGCTTTGCCACGTTCTGCAGCACGCTT
Source organism: Pseudoruegeria sp. SHC-113 (assembly GCF_025376885.1). Taxonomy (NCBI): domain Bacteria; kingdom Pseudomonadati; phylum Pseudomonadota; class Alphaproteobacteria; order Rhodobacterales; family Roseobacteraceae; genus Pseudoruegeria; species Pseudoruegeria sp. SHC-113. The sequence goes on from NZ_JAHUBR010000001.1 coordinate 2,804,641, forward strand.
GCAGTATTGTTCACCCAATCGAAACACTCTTGCGCCAATGCTTGCCTTGCACTTGGCACGGGGCGGCCCCAGATTGACCAAAATCTTGTAAAACTTTACTTTACTGGCGGGGGTACTGCGATGAGCCACGCAGTCCGCGCCCTTGCAGGGCCCCTGTGCAGGGCCAAACCACACGCACCGGGCGCCTGCCGGTGGCTCCAGGACGAAAAGAGACTTGTGAAGATGTTGCCGCTTCCAGCCGGTTCCATGCTGCCTTTGCAAACCCTGCCCGTTTTCCGGGCGGAGGCGTTTGTTGCGGTTGATGGTGCCAATCTGGGCGATCCGCTGAGCGATGCGAGCGAACTGGTGCTGGACGACACCTATGCGCTCACCGAAGGCGCGCGGCGCGGCAAGCTTGCCATCGCCGTGACGCCGGACGGCCCGTTCCGCGTCTCCGACGGCTCCGACATCGGCGAGGCCGGCAACCAGATCCACCTCGACAGCACGATCACCCTGATGAGCCCGGACGGCGCCACCATGGAAGCGCTGGTGCTGGCCGAGGTGAACCCGGACGAAGGCTATCTGGTGGAGGTCTACCTGCTGCCGCTGGCCGATCTGGCCCCGAAAACCGATTACCGCCTCGTGGGCGTGGAGAGCGACACCGCCAAGGCCCGCTTTGCCGAGGTTGCCTGCGTCTCCTTCGCGCGCGGCACCCATATCACGCTGTCTGACGGCCGCCAGCGCCCCATCGAGGATCTGCAGGTTGGCGACAAGGTGCTGACCCGCGATGACGGCCCGCAGACGATCCGATGGATTGGCCAGACGACGATGCGCGCGGTGGGCGATTTCGCCCCCATCGTGATCCGGCGCGGCACGCTCAACAATGCCAATGATCTGACGGTCAGCCCCAACCACCGGCTGTTCATCTACCAGCGCCGGGACGAAATCGGGCTGGGCCGCTCCGAGGTGCTGGTAAAGGCCAAGCATCTGGTCAACGGCGAAAGCGTGTTCCGGCAGGACGGCGGCTTCGTGGATTACTTCCAGATCCTGTTTGACCGCCATCACATCATCTATGCCGAGGGCATTGCGGCGGAAAGCCTTCTGCTGGATCGCCGCACCACGCCCGCCCTGCCGCAAGATCTGGCGCATCGGCTCTCCAACCTGATCCCCGGCCATGCCGACAGGCCGCACAAGGATTTCGAGATCCACAAGAGCCTTCTGAGCGCCAACGCGGTGGACGATCTGCGCCGCGCCTCCGATCGCTGATCCCGTGGCACGCGCGCCGCAGGATCGCCCGGCCATCCGGCTCTACCCGCCCGCCCTTTCCGTGGCCACGCCCTGCGCGGCAATCCTGCTGGAATGGCTTGCTCCCCTTGGCTGGCTGCCCGGCTGGCCCAGCCTCTTCACCGCCCTCGGCCTTGCCCTCATGGCGCTGGCTGGTTGGCTCGCCATGCGCGCGGGCCGTGCCTTTGCCACGGTGAAAACCAATATCGACCCGCGCAGCCCGGCCACCGCCATCGCCGAAACTGGCCCCTACCGCTTCACGCGCAACCCGATGTATCTGGGCATGGTGTTCTTGCAGATCGGCCTCGGCCTTGCGTTTTCGCTGGAGTGGGCGCTGCCGCTCGCCGCCCTGCTCTGGCTCGCGCTGGACCTTGCCGTGGTGCGCCCGGAAGAGGCCTACCTGAGCGCGAAATTCCCCGAAAGCTACCCGGCTTACCGCAGGCGCGTGCGGCGCTGGATCTGAGCCAAGCCTTATTGCCCTTTTCGCGGGCGCAGCCTATATCGCGCCCATGTTGGACAGAGCCTCAAACACGCCCGAACTGCCTGCCGAAGTCGCCCGCCGGCGCACCTTCGCCATCATCTCGCACCCGGACGCCGGGAAAACCACCCTGACGGAAAAATTCCTGCTCTATGGTGGCGCGATCCAGATGGCCGGACAGGTGCGCGCCAAGGGCGAGGCCCGGCGGACGCGGTCGGACTTCATGAAGATGGAGCAGGACCGCGGCATTTCCGTTTCGGCCTCGGCGATGTCCTTTGATTTCGGCAAGTTCCGCTTCAATCTGGTGGACACGCCCGGCCACAGTGACTTCTCTGAAGACACCTATCGCACGCTCACCGCGGTGGATGCCGCCGTCATGGTGATCGACGGCGCGAAAGGCGTGGAAAGCCAGACGCAAAAGCTGTTTGAGGTTTGCCGCCTGCGCGATCTGCCGATCCTGACCTTCTGTAACAAGATGGACCGCGAGAGCCGCGACACCTTCGAGATCATCGACGAGATTCAGGAAAACCTCGCCATCGACGTGACGCCGGCCAGTTGGCCCATCGGCGTGGGCCGCGATTTCATCGGCTGCTACGATCTGCTGCGCGACCGGCTCGAGCTTATGGACCGCGCCGACCGCAACAAGGTGGCTGAAAGCATCGCCATCGAAGGGCTGGACGATCCGAAGCTGGCCGAGCATGTGCCCGCCGATCTGCTGGAGAAGTTCCTTGAAGAGATCGAGATGGCAAAAGAGCTGCTGCCGCCGATGGACGCGCAGGCGCTACTGGACGGCACGCTGACCCCGATCTGGTTCGGCTCCGCCATCAACTCTTTCGGGGTGAAGGAGCTGATGGAAGGCATCGGCGCCTTCGGGCCCGAGCCGCAGGTGCAATCGGCCGAGCCGCGGCAGGTGAGCCCGGCGGAAACCAAAGTGGCGGGTTTTGTCTTCAAGGTGCAGGCCAACATGGACCCGAAGCACCGCGACCGCGTCGCCTTCGTGCGCATGGCCTCGGGCCATTTCAAACGCGGCATGAAGCTGACCCACGTGCGCTCCAAGAAGCCGATGGCGATCACCAACCCGGTGCTCTTCCTCGCCGCCGACCGCGAACTGGCGGATGAGGCCTGGGCGGGCGACATCATCGGCATCCCCAACCACGGCCAGCTGCGCATCGGCGATACGCTGACCGAGGGCGAGATGCTGCGCGTCACCGGCATCCCCTCCTTTGCGCCGGAACTTCTGCAGACAGTGCGCGCGGGCGATCCGATGAAGGCCAAGCACCTTGAGAAGGCGCTGATGCAGTTTGCCGAGGAAGGCGCCGCCAAGGTCTTCAAACCGAATATCGGCTCGGGCTTCATCGTCGGCGTCGTTGGCGCGCTGCAGTTCGAAGTGCTCGCCAGCCGGATCGAGCTGGAGTACGGCCTGCCGGTGCGCTTTGAGGCCAGCCAGTTCACCTCGGCGCGCTGGGTCCATGGTGCGAAGCCCGCTGTGGAGGCTTTCGCGGCCGCCAACAAGCAGCACATGGCCACCGACAATGACGGCGACATGGTCTACCTCACCCGCCTGCAATGGGACATCGACCGCGTGGGCCGGGATTACCCGGAGGTCACGCTTTCGGCCACGAAGGAAATGCAGGTCTAGCACCATTCTCCCCCGGATCGGCTGTGGATAACTCTGTGCACCCTTCCGCCGCACGGGGGTAACGCTGCGTCATACCGGCGTCTCGGACTGCAAAACGCCGCGCGGCGCCCGGCCTCCTCAGGGGCGGGCGCGGCCTGCGTTCCCCGCGCAAGGATATTACGCCGCCATTTTGATGGCGGGTAGACGGCCGGCTTGAATGCTCTCTCGGCCCGCAATCTCCAAATTGCCGATAATTCTCACTGAATCAGAACGGTATACTGCTGCGTGCCACGTCGCGGCAGGGCTGTGGCTCCGTCGGTCCATCCTGTTAATGCGCCAATCCGGGGCCCATACGCTGCGGAAAACCCCGCGAATTGCCGCCAACCCACCGCCTCCATTGACGAAATGCCTGTTTTTCAGTAGGCACAGGCGCACCAGAAGGGGGGATGTGCATAATTCGCCGCGGCATCCGGCCGGCGGGCGAGCCCCCACTCATAGCGAATACGGCGTCACAGAGCCGTAGAACACGGATACGAATGACGAAATTTGCTGATCTCAAGCTGGATCCCAAGGTCCTGAAGGCCGTCGAGGCCGCAGGCTACGAAACCCCCACCCCCATTCAGGCCGGGGCGATTCCCCCGGCGCTGGAAGGGCGCGATGTGCTGGGGATCGCACAGACGGGCACCGGCAAGACGGCTTCCTTCACCCTGCCGATGATCACACTGCTTGCCAAGGGCCGCGCCCGGGCGCGGATGCCGCGCTCGCTGGTGCTGGCACCCACGCGCGAGCTGGCCGCCCAGGTGGCCGAGAACTTCGACATCTACGCCAAGAACACCAAGCTCACCAAGGCGCTGCTGATCGGCGGCGTGAGTTTTAAGGAGCAGGACGCGCTGATCGACCGCGGCGTGGATGTGCTGATCGCCACCCCGGGCCGCCTGCTCGATCACTTCGAACGCGGCAAACTGCTGCTGACGGGCGTGCAGATCATGGTGGTGGACGAAGCCGACCGCATGCTCGACATGGGCTTCATCCCCGACATCGAGCGCATCTTCTCGCTCACCCCCTTCACCCGTCAGACGCTGTTTTTCTCCGCCACCATGGCGCCGGAGATCGAGCGCATCACCAATATGTTCCTGTCCAACCCGGCCAAGGTGGAAGTGGCCCGCGCCGCCACCACCTCGGAGAACATCACACAGGGCGTGGTGGTCTATAAGCCGAGCCGCAAGGATCGTCAGGCCAAGGAAAAGCGCGAGCTTCTGCGCGCCCTGATCGAACAGGAGGGTGAGGGCTGCACCAACGCCATCGTCTTCTGTAACCGTAAAACGGATGTGGATATCGTCGCGAAATCGCTGCAGAAACACGGCTACAACGCCGCGCCGATCCATGGCGATCTGGACCAGAGCAAACGCATGGAAGTGCTCGGCGGCTTCCGTGAAGGCAACCTGCGCTTCCTTTGCGCCTCAGACGTTGCCGCGCGCGGGCTGGATATTCCCAACGTGTCTCACGTCTTCAACTACGATGTGCCGAGCCACGCCGAAGATTACGTCCACCGCATCGGCCGCACCGGCCGCGCCGGGCGCAAGGGCAAAGCCCTGATGATCTGCGTGCCGCAGGACGAAAAGAACCTCGACGCGATCGAGCGCCTCGTGAAACAGGACATCCCGCGCCTCGAAAGCCCCTACACACCCGAGGCGCCGAAATCCCGCTCCCGCAAAAGCGCCGACAGCGCTGAGGACACTCCGCGCGAGAAGAAACCCGCCAAGGCAGAGAAAGCAGAGCGTTCGGAGAAGAAGGAGCCCAGCAGCGCCTCCAAATCCTCCCGCGCGCGCAGCAGCAGCTCGCGTAGCAAGCCCAGCGATCAGCCCCGCGAAAGCAATCGCGGCAAGGGCGGTCAGGTCGTCGGCATGGGCGATCACCTGCCGAGCTTCATCGCGCTGAGCTTCGAAGAGCGCCGCGCTGGCTGAGCCAGCCCGCCAATTCCTGAACAACAAGACCCGGCCAATGGCCGGGTCTTTCTTTTCGCGGGGGCTCTGCCCCCGCACCCCCGGGATATTTCGGGTCAGAAGATGGGGCCCCACTTTGTTCTGTAAATATCTCGGGGGGAGTCCTGAAAGGACGGGAGGCAGAGCCCCCCTCCCCCGCTGACATCAGACGAGGCGGCTTATAATCACGGTGACTTCAGGCTTCTTGCCGATCTCGTCCTGCGCGGCGCGGCGGGTGGCGCGGCGCAGGTCTTCTTCGATCTTGTCGTCATTGGTGAGCGTCTTGGATTTCATGCGCATCATGAGCTGGGTCAACTCGCCTTCCAGCACATCCACGAGCGGCGCGCCGGAAGTGCCCATCTCAGGCAGGCCCATCAGTTCGACCCAGGGCTCGCCCAGCGGTTCGTCTTCCTCGTCGATGATCACCGTCACGATCACATGGCCGTTCAGCGCCATGCGTATGCGATCGCGCACCACACCATCCATCGCGCCGATCTTCACCGAGCCGTCCAAGTAGGTGCGGCCGGTTTCCACGTAATCCACCACCTGCGGCAGATCGCCGGTCAGGTCCAGCATGGTGCCGTTCACGGCCACGGCAGACGGAATGCCCGTTTCCTTGCCGAGCTTGGCGTGTTCGCGCAGGTGGCGGTGTTCGCCGTGCATCGGGATCAGCATCTGCGGCTTGATGATGCCGTGCACCGCCTGCAGGTCGGGCCGGTTGGCGTGACCTGACACGTGGTAATCCCCACCGTGATCATCCACCACGTCCACGCCCATTTCGGAATAGGCGTTCATGATGCGGATCACGCCGCGTTCGTTGCCGGGGATGGTTTTGGAGGAGAAGAGGAAGGTATCGCCTTCTTTCATCTCAAGCCCCAGGTATTTGCCACGGCTCAGCTGGGCCGAGGCCGCGCGGCGCTCGCCCTGGCTGCCGGTCACGATCAGCATCAGGTTCTCGCGCGGGATCTCCGCCGCTTCTTCTGCCGACACGGTTTTCGGAAAATCGCCCAGGATGCCGGTTTCTTCCCCGGCGGTGATCATCCGACGCATGGCGCGGCCCAGCAGGCAGACCGAACGGCCCGCCGCCTGCCCCGCTTCCGCGAGCGATTTCAAGCGCGCGATGTTGGAGGCGAAGGTGGTGGCCACGATCATGCCCTCGGCCTGCGCCACCAGCTCTTTCAGCGGTGCTGCGACACTGGCTTCCGAGCGGCCCGCATGGGGCGAGAAGACGTTGGTGGAATCGCAGACCAGCGCCTTGACGCCCGGCTTGGCCACCGAGGCCCAGAGATCCGGGTCAAAAGGCTCGCCGATCACCGGCGTCTGGTCCAGCTTGAAATCGCCGGTGTGCACGATGCGGCCCGCGGGCGTGTCGATCACGAGGCCGGAGCTTTCGGGGATCGAGTGCGAGACCGGCAGGTAGCCCACCTTGAAGGGGCCGGCTTCGATCATCTCGGGAAAGGCGGACGCGGTGATCACCTCATCCTCGGGCTGGCCGGCGTCCTCCATTTTGCGGCGTGCGTGCCAGGCGGTGAAGCTGCGCGCGTAGACGGGTTTGCCCAGTCGCTGCCAGAGATGGCCGACACCGCCGACGTGATCCTCGTGGGCATGGGTGATGAAGATCGCCTCCAGCCGGTCCGCGCGTTCGGCGATCCAGCTGATGTCCGGCAGGATCAGATCCACCCCCGGCGTGCTGTCCATGTCGGGGAAGGTCACGCCCAGATCCACGAGGATGTAGCGCTCCTTGCCCTTCGGCCCGTAGCCGTAGACATAGCAGTTCATGCCGATTTCCCCGGCACCGCCGAGGGGGAGATAGATCAGACGCGAGTCACTCATGAACTGCCCAATTCCTTGTTGTATTCGTGGATGACGGTCAGACCATGCATCGTCAGATCGTCTTCGAAATGGTCAAATAGGGCATCGCCCTGCTGGAACAAGGGCGCCAGACCGCCGGTGGAGATCACCTTCATCGGGCGCGCGCGTTCCTCCTTGATGCGGGCACATACGCCATTCACGAGGCCAACGTAACCCCAGAACACCCCCGATTGCATACAGGCCACCGTGTTGGTGCCCACGACGCGCGCCGGTTTCGTCACGTCCACGTGGGGCAGCGCAGCCGCCGCCTCGTGTAGGGCTTGCAGCGAGAGGTTCACGCCGGGCGCGATCACCCCGCCCACATAGGCACCATCAGTATCGACCACGTCGAAGGTGGTGGCGGTGCCGAAATCCACCACGATCAGATCGCCGCCGTATTTGCTGAAGCCCGCTACCGTGTTGACCAGCCGGTCCGGGCCCACCTGCGTGCCCTCGTCCACGCGCACATCCACCGGCAGGCGGCATTCAGGCTTGCCCACCACGAGGGGGCGGCAGCCGAAGTAGCGGTCGGAGAAGACGCGCAGGTTGAACACCACGCGCGGCACGGTGGAGGAGATGATCACCTCGGTGATATTGGCCTCGATCTTCTGGAAATTCATCAGCGTCGAAAGCCAGACGTAATACTGATCCGCCGTCCGCTGGTGTTCGGTGGAGGTGCGCCATGTGGCGACAAAGGATGTGCCATCCCAAATCGAGAAGACGGTGTTGGTGTTGCCGCAGTCGATGCACAGAAGCATGCGGGCCTCCTTGCGCTATTGGTGCTCTAGAAAAAGACGTCCGCCGCGGGGATGGACAGGCGTCCGGCAGGCGTCTTCAACACGAGGTTGCCTGCGGTGTCTACCGTTTCAAAGGTGCCCTGATGGCTTTCGCTCATGGTGCGCGCGGTGATCGGCTCGCCCAGTCTGGCGGCGCGCGCGAGCCAGGCTTCGCGGATCGGGGCAAAGCCGTAGGTGGTGAACTGCGCTTCCCAGCGGGCATAGGCCGGGGCGAGCAGGTCCAGAAACTCTTCCGGTGTCACCCGCGCGCCGGTCTCGCTCAGCAGGCTCACAGGCGGCGTTGCGCCAGCTTCCACCTCATCCCGGCCCGGCGCGGCGGCGAGGTTCACCCCGATGCCGATGCAGAGATGCAGCGCGCCGCCCGTATGGCCGAGGCTTTCGAGCAGGATGCCCGCCACTTTGCCACCATTGAGCAGCACGTCATTGGGCCATTTCAGCGCGAACATCTGGCTGCGCCCGGTTGCGGCCACGAAGGCCTCCCAAAGCGCGAGCGAGGCCACGAAGGAGCGCAGGGCGATCACGTCGGGCGACTCCGTCGGGCGCAGCACCAGCGTGGCCGAGAAATTGCCTTCAGGCGCTTTCCAGACGCGGCCACGGCGGCCCCGCCCTGCGGTCTGCTTCAAAGCGAGGATCCATTCTGGCCCTGCCAGCGTTGGTGCAATGCGCACGGCCTCGGCGTTGGTGCTGTCCAACTCGGCCAGCACACGCCGGCCATAGCCCAAGGGCCATGGATCAGCGGACAAGGGTTTCCGCCGCCAGCGCTGCCGCCGTATCGACACCGAAGAGGTTGAACACGCCGAACACCATCACCGCCGCAGAGCCCATCAGGAAGACCCAAAGGATCGGGGAGCCATTCTTGTCCAGCGCTTCGGTCTCTTCGCCGAAATACATGAAGTAGACGATCCGCAGGTAGTAGAAGGCTCCGATCACGGAGGCGATCACACCGGCCACGGCGAGCCATGTCATGCCGCCATCCACAGCCGCCGCCAGCACCGAGAGCTTGCCAAAGAAGCCCACCATCGGCGGCACGCCCGCGAGCGAGAACATCAGCACCAGAAGCGCCAGCGCGCCGGTCGGATCTGTCTTGGAATAAAGGCTCAGCGCACGGATGTCGCGCACGGGGCGGCCGTCTTTCTCCATGCCGATGATGAAGGCGAAGGTGCCGATGTTCATGGTGACGTAGATCGCCATGTACAGAAGCATCGCCTGCACCCCGGCCTCGGTGCCGGATGCGAGCCCCATCAGGGCAAAGCCCATATGAGCGATGGAGGAGTAGGCCATCAGGCGCTTGATGTTGGTTTGCCCGATCGCGGCGATTGCGCCGAGGAACATGGAGGCCACCGACAGCAGCGCGATGATCTGTTTCCAGTCCCCCACGGCCCCGCCGAAGGCGTCATGCACCACGCGGGCAAAGAGCCCCATCGCGGCCACTTTGGGCGCGGTGGCGAAGAAGGCCGTCACCGGCGTGGGCGAGCCCTCGTAGACATCCGGCGTCCACATGTGGAAGGGCACAGCGGAGACCTTGAAGGCAAGGCCCGCAGCGATGAAGGAAAGCCCCACGAGGAGGCCGAGCGAGAGCCGCCCGTCTTGCGCGGTTTCCACGATGCCGGAGAAGAGCGTGGTGCCCGCAAAGCCGTAGGTCAGCGAGGCCCCATACAGGAGCAGGCCCGAGGAAAGCGCGCCGAGCACGAAGTATTTCAGGCCGGCTTCGGTGGATTTCACCGAGTCGCGCCGCAGCGAGGCCACGACGTAGAGCGCGAGCGATTGCAGTTCGAGCCCCATGTAGAGCGCCATCAGATCGCCGGCGGAGACCATCATCATCATGCCGACAACCGCCAGCACGATCAGTACCGGGTACTCGAAGCGCAGCAGATCACGCTTGGCGAGGTAGCCCTCGCTCATCAGCAGCACGGCCGAAGCCGAGAGCAGGATCACGACCTTAGAGAAGCGGGCGAAGCCATCGTCCACGAAGGCACCATTGAAGGCGGTCTGCACCGGGCCACCGGAGAGGCCGATCCAGATCGCGACGGCGGCAAAGACGGCGGCCGTGGCCCACAGCAGCGCAGGCGCGGCCTTGTCCTTGGTGGTGTAGACGGCAAAGAGCAGCGCGCCCATGGCGTAGACCGCCAGGAACAGCTCGGGAAGGACGGTGGCGATATCAGCGGAAATCATTTGTTTCCCCCCTTAATGCTGCGCCACTTGGGTGGCTGCCCCGCTATCAAGCGTGGCGATGGTATATTGGTTCACAAGCGCTTCCACCGAAGGCCCGATCACGTCTGTCACGAGGCTCGGGTAGACGCCGAGCAGGATCGTCATCACGACGAGCGGCGCGAAGATCACCTTCTCGCGGCGGGTCATGTCGGTGATGGTTTTCAGGCTTTCCTTGATCAGATCCCCGAAGACCACGCGGCGGTAGAGCCAGAGCGCATAGGCCGCCGAGAGGATCACGCCGGAGGTGGCCACGACGGCAACCCAGGTGTTGGCCTGGAAAACGCCCATCAGCGTGAGGAATTCGCCGATGAAGCCTGAGGTGCCCGGCAAGCCGACGTTGGCCATGGTGAAGAGCATGAAGATCAGCGCATAGGCGGGCATGCGGTTCACGAGGCCGCCGTAGGCGTCGATCTCGCGGGTGTGCATGCGGTCATAGATCACGCCGACGCAGAGGAAGAGCGCGCCGGAGATGAAGCCGTGGCTGAGCATCTGGAAGATCGCACCATCAATGCCCTGCTGGTTGGCGGCGAAGATGCCCATCGTCACGTAGCCCATGTGCGCGACCGAGGAATAGGCGATCAGCTTCTTCATGTCTTCCTGCACCAGCGCCACGAGCGAGGTGTAGACGATGGCGATGGCCGAGAGCCAGAGCACGAAGGGGCCCGCAATCTCGCTCGCCATCGGGAACATCGGCAGGGAGAAGCGCAGGAAGCCGTAGCCGCCCATCTTCAACAGGATCGCCGCCAGCACCACGGAGCCAGCCGTCGGAGCCTGCACGTGGGCGTCCGGAAGCCAGGTGTGCACCGGCCACATCGGCATCTTCACCGCGAAGGAGGCAAAGAAGGCCACCCAGAGCAGCATCTGCATCCCGCCCACGATCTGCCAGCCAAAGAGGCTGATCGTGTCGGAGGAGAACTCGTGCTGCAGCAATTCGGCGATATTGGTGGTGCCGGCGTCCAGATACATGGCGATCATGGCAACGAGCATCAGCACCGAGCCGATGAAGGTGTAGAGGAAGAACTTGAAGGCAGCGTAGATGCGGTTCTTACCGCCCCAGATGCCGATGATCAGGAACATCGGGATCAGCCCTGCCTCGAAGAACAGGTAGAACAGCACCAGATCCAGCGCGCAGAAGACGCCGATCATCAGCGTTTCCAGCACGAGGAAGGCGATCATGTATTCCTTCACCCGATGCGTCACCTCCCAGCAGGAGAGGATGACAAGCGGCATCAGGAAGGTCGTCAGCATCACGAAAAGGATCGAGATGCCGTCCACGCCCATGCGGTAGCTCAGGCCGAGGATCCAGTCCTTGTCTTCGACGAACTGGAAGCCCGTGTCGGCCGGATCAAAGCCGATCAGCAGCAGCAGCGAGACGAGGAAGGTCGCGCTGGTGGCCAGAAGGGCCAACCATTTGGCGTTCTGGCGCGCGTCCAGATCGTCGCCGCGCAGGAAGAAGGCCATGATCAGTGCTGCGAGCAGCGGCAGAAAGGTGATGATCGAAAGGAGGTTTTCCATCAGTTCGCTCCTCCGCCGATCACCATCCAGCTGACGAGGATCACGATCCCGATCACCATGGCGAAGGCGTAGTGGAATAGGTAGCCCGACTGCGCCCGGCCCGCGAGCCGGGTGAAGAAGGGAATGACGCCCATGGCAAGCCCGTTGATGCCGCCGTCGATCACATCGCCGTCGCCCTTCTTCCAGAAGAAGTTGCCAAGCGCCTTGGAGGAGCGCACGAAGAGGAAATCATAGGCCTCGTCGAAGTACCACTTGTTGAGCAGGAACTTGTAGAGCGGCTCCTGCGAGGCAGCGAGGCGTTTGGGCAGGCTCGGGTTCACGATGTAGAAGAGATAGGCGAGCGACAGCCCGATCAGCATGGCGATGAAGGGCGAGACCTTCACCCATTTCGGCGCGTGGTGGGCGTTGTCCATCACGTGGTTTTCCGGACGCATGTAGATCGCGCCCACCGGGGCCTGGCCGTGGTGCAGCGCCGCCGTGGCGGCGTGATCGTCGCTGGCGTGCTCCGCTGCGTGATCAGCACCTTCGCCGTGGGCTTTGTCCTCGGCGTGCTCATCCTTGGCGACGGCGTGATCGTCGCCTTCCGCCTTGGCGTGGTCATCGCCATGCGCGTCGCCGTGGCTTTCGGAGGCCTCTGCGTGGTGGTCGGGGATGCCGAAGAACTTGTTCACCTGATCATGGGTGCCGAAGAAGCTGCCGAACCAGATCATCCCGGCAAAAATTGCACCAAGCGAGAGCACGCCCAGCGGCACCAGCATCACCATCGGGCTTTCATGCGCATGCTCATGGGTGTGCTTGTCACCGCGCGGCTTGCCGAAGAAGGTCAGGAACATCAGGCGCCAGCTGTAGAAGCTCGTCATGCAGGCCGCGACGACGAGCATCCAGAAGGCATACATGCCCGCGTCCGACTGCGCCCCGAAGGCACTTTCGATGATCGCGTCTTTCGACAGGAAGCCGGCAAAGCCGATATGGGTGAGCGGGATGCCGACGCCGGTGATAGCCAGCGTGCCGATCATCATCGCCCAATAGGTGTAGGGGATCTTTTTGCGCAGGCCGCCGTAGTTGCGCATGTCCTGCTCGTGGTGCATCGCGTGGATCACGGAGCCCGCACCGAGGAAGAGCATGGCCTTGAAGAAGGCGTGCGTGAAGAGGTGGAACATCGCCGCCGAGTAAACGCCCACGCCCGCGGCCACGAACATGTAGCCAAGCTGGGAACAGGTCGAATAGGCGATCACGCGTTTGATGTCGTTCTGCACGAGGCCAACGGTGGCGGCGAAGAAGGCCGTGGAAGCGCCGATGTAGATGATGAAGGTCTGCGCGCCGGGGGCGTATTCCATCAGCGGCGACATGCGGCAGACGAGGAAGACGCCCGCCGTCACCATGGTTGCCGCGTGGATCAGCGCCGACACAGGCGTCGGGCCTTCCATCGCGTCCGGCAGCCAGGTGTGCAGGAAAAGCTGGGCCGATTTGCCCATCGCGCCGATGAACAGCAGGAAGCCGATCAGGTTGGCCGCGTTCCACTCACGCCACAGGAAATGCAGGTTGGTTTCGGCCAGCGCCGGGCCGGCGGCGAAGACATCGTCGAAGTTGATGCTGTCCACCAGGTAGAACAGCGCGAAGATGCCGAGCGCGAAGCCGAAATCGCCCACGCGGTTCACCACGAACGCCTTGATCGCGGCGGCGTTGGCGGAAGGTTTGCGGTAGTAGAAGCCGATCAGAAGGTAGGAAGCCACGCCCACGCCCTCCCAGCCGAAGAACATCTGCACGAGGTTGTCCGCCGTCACCAGCATCAGCATGGCGAAGGTGAAGAACGAGAGATAGGCGAAGAAGCGCGGTTTGTAGACCTCGCCTTTCTTCCACTGCGGATCGTGATCCATGTAGCCGAAGCTGTAGAGGTGCACGAGGCTCGACACCGTGGTGATCACGATCAGCATAATCGCGGTGAGGCGATCGAGCCGGATCGCCCAGGCCGTATCGAGGCTGCCGGACTGAATCCAGTCGAGGATGTGGATCTGCTCCATCGTGCCATCGAAGGTCAGGAAGATGATCCAGCTGAAGAAGGCGGAGACGAAGAGAAGCCCCGTGGCCACCCATTGGGCGGCGGTTTCGCCGATGATCTTCCAGCCGAAACCGCAGAGGATGGCGCCGATGAGCGGGGCAAAGAGGACGATGCTGGCCATGCGCTTAGCCCTTCATCACGTTGACATCTTCCACCGCGATCGTGCCACGGTTGCGGAAGAAACAGACGAGGATCGCGAGGCCGATGGCGGCCTCGGCGGCGGCGACGGTGAGCACGAAGAGCGTGAAGACCTGCCCGACGAGATCGCCGAGGAAGGCGGAGAAGGCCACGAGGTTGATGTTCACCGCCAAGAGCATCAGCTCGATGCTCATCAGGATCACGATCACGTTCTTCCGGTTCAGGAAGAGCCCGAAAATCCCGATCACGAACAGTGCCGCGGCAACCGCCAGGTAGTGTTCAAGTCCGACCATGCGTCCCTCGCATTTCACTGGCAGGCGGGCCTGCCGGTACATTCTAGTCTCATTGGCCGCGCGCCTTATTTAAAAGCGCGCCGCGTTTATCCTTCGAGCCCTTGGCCGGGCTTCACATCCACCACGTCCATCGCCTTGGCCGGATCGCGGTACATCTGCGCCAGCACGTCCTGACGTTTCACGTCGGGGCGGTGGCGCAGGGTCAGCACGATGGCGCCGATCATGGCAACAAGCAGGATCAGGCCCGCGGCCTGAAAGAGGTAGATGTAATCGGTGTAGATCAGCCGCCCGAGGGCTTCGGTGTTATGCGCTTCGGAAAGCGCCGGCGTCACGGCGGCGCGCAGGCCTTCGGCCTGATCGGCAAACTGCCAGACGCCGATCGCAAGCCCGATCTCCATCAGCAGCACCACACCGATCAGAAGCGCCAGCGGCACGAATTTCGCCATCTCCCCGCGCAGCTCGGCGAAATCCACGTCGAGCATCATCACCACGAAGAGGAAGAGCACCGCCACCGCGCCGACGTAGACGATCACCAGAAGCATGGCGACGAATTCCGCCCCGAGGATCACGAAGAGCCCAGCGGCCGACAAGAAGGTGAGGATCAGCCAGAGCACCGAATGCACCGGGTTGCGGCTCACGACAACGAAAAGCCCGGCCACCACAGCGGTGATGGCAAAGACGTAAAAGGCGAAATCGGCGACTGTCATTGGCTTCCGTCCTCCGCGGAGGCGGCGTCGCCTCCGTCCGTGAATACGCTCTGGGCGATCTGCAGCGCTTTCGTCATCGCCGGGGTGCCCCCGAACATCGACATCTGCAGGATCACCTCGGCGATCTCCCGCTCGCTCGCGCCGGCTTCCAGCGCGTGGCGGATGGTGAGCTTGAGTTGCGGCTCGGCCTGCGCGCCCAGCACCGTCATGGCGGCGATGTTCAGCAGAAGGCGCGTCTTGCTGTCGAGCCCTTCCGGGTTCAGCGTCTTGCCGAAAGCCATCTCCATGAAGCTCTGGGAGAGCGTGGGCATCAGATCCTCAAAACCGGCCGCTTTGGCGTAATTGGCCATGGCCGGGTTGAAGGCCTTGGCCATCTCCTGGCTCTGCTCCATGAAGGCTTCGAAGATCTTGGTGAAATCGCTGGTCATCGGTAGGGCGCATCCATTTCGAGGTTGCGGGCGATCTCGGCTTCCCAGCGCTCACCGTTCGCAAGGAGCTTGTCCTTGTTGTAGAAAAGCTCTTCGCGGGTCTCGGTGGCGAACTCGAAGTTTGGCCCTTCCACGATGGCATCCACCGGGCAGGCTTCCTGACAGAAGCCGCAGTAGATGCATTTGGTCATGTCGATGTCATACCGCGTGGTGCGGCGGGAGCCGTCATCGCGCGGCTCGGCATCGATGGTGATCGCCTGCGCCGGGCAGACGGCCTCGCAGAGCTTGCAGGCAATGCAGCGCTCTTCGCCGTTGGGGTAGCGGCGCAGGGCGTGTTCGCCCCGGAAACGCGGGCTGAGCGGCCCTTTTTCATGGGGGTAGTTCAGCGTCGATTTCGGCGCGAAGAAATACTTCAGCCCGAGCTTCATGCCCTGCCAGAAATCCTGCAGCAGGAAGTATTTCGCGGCGCGGTTGATGTCGATCTGGGTCATGTCAGCCCCCCACGGTCCAGCGGGCATAAGCGCCCCAGAATGCCCCGAACTGGGCGAAGAAAGCCACGATCACCACCCAAGCGAGCGAGAGCGGCAGGAAGACTTTCCAGCCGATCCGCATCAGTTGGTCATAGCGGTAGCGCGGCGTGATCGCCTTCACCATGGCGAAGAGGAAGAAAAAGAAGGCCATCTTGGCGACCATCCACAGCGGCCCATCCGGCAGGAAGGGCACCGGCGAGAGCCAGCCGCCGAAGAACAGCAGCGTGGTAAGCGCGCACATCAGGAAGATGGCGATATATTCGCCGGCCATGAACAGCAGGAAGGGCGTGGCGGAATATTCCACCTGATAGCCCGCAACGAGCTCGGATTCTGCTTCCGGCAGATCGAAGGGCGGGCGGTTGGTTTCAGCCAGCGCGGAGATGAAGAACAGGAAAACCATCGGCAGATGCGGCAGCCAGTACCAGCCGAAGAACCCCCAGCCGGTGTCCTGCGCGCGCACGATGTTACCGAAGTTCATCGAACCGGTGGTGATGATCACCCCGATGATGATCAACCCGATGGAGACCTCGTAGGAGATCATCTGCGCCGCAGAGCGCAGAGAGCCGAGGAAGGGATATTTCGAGTTCGACGCCCAACCGCCCATGATCACGCCGTAGACCTCCAGCGAGGAGACGGCGAAGACGTAGAGGATGGCGACGTTGATGTCGGAGAGCACCCAGGTGTCGTTGAAGGGGATCACCGCCCAGGCGATCATGGCCAGCACGAAGCTTGTCATGGGCGCGAGGAAGAACACGGGCTTATCCGCGCCTGCCGGCACAACCACTTCTTTTACAACGTATTTCAGCGCATCGGCCACCGATTGCAGCAGGCCGAAGGCGCCCACCACGTTGGGGCCGCGCCGCATCTGGACAGCCGCCCAGATCTTGCGGTCGCCATAGACGAGGAACAGCAGCGAGATCATCACGAAGCCGATCACCAAGAGGCATTGCGCCACGATGATCAGGGCGATCCCCGGTCCGGTCGAAAAGAAGTCAGCCATTGTCCCTCACACCGTCGGTATGCCGGTTTCGGCGCAGGTTTCCACTGCGGCCCCGGCATCGATTGTCTTCAATCCTTCGGGCAGCGCCGGCGAGATCGTGTAGACGGCATCTCCATACCAGACCCCCCGCTGCTCTGCCACATTCGTGCGCACGTGGCGCGCGTATCTGTAGCCACGGATCACCGTGTATTGCGCTGCCGCGCATTCGGCGTATTCCGCCACATCCTGATTGTCCCGCGCGCCCTGCATCGTGACGCGGAAACTCACCAGATCCCCGTCGAGCAGGCGCGTTTCGATGCCCTGATAGCTGGGCTCGAACGGCAGCTCGTCCCGGCTGACCGGTTCCGGCTCTGCACAGGCCGCCAGCAGGGCTGCGGCAGGTATGGCAAGCAAGGCCCGCATCTTATTCCGCCGCCACCTTGCCTTGCGCCCGCTCCGTTGCCAGCGCGGCCAACTCGCCCATCAGCGCCGAGGCGCGGGCGATCGGGTTCGTCAGGTAGAAGCTGTCCACCGCCGGGGCGAAATCGCCCGCGATCAGCTTACCGGCGCTCAACGAAGCACCTTCGTTCTCGATCACCTCGTCGATCCGCGCCAGATGCGGCACCGCCTCGATCAGCGCGGTGCGCAACTGCGCGAGGCTGTCGTAAGGCAGCTGTGCGCCGCACTCGGCAGAGAGCGCGCGCAGGATGGCCCAGTTTTCCTTGGCCTCACCCGGCGCGAAGCCCGCGCGCATGGCAAGCTGCGGGCGGCCTTCGGTGTTGACGAAAAGCCCGTTTTCTTCCGTATATGCCGCGCCCGGCAGGATCACATCGGCCCGATGCGCGCCACGATCGCCATGGCTGCCCTGATAGATCACGAAGGCCCCTGCGGCGATGTCCAGCTCGTCCGCGCCGAGGTTGTAGATCACATCCGCACCCTGCACGGCCCCCATGCCATCGGCATTGACGGCACCTACATCCATCGCGCCCACGCGGGCGGCGGCGGTGTGCAGGATCAGCAGGCCGCTTTCGGTGTTGGCGGCGATCTCCTGCGCGGCGGCCAGAACGGCTGCCCCGTCTTCGCCTTGCAAGGCACCCTGCCCCACGATCACGAGCGAGGCCTTGGCCTTGATCTCCGCATCGCCGCCCATGGCGACGACCTTCTCAAGCGCGGCGCGATCGGCACCGGCGTGATAGTAATTATACGTCAGATCAACGGCTTGCCCCACAAGCGCCACTTCCGCGCCGCGCGCCCAGGCGCGGCGGATGCGGGCGTTAAGCACTGGCGCTTCCTCGCGCGGGTTGGTGCCGATCAGTAGGATCCGCTCTGCCGCGTCGATGTCCTCGATGGCCGCCGTGCCCACATAAGCAGCACGGTTGCCAGCGGGCAGTTTCGCCCCGTCGGTGCGGCATTCCACAACGCCCCCCTTGGCCTCAACGAGCCCTTTCAGCGCGAAAGCGGCCTCGACCGGGGCCAGATCACCCACGAGGCCCACGAGTTTTTGCGCGCCGTTGATCGCTTCAGCCGCCTTGGCGAGCGCCTCGCCCCATGTGGAGGGCTTGAGCTTGCCGTCCACCCGGACATAGGGCTTATCGAGCCGCTGGCGGCGCAACCCGTCCCAGACGAAACGCGTCTTGTCGGAGATCCACTCCTCGTTCACGCCGTCATGGTTGCGCGGCAGCATCCGCATCACTTCGCGGCCCTTGGTGTCCACCCGGATGTTGGAACCGAGCGCATCCATCACGTCGATTGTTTCGGTCTTCGTCAGCTCCCAGGGCCGCGCCGTGAAGGCGTAGGGCTTGGAGGTGAGCGCGCCCACGGGGCAGAGATCGATGATGTTGCCCTGCAGGTTGCTGTCGAGCGTCTGGTTCAGGTAGCTCGTGATCTCGGCATCCTCGCCCCGGCCCGTCTGGCCCATCTGGGTGATGCCGGCCACTTCGGTGGTGAAGCGCACGCAGCGGGTGCAGGAGATGCAGCGCGTCATGTGGGTTTCCACAAGCGGGCCGAGGTTCAGATCCTCCACCGCGCGCTTGGGCTCGCGGAAGCGGGAGAAATCAACACCATAGGCCATGGCCTGATCCTGCAGATCACATTCGCCGCCCTGATCGCAGATCGGGCAATCCAGCGGGTGGTTGATCAGGAGGAACTCCATCACGCCCTCGCGGGCCTTCTTGACCATGGGCGAGTTGGTTTTCACCACCGGCGGCGCGCCTTCCGGCCCCGGGCGCAGATCGCGCACCTGCATCGCGCAGGAGGCGGCGGGCTTGGGCGGTCCGCCCACAACTTCCACAAGGCACATGCGGCAGTTGCCCGCGATGGAGAGCCGCTCGTGGTAGCAGAAGCGCGGGATCTCGATCCCGGCCTCTTCGCAGGCCTGGATCAGCGTCATCGCCGGATCCACCTCGATCTCCTGATCGTCGATGATGATTTTGCGCAGATCGGTCATACCGCCTCCGTCCCTGAGCTCATGTGGCTCAAATATTTGAAATCATAGGCCGCGTCGCTTGCGCCATTGGTCGCGAGCTCCGAAAGGCGCGCCTTGCCCTCGGCCAGCGTCGGCCGGTGCCCGGCGCGGATTGGCCAGATCACGTAGGTTGGCTCATCGATTTTAGCGAACCACTCGTCGCGACGGGCAAGGAACTTGCCATGCAGCGTATCGTGCACAAAGGCCGAAAGCGCCGCCGGCGTTTCCCACACTGAGAGCGTCGCCACGACACGCGGATCCGCGTCCAACACCTGTGCAGGCGCGTTTTCCGGCGTTGTCATATCCGCGTCCGTCAAACGCCAAACAAAGCCCTTGGCCCTATCAGCGATGCCGTTCACAGTGTCCAGCGCGTTCACAAAAGGGGCCACGCGAGGATTATCCACCTCGCCCAGAAGCCGCCCCCAGTTCATCTGGGCCACGTGATATGCAGGCATCGCGCTCACCCCTCGCAGCGCCCGGCAAAAGTGATGCCGCCTTCCACGATGGACAGCTGGCCCAGCGGCGTGTCGGGGCCGACGCGCCAGTCGATCTCGGAGGAGCCGTAATACTTGATGCAGTGGCGCACGCCCTCGTGCCGCGCGGCCTCCTTGGCCCCTTCCAGAGAAGAGGCCGCAGGCGACACGCGCACGGTGAAATCCCGCCGCGCCTTGCGCTCGCTGCTCACCTTCGTCTTGAAGGCCACGCCGTCGTACAACTGTTTGGGCGTGTTGCTGCAGGCCGCCATCAGCGCCAGCACGGCAAAGCCCAGCGTGGCTTTTACAAGCATCGATTTGCGGTCAGCCATCATCATCTCAACGCACCTTCGAGAACGTCGGCGGATGGCCTTCGTTCTTCTCCAGAACAACCATGGAATCATGCACATGGATCGCGCTCACCTTGCCCTCGAACTCGGGGTGCGGCGGCTCGCCGGGGTAGTACCAGCGATGCATGTCGTCGATCATATCCCTGATCTGGTTGAAGAAATTATCCTTATTGCCCCGCCCACCGCCGAAGCCGCGATAGTAGCTCGTGTGCAGATCCTCGATCAGGTAGAGCCCACCGTCCTCCAAGAGCGGAAACAGCACCTCAAGGCTCTTCTTGATGTGGGGCATCATGTGGGAGCCGTCGTCCAGCACCACATCGATGCCGCCCATCTCCTCCACCACGCTGCGCAGAAATTCGGGATCGTCCTGCGATCCGATCCGCACCTGCCCGTCCTGCCCGTCAAAGGCACGGCAGTTCTCGTTGATGTCGACACCGAAAATATGCGCCTCCGGCCCGAAGAACTTGCGCCAGAGCTGCAGGCTGCCGCCCTTGGCCACGCCGATCTCAAGGAATCGAAATCCGGTGCCGCGATACTGGCTCAGGTAGCGCTCATAAAGCGGGATGTAATGGTGCCACTTCGAGACGGAGCGCTTCTTGTTCTCCGCAAAGATGCGCGCCAGATCGCCTTCGTATCCGTATTTTTCACGGATGTCGGAGACGATATCGCCGTCGGCAGGAAAGAGAAACTTCTTCAACAGGCCTACTCCGCCGCCACCGCGCTGACGCGGCCCGACCGTTTGTGCTTGATGCGATCCTCGATCTCGTCGCGGAAGTGGCGGATCAAGCCCTGGATCGGCCAGGCGGCCGCATCGCCAAGGGCGCAGATCGTGTGGCCTTCGACCTGCTTCGTAACATCAAGCAGCATGTCGATCTCTTCCGGCTCGGCATCGCCGCGCACGAGGCGGTCCATCACGCGCATCATCCAGCCGGTGCCTTCTCGGCAAGGCGTGCACTGGCCACAGCTTTCGTGCTTGTAGAATTTGCTCAACCGCCAGATCGCCTTGATCACATCGGTGGACTGATCCATCACGATCACCGCCGCCGTGCCAAGCCCCGAGCGCTGCTCGCGCAGCCAGTCGAAATCCATGATCGCATCCGTCGCGATGTCTTTTGGCAGCAGCGGCACGGAGGATCCGCCTGGAATCACCGCTTTCAGGTTGTCCCAACCGCCGCGCACGCCGCCGCAGTGACGGTCCAGCAATTCGCGCAGCGGGATCGACATCGCCTCTTCCACCACGCAGGGGTTGTTGACGTGGCCGGAGATGGCAAACAGCTTGGTGCCAGCGTTGTTGGGCCGCCCGAAGGAGGCAAACCAATCCGCGCCGCGCCGCAGGATCGTGGGGATCACGGCGATGGATTCCACGTTGTTCACCGTGGTCGGGCAGCCATAGAGCCCCGCGCCGGCCGGGAACGGCGGCTTCATGCGCGGCATGCCCTTTTTGCCCTCAAGGCTTTCGATCAGCGCGGTTTCCTCGCCGCAGATATAGGCGCCCGCCCCGTGATGCAGATAGAGATCGAAATCCCAGCCCGACCCGGCGGCGTTCTTGCCCAGAAGCCCGTCGTCATAGGCTTCGTCGATCGCGGCCTGCAGACATTCGCGCTCGCGGATGAACTCGCCGCGGATGTAGATGTAGCAGGCGTGCGCGCCCATGGCGAAAGAAGCGATCAGCGCGCCTTCGATCAGCGTGTGCGGATCGTGGCGCATGATCTCGCGATCCTTGCAGGTGCCGGGCTCGGATTCATCGGCGTTGATCACAAGGTACGACGGGCGGCCATCGCTCTCCTTCGGCATGAAGGACCACTTCAGCCCAGTGGGGAAACCCGCGCCACCCCGGCCACGCAGGCCAGAGGCCTTCGCTTCATTGATGATCCAGTCCCGACCCTTCTTGATCAGATCGCCCGTGCCATCCCAATGGCCACGCTTCTTCGCGCCCGCCAGCGTGCGCTCGTGCATGCCGTAGATATTGGTGAAGATCCGATCCTTGTCCGTCAGCATCGTCTTATCCTTCGTTGTCCCGGCGCTTGCGCCAGATCTGATAGGTTACCACCAGCGCCCAGAAAAATCCGGCCAGCGCGGCAAGGTCGAAGAGGAACACGTAGCGGGCCTCTAGCCCCAGACGGGGGCCCGCCCATTGCGCGCCGAGCCACAGCAGCATGGTGACGGCAATCACGACGCCCACCACGCGCGACTGGCGCGCCAATGCCTTATCCTGCTCGGACGGGCCGCTCATTGGCCACCCTCCGCGCCAATCATCTCGCGCGCCTGTTCGACCCAGCGTTGCCGCGCGATCCGGTCTTTCTTGTTGATGCCGAGCGCCTCGGTCAGCTTTGCCACTGCAGTTTCATCCAGCGCCGCGATCTGGGCGAGCGTGGTGATACCTTCCTCCTGCAGCTTCTCCAGCATCGGGCCCTGAATGCCTTTGATGCGCAGAAGCTCGCTGTCATCGGCGGCTGCAGGCGCCTCCGAGCTGGCGGCGGGCGGCGTGTAGCGCCATGTGCCCTTGCGCGCGGCCAGTTCCTGCTCACCGGCCAGCAGTGTAGAGGCAAGCGGCGCGGCCTCGGCCTTGGGCTCGGGCGCAGTTTCAGGGTCTGGAGCGGGGGCCTGTTCGGCGGGGGCTGCGGCGGTTGTTTCCAGCGAGGCTTCGGGCATCGGCTCCGGCTCGGGTTCAGGCGTGGGCTCGGGCTCTGGTTCCGGCACAGTCTCAGGGTCCGAAACCGGGGCCTCGGCCTTCGGCTCGATCTGGCTGCGGACGGCATCCATCACGGCGGCGTCTTCGGCTTCCGCCTGCGGCTCCGGGCGCGGATCGGCCAGCGACGCCTCAACGGCCGCGCTGGCCTCGCGCATAGCCTCGGCCACGGCGGTTTCGCCTGCGGGGCCACCGAAGAGGCGGCTCAGCACCAGCCCGCCCAAGGCGAACACAACGAGCCCGGCCGAGATCCCCAGCGATCCGCCAAGCACCAGCCACACGATGAGGCCCGCACCAAGAGCAATGGCCCAGTATTTTGCTTTGGTCATATTCCCGTTCCCCCGTTGATGCTTTCACGTTTCATGACAAGGGCATAGCACAGACGGGCTGCGCATGCGCCAACAAGCGCCTGCCGATGTCCGTTCTGCCGTGTGGCTGCCCTCAACGTGATCACTCCTCTTGCGGAAACGGGCGCGCCTTAAGCGCTGCCCTTCTCGGTTGCGAAGGCTTTCGCCTGGTCGATCCAGCCGTCACGCTCGATGCGGCCCTTGAACTTCAGCCGGGCGTCCACCCAGGCCACCTCCCCTTTGCCCCATTTGGCTATCTGCTCGAAATGATAGATGCCCATGTCGTTGAGCAGGGCTTCAAGCTTCGGCCCCACGCCCTTGAGCCGCTTCAGATCATCCGCACCGCCAGCCCCGGCTGACGTCAGCAACTCCGGCTGAACCTCGTCCGCCGCTGCCGGGCTTTCGGTTTCCACCGCGGGGGCTTTTTGCGCAGCTTTCGCAGCCTTTTCAGGCGCGGGTTTCGCCGGTTTCTTCGGCGTCTTGCCCTTGCCGCTGTCAAGCCACGGCGTGATCAGCGGCAC
The DNA here is from genome assembly GCF_025376885.1 of Pseudoruegeria sp. SHC-113. Taxonomy (NCBI): domain Bacteria; kingdom Pseudomonadati; phylum Pseudomonadota; class Alphaproteobacteria; order Rhodobacterales; family Roseobacteraceae; genus Pseudoruegeria; species Pseudoruegeria sp. SHC-113. The sequence continues at coordinate 2,828,334 of NZ_JAHUBR010000001.1, forward strand.
TTCGGTGCCATCGATGCGCTTGATGGTGTCGCCCAGATCGGTGGCCAGTTGCACCGAGCCATTGCTCGCCGCGCGGCCCTCGGCCCCTTCGGCAAGGCTTGTCAGGCCCGACAGCGGCTCCGCCGCATAACGGCCGTTCTGCGGGCCGGGCCGGGGCACGTCACCGGCGCGGAAGGCGTCGATCATCGCGGCGAAGCCTTCCGCCGTGAGATCCTCGTAGAAATCCTTGCCGATCTGCGCCATCGGCGCATTGGTGCACGCCCCGAGGCACTCGACCTCTTCCCAGGAGAGCTTGCCGTCCTCGGAAATCTGATGCGCTTTAGGCGCGATCTTTTCCTTGCAAACCGCAATCAGATCTTCCGCGCCGCAGATCATGCAGGACGTGGTGCCGCAAATCTGGATATGGGCCACCTCGCCCACCGGCTGCAGCTGGAACATAAAGTAAAACGTCGCCACTTCCAGCGCGCGGATATGGGCCATGCCCAGCATATCAGCCACGGCCTCGATGGCGGGTTTGGACAGCCAGCCCTCCTGCTCCTGCGCGCGCCAGAGGAGCGGGATGATCGCGGAGGCCTGACGGCCTTCGGGAAACTTCGTCATCTGGGCCTCGGCCCAGGCCTGGTTTTCCGGCGTGAAGGCGAAGCTTTCGGGTTGATCCGGGTGAAGACGGCGCAGCATCACTTGCCCCCTTTGAGCCCGTGACGGCGGCGGGAGCCTCCGGCGGGGATATTTCTGGTCAGAAGATGGGAGAGGCCGCTCATCTGTCGATCTCCCCGAACACAACGTCCATCGTGCCGATGATGGCGGCCACATCGGCGAGCTGGTGGCCCGTGGCGACGAAATCCATCGCCTGCAGGTGCAGGTAGCCCGGCGCGCGCAGCTTGGCGCGGTAGGGTTTGTTGGTGCCATCGGCCACGAGGTAGACGCCGAACTCGCCCTTGGGCGCTTCCACGGCGGCGTAGACTTCGCCCGCGGGCACGTGGAAGCCCTCGGTGTAGAGCTTGAAGTGGTGAATGAGCGCTTCCATCGAGGTCTTCATCTCGCCGCGCTTGGGCGGGGTGATCTTGCCGCGCGCGAGGATGTCGCCCTGCCCTTCGGGCGCACGCAGCTTTTCGATGGCCTGTTTGATGATCTTCAGGCTCTCGCGCATCTCCTGCATGCGGCAGAGGTAGCGATCGTAGCAATCGCCGTTCTTGCCGATGGGGATGTCGAACTCGAATTCGTTGTAGCACTCATAAGGCTGGGCGCGGCGCAGATCCCACGGCAGGCCGGAGCCGCGCACCATCACGCCGGAGAAGCCCCATTTCTGGATGTCGTCCTCGGTGATCACGCCGATATCGGCGTTGCGTTGCTTGAAGATGCGGTTCTCGGTCAGCAGCCCGTCGATGTCATCCATCACGCGGGGGAAATCATCGGCCCAGGCGTCGATATCGTCGAGCAGCTCGGGCGGCAGATCCTGATGGACGCCGCCGGGGCGGAAATAGGCCGCGTGCAGCCGCGCGCCGCAGGCCCGCTCATAAAAGACCATGAGCTTCTCGCGCTCCTCAAAGCCCCATAGCGGCGGGGTGAGCGCGCCCACGTCCATCGCTTGCGTGGTGACGTTCAGGAGGTGATTCAGGATTCGGCCAATTTCGCTGTAGAGCACCCGGATCAGCGAGGCGCGGCGCGGCACTTCCACGCCGGTGAGCTTTTCGATGGCAAGGCACCAGGCGTGCTCCTGGTTCATCGGCGCGACGTAGTCGAGCCGGTCGAAATAGGGCAGGTTCTGCAGGTAGGTGCGGCTTTCCATCAGCTTCTCGGTGCCACGGTGCAGCAGGCCGATATGGGGATCGCAGCGCTCCACGATCTCGCCATCCAGCTCTAGCACCAGACGCAGCACGCCGTGGGCGGCCGGGTGCTGGGGCCCGAAGTTGATGTTGAAGTTGCGGATCTTCTGTTCGCCGGTCAGGACGTCTTCGAAATTGCCATCCATGCCTCAAATCCTCGCGTAATTTTCCAGCCAGCGCGGCGGCAGGCTCTCAAAGCGCCCCGCGACAGCTTCATACTGGCCGCGCAGCGCCATGCGGGCGCGCTCGGCCTGATCCTTCTCCATCGCAAGGCTGCGCCCCGCATGGACCCGGCGATCCAGCTCCGCCGGATGCGCACCGATGCCGAGAAAGGCGCAGATGCGCGCCACGGTTTCCGCGCTGAACAGTTGTTCAAAGAACAGAACCAGCCGGTTCTCCGGCGGCACCGCCGCTTCCAGCCGGGCCAGCGTGCCCGCATAATCGGAGCGCATGATCACTTGCTGATCCGCGCCCGTGAGCGCCTTGTCCAGCAAATCCCGCGCGATGGCCTCCACGTCGCCCTCATCCTTTGCCTTGCGCCCGGCCACCATTCGGATGTTGGACCACAGCCGGTCCAGCGGATCGCGCAGGATGTAGATGAAGCGCGTCTGCGGCGCGAGGCCGGCCATCATGCGCAGATCGCCCTCCGGCAGCAGGCCGTAGGACGGGGTCACATCGCCCAGAAGGCGGGCCCCGGTGCCTGCGGCGGAGAGGTAGGCGAGATAGGCGCGGTGGCCAGTGCGATCGCCGGACAGCAGCGCGATGGCCTCCTCCAACACTTTGATGCGCGCATCGAGGTTTTCGTGCTTGGCCGCCGGTGCAAAGGCGCGGCGCGCCTTCAGATCCGCCGCCTTGCGGGTGAATTGCTTCACCTGCCAGGCCTGTTTGCGCGGATCGGCGGTGTCAAAATAGTGCAGCTCTTTCATGGCGGGCATCGCGCAATCGGGATGGCTCGCGAGATAGCGGTAGAGCCAGCTCGTCCCCGCTTTCGTCGCGCCGATCCCGAACATGAGCGTCTCTGCCGCCATGATGTCAGCCTTTGCCCCCGTCGGTTTTCTCATCGCCCGGCAGGATATATTCCGCGCCCTCCCAAGGGCTCATGAAATCGAACTGGCGGTATTCCTGCGTCAGGCTCACGGGCTCATAAACGACGCGCTTCTCGGCCTCGTCGTAACGCACTTCGGTGTAGCCCGTCGTGGGAAAATCCTTGCGCAGCGGATAGCCGCGGAAGCCGTAATCGGTGAGGATTCGGCGCAGATCCGGGTGGCCGGAGAAGAGGATGCCGAACATGTCGAAAACCTCGCGCTCGAACCAGTTGGCCGAGGGGTGCACGTCGGTGATCGAAGGTACCATGTCCTGCTCGCGCACTTGCACCCGCACGCGGATGCGCTGGTTCGTGTACATCGACAGGAAGTGGTAAACGACATCAAAGCGCTTCTCGCGGCTCGGGTAGTCCACCGCCGTGATGTCCACCAGCGAAGAGAATTTGCAGGTGCGATCGGCTTTGAGGAACTCCACGAAGGAGACAAGCGACGACAGCGCCACCTCCACCGTCAGTTCCCCATGCGCCACCGCGTGGGAGAGCACGCAATCCGGGCGTTTCAGCTCGATATGGAGGCCAAGCTCCGCCGGCGTATCACTCATCGCGAATCTCCCCTGAAAACCGGGCTGCGCCAGCCCCTGAAGAACGGCCAAAATCTGTGGAAAGTCCGAGGGTTGCCGGGAAAAAGGAAAGGCCGTGACGTGCAGCATAGCTCGCCCGTGATGCCGGTTGCCCGATCATGCCCTCGTTGCCCCCTCTTCAATCGGCTCAAGGTGGAGGGTCGCCCCTCTGCCCCGATCTCCAAAGGGTTATAGGAGCAACCAACCTCAACCTCAATAGTGCGCTCTGTCCCACCCCCTCAAAACGGGATTCTTGCCCGGATTCCCGTAACATAGTAAACACGGCAGTAACCAAAAAAACGATCGAGCGCAGGTTAAGGAGCAGGCAATGCCGGTAACGGGCTATTTTTTCGTCATGGACGGGTTGCGGTTTGAGTCCCAGGCGATCCTGCTGGCCACCTCGCTGCGGCGACAAATGGGGCCGAAAACGCCCATCATCGCCTATGTCTCGGAGCCGAAACTGGCCGAAATCACCCGTGTGACGCGCCATGTCCTGCGCAACCGCAATGTGGAGATCCGCGCGCTTTCGGTGGAGGGCGCGGGCTGGGCCACGCCCTATCCCCATGGCAACAAGATCCTCGCCGCCTGCGCGCGGCGGGAGGGCTGGGACGTGTCGGTGTTTCTGGACACCGATACCGTCTGCCTCGCGCCGATGGATTTCTCAGACTGCGCCGAGGCGCCTTGCCTCGCGGCGGTGCCGGAAGGCGTGCCCACATGGGGCCGCAACATCGAAGACTGGGAGGCCGCCTATGCGAGCCTCGGCCTCGCCGTGCCCGAGGCCCGCGTGCGCCTGACCCGCGGGCGCAACCGGCGGATGCCGCCTTATTTCAACGCAGGGCTGGTGGCCTTCAAGGAAGAGGCCACCGAAGGCGGCGCGCGCTTCCCGGAGGTCTGGCTTGAAACCGCCCGGCACCTCGATCACGATACAGCAATTGCGGAGAAACGCCCGTGGCTGGATCAGATTTCCCTGCCCATCGCAATGGCGCGCATGGGCGCGCGGATGATCGTGAAGCCCGAAAGCTACAACTACTCACTGTACCGCCGGGACGCAGACCAAAGCGCGGCGCAGATCCATCTTGCGCATTATCACATGCCCGCTGTGTTCCGCCAATGGCAGCCCTGCCGCGAGATCATCCAGCACGCCTACACCGCCTGCCCGCCCAAGCTGCGGCGCAACCTCGGCTACCGGCTGGGAAGTTTTCTCAAACCCGATCAGGAAAACGCGGCCACCGCGGCGGAATGAGCTGCAACGCCCGCGCTGTCCTGCCGAGGCGAGGTCAGCCGGCCGAAGCCTATTAGCGGACGATGGTACCGGTGCGCCGGATCTTGCGTTGCAGCTGCAGGATCCCGTAGAGCAGCGCTTCCGCCGTCGGCGGGCAACCGGGCACGTAGACATCCACCGGCACGATGCGGTCACAGCCGCGCACCACGGAATAGCTGTAGTGATAATAGCCGCCGCCATTGGCGCAGGAGCCCATGGAGATCACGTAGCGCGGCTCGGGCATCTGGTCATAGACCTTGCGCAGCGCCGGGGCCATCTTGTTGGTGAGCGTACCGGCCACGATCATCAGGTCCGACTGGCGCGGCGAGGCGCGCGGGGCGGTGCCGAAGCGCTCAAGATCGTAGCGCGGCATGGCCGAATGCATCATCTCAACCGCGCAGCAGGCCAGCCCGAATGTCATCCAGTGCAGCGAGCCGGTGCGTGCCCAGTTGATGATGTCCTCGGTGGAGGTCAGCAGGAAGCCTTTGTCCTGCAGCTCGCGGTTCAACGCCTGCGTGGCGACTTCCTTGTCCGCGCCTGCGGTATTGGCAGCAGTGCTCACTCCCATTCCAGCGCCCCTTTCTTCCATTCATAGGCAAAGCCGATGGTGAGAACGGCGAGGAACACCATCATCGACCAGAAGCCCAAAAGCCCCACATCCTTGAAGGCCACGGCCCAGGGAAAGAGGAAGGCGATCTCGAGGTCGAAGATGATGAAGAGGATCGAAACCAGGTAGAAGCGCACGTCGAATTTCATCCGCGCGTCGTCGAATGCGTTGAAGCCGCATTCGTAGGCCGAAACCTTTTCCGGATCCGGATTGCGCACGGCAACGATGACGGCGGCAAGAATCAGCACGAGGCCCAGTCCGATCGCCAACCCGAGGAAAATCAGGATCGGCAGATACTCCCTCAGCAGCTCATCCATAAGTGCCCCCTTGTTGCTGGCCCGCGCGTTCGTACGGCTTGCCAAAGTGATGTAGCCGTCCGGCACGCGAGGGTCAACGAAAACACCGGCCCCTGCGGCACTTGCGCGACAATCTCCGCCACGCGCGGCTCACGCGGGGGGCGCGATGGGCGGGTAGAAGGGCCGCGCGTAAAGCAAGGCTTCGCCGGGCTTTGGAAGGCTGGCCTGAAAACCCGCGCGCGCCGTGATCCGTTCATACCACGCCAGAAGCGCGGGGAAGGGCTCAAGAGGGGCGAAATGGCGCGCCATGTAGATCGCCTGCCCGACACTGATATCCGCCGCCGAAAACCCGCCATCGAGCAGGTAATCCCGCCCCGAAAGCCGCGCCTCCAATGCTGCGTAGCATTTGCCCAGCCGCGCCGCTTCGAGCTTGGTCACGATGGGCGAGCGCATCGCATCCTCATAGAGCATCACATGCTGTTGCGTGAGCGCGGCGGAATGCTGGCTGACGGTCTCGGCGAAGTGCACCCAGACCAGCCAATCGGCGCGCTCCTCCGCCCCCGGCATGCGCCCAAGCCCGGCCTCGGGGAAGCACTCGCAGAGGTATTCCGTGATCGCCCCGGTTTCAAAAAGGCGGCGCTCGTCGATCTCCAGAGCCGGCACGCGGCCTGCGGGGTTCAGCGCTAAATACTCAGGCTGGCGCAGGCTTTTGTCGAAGGGATGGACAACCACCTCGAAGGGCACGTCCAACTCGTGCAGAAGCCACAGCGTGCGCATCGAGCGTGTCTGGGGACAATGGTGCAAACGGATCATTCTGGCTCCTGTTCAAATGCGGGCGCGGGCCCTGTGGTGCGCCTTGGGGCTCTGCCCCAAACCCCGGGATATTTTTGCCAAGATGATGGGGCCCCACTTTGTTCTAAAAATATCTCCGCCGGAGGCATGAAAGTTCTTCAGCCTGACAAAACCACACTGCCCCTCATGGCTTCTTCGCGGATGATGCGGGCAATCAGGGCGCAGTCGTCCAGTGTGAAGGTCAGGGGCAGGCGCATGTCGATGATGGCGCGTAAGATTCGGTCGCTCTTCGGCATCGGCGCGCTCGGGGCGTACCGCCAGCTGTCGTAGCGCGAGGTGAAGGCTTTCGGCTCGGCGGCGCCGAACCATTTCAGATCCACGCCGCGTGCGGCGCAGGCCGCAAGAAAGGCTTCGATCGCCGGGTTGGGCCAGTCCAGCAGGAGAAACTGGATCGAGGAGGCCACGTAGCTTTCCGCCTGGGGCCGCGCGATCAGGGTGAGGCCGGGCGTGTCGCGCAGGCCCGCTTCGACCGCGCGGTAGCGCTCGTTCCACGCCGCGCATTGTGTTTCGAGCCGCGCCAGTTGCGGGCGCAGGATCGCGGCGCGCAGGTTGTCCATCCGGCCCGAGATATTGGGGGTATCGTAGCGCAAGGCCTCATAGGCGCTCTCAGGTGGCCCGGCCGGGTGGCGGCCATAGAGCATGTAGCTGCCCGACAGCATCGTGGCCCGCGCCATCAGGTCCGCATCATCGGAAATCAGCAGGCCACCCTCGCCGGAGTTCACGTGTTTATACGTCTGGCAGGAGTAGCAACCAAAGACGCCATGCCGCCCCGACAGCACCCCGGCCCAGCGCGCGCCCATCGTGTGGGCGCAATCCTCGATCACCTGCACCCCGGCCCCATCACAAAGCGCCATCAGCGCGTCCATGTCGCAGAGGTGGCCGCGCATATGCGACAGCATCAGCACCCGCGCGCCGGTTTGCGCGATTTTCTCGGCGAGATCCTCCAGATCGATCACAAGGCCTTCCGTCACCCCGACAAACACCGGCACCGCCCCCACCGAGGCGATGGCACCGGGCACCGGGGCGAGCGTGAAGGCATTGGTGAGCACGCTTTCGCCCGGCTGCACCTTGAGCGCACGCAGCGCCGTGGCCAGCGCGTAGCCGCCGGAAGCAACCGCCAGCGCATATGTCGCGCCCATCTGCGCGGCGAATTCCTGCTCCAACAGCGCGGTTTGCGACACCTCCCCCGGCGCTTCGTTGTAGCGGTGGAGCCTCCCGTGGCGCATCACCTCAACAGCCGCCGCGATGCCCTCCTCGGGGATCGGCTCCTGCTGGGTGAAACTGCCGGTGAATACGTCTTGCGCCTGCATCGGGCCTCCTGCCGGTCTGTGCGGGCGGCAGAGTGGACGGCGGCGGCGGCAAGGTCAACGGGGGCGGCGCAGAGGTCGCAATCGGGGCGCAGGCATGTCGAGAACCGGCAAGCCGTCCGCTTTCGCCTCGTCGACACTGCCCTGTATGGACGCCGCCGCTCTTTTCCTTGACCTGCACTATTCTGATCTGCCCCAGCCTGTGCGTGACAGGGCGCAAATGTGCCTGCTGGATCTGACGGCCATTGCCATCGGCGGGGCGCAGACGCCGCTCGCTAGGATCATCGCCGATCATGCCCATTGCCAGTTCGGCGGCGCTCATCCGATGCTGCTGGACGGGCGCGGCGCCTCGCCCGCCGGGGTGGCGCTGGCCGCGGGCATGACAATCGACGCGCTGGACGGACATGACGGGTTCAACCCGGCCAAGGGCCATGCGGGCTGCGGTGTTCTTTCGGCCCTGCTGGCCTACGCACAGGCAACGGGCCGGATGAGCGGCGCGGCCTTCCTCACCGCCCTTGTGGCGGGCTATGAGGCCGCGTGCCGGATCGCCCTCGTGCAGCACGCCAGCGTGCCGGACTACCACACGTCGGGCAGCTGGGTCGCGGTGGCCTGCGCGGGGCTCGGCGCGCGCTACCTCGATCTGGGCGCAGACGCGCTGGCGCACGCGCTGGGGATCGCGGAGTACCATGGGCCGCGCAGCCAGATGATGCGGGTGATCGACCACCCCACCATGCTGAAAGACGGTTCGGGCTGGGGCGCGATGGCGGGCGTCTCCGCCGCCTATCTCGCCAAGGCAGGCTTTACCGGCGCGCCCGCGCTCACAATGGCGACCGATCATAAGGCCTGGAGTGATCTGGGCCAGCGCTGGCTGATCCTTGAGCAGTATTTCAAGCCTTACCCCGTCTGCCGCTGGGCCCATGCACCCGTGGAGGCCGGGCTTTCCTTGTGCCGCGCCCATGGCCTGCAAAGTGCCCATATCGTACGCATCACGGTTGAGACATTCCACGAATCGATCCGGCTGGCGAAAGCCGATCCCGCCACCACCGAAGAAGCGCAGTATTCCACGTCCTTTCCGCTCGCCGTGGCGCTGGCGCGGGGCGGAATTGCGCCTTCGGATGTGGCCGGCGCCGCGCTTGCAGATCCCGAGATTCGCCGACTTTCTGCCGCGACGACGCTCGTTGAGCACCCGGAGGCGAACGCGGCCTTCCCGCTCACACGGCGCGCGCGCGTCACGCTCACGCTCACCGACGGGAGGGAGATCACGAGCGCTTGGCACCAACCCCGGTGGGACGCGGAAGCCCCGCCCACCAAGGAAGAGATCCGGCAGAAATACCTGCAGATCGCAGAACCTGCGCTTGGGATGCAGCGGGCGTCAGAGCTGAAGGAGGCCGTTGCGCGCCTGCCAGAGGAGGGGCTTGCCCCCTACCTGCGGCTGATCACTCAGCCGATCAGCCCGCGCACCACCTCGGGCAGCGCGGCGTAATCCTCGAGCAGCCCTTCCGGTGCCATGGCCTCCACCGCGCGGCCCTCAGGCCCGAAAGTCACGAGAACGCATGGCACCCCGGCGGCGCGGGCGGTTTCGCGGTCCGTCACCGTGTCGCCGATCAGCAGCGATTGCGCCACATCCCCGCCCACGCGGGCCACGGTTTCCACGTAGGGCTCGGGGTTGGGTTTGCGCACGGGCAGTGTGTCCGCCCCCACGAGGGCTGCGAAGAGATCGCGCACGCCGAGGCGTTGCAGCAGTTCTTCCGCGAGCCCTTCCGGCTTGTTCGTGCAGACGCCCACGCGGTAGCCCGCCGCCCGCAGCCCCTCCACGGCCTCCACCGCGCCCGGATACATCACGGTGTGCGTGTCGATGTTCTGCCCGTAGCTTTGCAGCAAGCGGGGATATTGCGCTTCGATGGCGGCGGACGCATCACCCGGCGCAACGCGGGAAAAGCCCAGCGTGAGCATCGCGCGCCCGCCGCGAAAGGCGGTGGCGGCGTCAGCCAACGGATCCAGCACATCGCCATGCCCGAGATCGCGGAAACAGGCATTGGCCGCCGCGATCAAATCGCGGCTCGTGTCCGCGAGCGTTCCGTCCAGATCGAAGATCACCGTTTTCATGCGCCTGCCCTCCTGCCCTTCGGCATGTTTTCGCCACGCCCTGCAACACGCGGTAAACTCTTTTGACCCCATGCGCCCTTGCGGCTTTCGTCAAGAGCGATAGAACGGGCAGCATCCAAAGAAAAGAGCAGCTTTCATGCCCATTGCCCTGATCATTCTCGCCGCCGGCCAGGGGAGCCGGATGAATTCCGATCTGCCCAAGGTGCTGCACCCGCTCGGCGGCGCGCCGCTTCTGGCCCATGCGATGGACGCGGGCGCGGCCCTGATGCCTGAGAAAACGGTTGTTGTCGCCGGACACGGATATGAGGCCGTCGCCAAAGCGGCCAAGGCACATGATCCCGAGGCCGTTGTCGTGCGGCAGGCGGAGCAGCTGGGCACCTCCCATGCCGTAGCACAGGCGCGTGAGGCTTTGGCTGGGTTTGAGGGCGATGCCGTCGTGCTTTACGGCGACACGCCCTTCATCCGCCCCGAAACGCTTGAGGCGATGCTCGCGGCCCGCGCCAGCCATCCCGTTGTTTTCCTTGGCTTTGAAGCCGCCGACCCCAAGCGCTACGGCCGCTTCATCACCGAAGGCAGCGCGCTTGAGCGCATCGTGGAATACAAGGACGCAAGCGAGGCCGAACGCGCCATCACGCTGTGCAACTCCGGCGTCATGGCGGCGGATGCGCAAACCATGTTCCGCCTGATCGAACAGGTCGGCAATGACAACGCCTCCGGCGAATACTACCTGCCCGATCTGGTGGCGCTGGCCCGTGCAGAAGGCCTGAGCAGTGGATTTGTAACCTGCGACGAGGCCGAGACGCTGGGCATCAACACCCGCGCCGAACTGGCCGGGGCGGAGGCCCTGCTGCAGGCGGCCAAACGCTCTGAGGCACTGGAGAACGGCGTGACGCTGGTGGCCCCGGAAACCGTCTTCTTCGCCCATGACACCTATGTCGGCGGCGATACGGTGATCGAGCCCAACGTCGTGTTCGGGCCCGGCGTGACGGTGGAAAACGGCGCGAAGATCCGGGCGTTCAGCCATCTGGAAGGCTGCCACGTGGCCCGTGGCGGCGTGATCGGCCCCTACGCTCGCCTGCGCCCCGGTGCGGAACTGGCCGAGGATGTGCGCATCGGCAATTTCGTGGAGGTGAAGAACGCGCAGCTGGCCGAGGGCGTGAAGGTCAACCACCTCTCCTACATCGGCGATGCTGCCATCGGGGAGCAGACGAACGTCGGCGCGGGCACGATCACCTGCAACTATGACGGCGTGTTCAAGCACCGCACCGAGATCGGCGCGCGGGCTTTCATCGGCTCCAACACCATGCTCGTCGCCCCGGTGAAAGTGGGCGATGAGGCGATGACGGCCTCGGGCTCCGTGATCACCTCCGACGTGGAAGCCGGCGCGCTGGCGGTGGCCCGCGCCAAACAGGCGGTGAAACCGGGGCTTGCGCGCCGGATGTTCGAAAAACTCAAGGCCGCAAAGGCCCGCAAGGCGAAAGAGCAGGAATAATGTGTGGAATTGTAGGGGTCCTCGGGGATCACGAAGCCGCGCCAATCGTTGTTGAAGCGCTGAAACGTTTGGAATATCGCGGCTATGACAGCGCGGGCATCGCCACCGTGAACAACGGCAAGCTGGACCGCCGCCGCGCGGTCGGCAAGCTCGTGAACCTCTCCGATCTGCTGGTGCATGAGCCGCTGGCCGGCAAAGCCGCCATCGGCCACACCCGCTGGGCCACCCACGGCGCGCCGTCGGTCACGAATGCCCACCCGCATCAGGCCGGCCCCGTTGCCGTGGTGCATAACGGAATCATCGAGAATTTCCGCGAGTTGCGCGCCGAACTTAAAGCTGCCGGCATGGGCTTCGTCACCGAGACGGACACCGAAACCGTCGCCCTGCTGACGCAGCACCACATGAACGAAGGGCTTTCGCCGCGCGCGGCGGCGGAAAAGACGCTGGGCCGCCTCGAGGGCGCTTTCGCACTCTGCTTTCTGTTCGACGGGGAAGATGATCTTCTGATCGCCGCCCGCAAGGGCTCACCGCTGGCCATCGGCCATGGCGACGGCGAGATGTTCGTTGGCTCCGACGCCATCGCGCTTTCGCCGATGACGAACGAGATCACCTATCTGGAAGAAGGCGACTGGGCCATCGTGACCCGCCAAAGCCTTGAGATCCGCGATGCCAACGGCGCACTGGCCAACCGCGCGAAGAAAACGATCCAGATCGACGCCACCCGCGTGGAAAAGGGCGGCCACAAGCACTTCATGGCCAAGGAAATTGCCGAGCAGCCCACGGTACTGGGCGAGGCGGTGGATCACTACCTGACAGGCGACGGCAATGCCGTGAAGATCCCCGCCGAAGAGCTTGATTTCACTCAGTTTGACCGGATCACCATGGTCGCCTGCGGCACGGCGTTTTATGCCTGCCTGACGGCGAAATACTGGTTCGAGCAGCTCGCGCGCCTGCCTGTCGAGGTCGATATCGCCTCCGAATTCCGTTACCGCGAGCCCCCCGTCGCCCCGCGCACGCTGGCGGTGTTCGTCTCCCAATCGGGCGAAACGGCCGATACGCTCGCCGCCCTGCGCTACATGGAGGGCAAGGCCGCGAAGATCCTGTCGGTGGTCAACGTGTCGGAAAGCTCCATCGCGCGGGAAAGCGATCTGGCGCTGCCGATTCTGGCCGGTGTCGAGGTCGGCGTGGCCTCCACCAAGGCCTTCACCTGCCAGCTCAACGTGCTCGCCCTGCTCGCCCTGCGCGCCGCCGAAGCGCGGGGCGAATTGGTGCCCGACGCCCTGCGCGCCCATCTGGCCGCCCTGCGCAACCTGCCGGGGCTGATGAACCACGCGCTTGGCGCGAGCGACACGATCGAGGCGCTGTCGCGCGAGCTTGCAAAGGCGCAGGACATCCTGTTCCTTGGCCGGGGCGCGATGTATCCCATCGCGCTGGAAGGCGCGCTGAAACTCAAGGAAATCAGCTACATCCACGCCGAAGGTTATGCATCAGGCGAGCTGAAACACGGCCCCATCGCGCTGATCGATGAAAACGTGCCGGTGATCGTCATGGCGCCGCGTGACGGGCTTTTTGACAAGACGGTCTCCAACATGCAGGAGGTCATGGCGCGCGGCGGCAAGGTGCTGCTGATCACCGACGCCGAAGGCGCACGGCAGGCCGGGGAAGATGTCTGGCGCAGCGTGATCCTGCCGGAGATTCCCGATCTGCTGGCCCCGATCCTCTACGCGATCCCGGCGCAGCTGCTGGCCTATCACACCGCCGTGGCCAAGGGCACGGATGTGGACCAGCCGCGCAACCTCGCCAAATCGGTGACAGTGGAATGAGCCCCGAGGCCGCGCTTGGCCAGCTCGAATCGCTTGGCAACGCGCAGAAGGCGGGTGAAATGGCCGCTTACCACAAGGCCGCGCGGCGCTATCTGGGCGTTTCCAATCCGCAGATCGACGATGCGGTGAAAGGCTGGCGCGCCGCCCTTTCCGTCGAAGAGCGCGTGGCGCTGGCCGATGCGCTTTGGGCCAGTGATGTGCACGAGGCCCGAGTGGCGGCTGCCAAGCTGCTCACGCAGGCCCGCCTGCGCCCGGATGAGGGCGCTTGGGACGTGATCAAGGGCTGGGTGCCGGAGTTTGACGCCTGGGCCGTGGCCGATCATGCCGCCATCGCGGGGCAGAAACGGCTGGTGGCGGTGCCTGCCCGGCTGGATGAGGTGGAAGGCTGGACGACATCCGAGCACATGTGGACCCGCCGCGCCGCGCTGGTGATGACGCTGCCCTGGGCCAAGATGAACACACCGAAACCGGCAGAGCTTGAGGCGCGCGAGCGGATCCTTGGCTGGGCGGCCGCCTATGTGGAAGATCGCCAGTGGTTCATCCAGAAAGCCGTGGCCTGGTGGCTGCGCGATCTGTCCAAACGCGCGCCTGAGCGGGTGGCCGCGTTTCTGAACGAACATGGCGACGCGATGAAGCCCTTCGCGCGCAAGGAAGCGTCCAAATACCTGACCAATAGCGTTTCGGATTAAACGTGAATCGCTTCTTCGCTGCCTCTCCCTTCGGTCGAACGCGACAAGCGATGCAGAATGTGTCTGGTTAAATCCGAAACGCTCCAGCTTAGATCGGCAGGCGGGTGGTGTATTTCAGCTCCCGCAAGCCGAAGCTCGAATGCACCGCCGCCACGTGGCGGTTGCGCAGCAGGCTGTGCGTCATGAAGCGCTCATAGGCCTCCACGTCGCGCACGCGGATTTTCAGGATGTAATCCGACGCGCCCGAAACGGCGTGGCACTCCATGATCTCGGGGTGGGCCGCGACGACAGCGGCGAACTCCGACACCGCTTCCGCCGAGTGATCCTTGAGCGAGACATTGGCGAAGACAACGAGTTTCAGGTGCAGCTTGGCCGGATCCAAGAGCGCCACGCGGCCCTTCACCAGCCCCGCCTTTTCAAGCTCGTTCAGCCGCCGCCAAAGCGTGCTTTGCGGGACCTGGCAGCGCTCGGACAGCTCTGCCAGAGAAGCGGCAGAGTCGCGCTGCAGCTCCCGCAAGATCCGCATATCCTGATCAGAATATTCCATTCTGGCACGCTAGTCGGAAAATTTAACCCAGCCAAGCCCGCCCGTTCCCTGCTTCTGAAATCTTCTTGCCTGCCTGCTGTGCGATACTGGCTTTGGAGCAGGAAAACGGGAGGCACCGTCATGGCCACATCTGCACAATACGCAAGCAAACACCCGGACGCGGACGGGTTTTACAGCTACAGCGCCGAGGAAGATGCCGTCTGGGGGGAGCTTTTCACCCGGCAGATGGCAGCGCTGCAGGGCAAGGTCGTGCCGGATTATCTGGCGGGCGTGGAGGCGCTTGGCCTGAACGCTGGGAAAGTGCCCCAGATCTGCGAAATCGACGCGCGGCTGCACGCCGCCACCGGGGCCGGCGTGGAGGGCGTGCCCGCGATCATCCCGCCCAGCCAATTCTTCAAACTCCTCGCGGCGCGCAAGTTCCCCGTGGCCACCTTCCTGCGCCGCCGGGAGCATATGGACTATATCGAGGAACCGGACCTGTTTCACGAGGTCTTCGGCCATTGCCCGCTGCTGACCAACGCCGATTACGCCGATTTCATCGAGGGCTTCGGAAAGAAGGCGTTGAGCCTCGGAAAAGGCTATTCGTGGCATCTATTCCGGTTGTTCTGGTTCACCGTGGAATTCGGCATGATCCGCACGCCGGACGGTTTGCGCGCCTATGGGGCCGGGATCGTTTCCTCGCCGTCTGAGTTGACCCATGCGACGGGCGGCACGGTGCAGATGCAGCCGTTCGATCTGGAGACCGTGCTGCGCACGCCCTACCGGATCGACATCGTGCAGCCCACCTACTTCGTGATCGAGGATTTCGCCCAACTGGCAGCATTGCTAGAGGTGGATTTCGGCGCGGCGATTGATGCGGCCAAGGCCAAGGGCGATTTCGCGCCTCTGTTTGCGGCGGCATGACGGACTGCACAATACCAAAAGCACTGAGCGCCTGACCAGGCGGGCGCGAACGCGCCTGCCCCCGTGCTGAGAGCACACCTTCGGTGTGGCGGCAGGGCAGGCGCGTGCCCGTTTCAGGCGAAACAGGCCAAGTAGCGCTTCCCCGCTGCGGCCAGCCATGCTAGCGCAGCGCTATGAGCCAAGAGGATCGCATCACCCAGCTTGAAGAGCTGATTGCGCATCTCACCCGCACGGTGGAGGATTTGTCGGACGTGATCGCCCGGCAGGATCAGGACATTGCGCGGCTGAAAGGCCGGGTGCAGTTGCTGGTGGAACGCGAAGCGCAGCGCGAGGCCGATGACGGAAGCTCCATCCCGCTCGCAGACCAGCGCCCGCCCCATTGGTAAGATTCAGCGCCGCTCGTAATCCTGCGCGATGACCTTGCCTTTATGGAGCAAGATCTCGGTGTGGCTCGCGCCGCCGAACCGCTCGTAAGCGGTGACGAAGGCCGTGCTCTTTTCCATCCGCTTCGCACCGCTGCCCTCGCAAGGCTTGCCTTTGCCCTTGCCGCAGATGCCGCGCTTGATCTGCTCGTAGGCGGTGTCGGTCTGGGAATAGGGGATGGATTTCACCAGTGGATCGTAGCGCATGGTTTCATGGGTGATTGGCGCGCCCAGCACCGCAAGCCCCGCCGTGAACTGGCGCGCGCAGCCGTCGGAGAACCCTGTCACCGCATGGAGCCGCGGCGCGGTGGAGCCCGGTGCGCTGTCATAAAGCCTGAAGCCACTGCCCTTTTCGGGGAAGCGGTCCACCTCCTTGCCCAGCGCCTTGCCGCGCACCCCGCAGACCTTGCGCACCTCGCCAAAAGCCAGAGGCCCCTTGGCCTCGGCCGCTGCTGGGGCTTCAGCGGCGACGCCGAATTCCTCAAGCTGGCGGGTGGCGGGCGCGTCCGGCGAGACGGGTTTCTCATCGCTTCCAGCGCCAAAAAGCCCGGCAAAGAGCCCAGTCGCGTTGATCTCGTCGGTTTCCGTCATCGCGGTAGAGGGCGCATCTTCGGCGATGTCCACCTCCGAAAGCCGCTCGATCTGAACGGCCTCCTCTTCAGGCGCGGCCTCGGGCGGTGTTGTCTGCATGCAGGCCGAAAGCGCCAGCGTGGTTAACGCGGCGGGCAAAAAACCGATGGTGCTAGATTTCCTCAACCGTCAGAACCCCCCCAAGGCTCTTGATCGCTCCCTTGATCTGCGGGTTCACGGGATAGAGCCGTTCGAGCGAGATTTCAACCTCGCCGGGGAGATCGGGGTGAATCAGGCAGAAATTCACCGGTCCGCGGCTGCGCGCCTGCTTGTCCTGCGCGGCTGTGTCCAGAAGATTGGCAACCGTCGGGATAGCCGTGGCATCCTCCAGAAAGATCTTCAACCCGGCGCTGCCGGCATCGGCCACCACGCTGTCGATCGGCTGCACCGCGCGTGCCAGAAGCTTCAGCTGATCGCTCTCAACCGTGGCTTCCACCGTCACGACGACCTTGGAGCCGGTCTCCAGATACTCGCGGCTGGCCTCCAGCGTGTCGGAGAAAATGGTGACCTCATAGGCCCCTGTTGGGTCAGACAGCTGCGCAAAGGCAAAACGGTTGCCCTTGGCCGATTTGCGCTCCTGCCGCCCGGCCACGGCACCGGAAAGCCGCGCGATCATCGCACCGCCCTTCTTCGTCTGCTCTTCCAGCTCCGAAAGCGTCAGCACCTTCTTGCGCTTGAGCGCGGGCATGTAATCATCGAGCGGGTGGCCGGAGAGGTAGAAGCCAATGGCCTTGAACTCCTCGGTGAGCCGCTCGGCGGGCAGCCAGTCCGGCGTGGCCGCAAGGCGCGGCTCGGGCAGATCCTCCCCGGCTTCGCCAAAGAGCGAGACCTGACTAGAGGCGCGCTGCTCGTGGATGGCAGCGGAATAGGCCACAAGCGCCTCGATGCTGTCAAAGACGCGCTTGCGGTTGCGGTCCAGCTCGTCAAAGGCCCCGGCGCGGGCCAGCATCTCCATCGGGCGCTTGCCGACGCGCTTCAGATCCACCCGGCGGGCGAAATCAAAGAGCGTGGCGAAAGGCTTCTCGCCGCGCCCCTTCACCACCATCTGCATCGCCTCGCTGCCGACGTTTTTCAGCGCGCCGAGCCCGTAGACAAGCTTGCCCTCGGCCACACTGAAGGTGGCAAGCGAGCGGTTCACGCAGGGCGGCAGGATTTCGAGCCCGAGCCCCTCGCGATCACGATCCTTGCGCGCTTCCTCGGCGTAGATCGCCAGCTTGTCGGTCAGGTGGATATCGCAGTTCATGACGCCCGCCATGAACTCCACCGGGTGATTGGCTTTGAGCCAGCCCGTCTGGTAGCTCACCACCGCATAGGCGGCGGCATGGGATTTGTTGAAGCCGTAGTTGGCGAATTTCTCAAGAAGGTCAAAGACTTCGCTGGCCTTCTTCTTGTCCACCCCGTTTTCGGCTGCGCCCTTTTCGAACTTCGGGCGCTCGGCGTCCATCGCCTCTTTGATCTTCTTGCCCATGGCGCGGCGCAGCAGGTCCGCGCCGCCAAGGCTGTAGCCCGCCATGACCTGCGCGATTTGCATCACCTGTTCCTGATACACGATGATGCCCTGGGTCTCTTCGAGGATATGATCGATCAGCGGGTGCACCGAGGCCAGTTCACGCTGGCCGTTCTTCACCTCGCAATAGGTGGGGATGTTCTCCATCGGGCCGGGGCGATAGAGCGCCACCAGCGCCACGATGTCCTCGATGCAGGTGGGTTTCATGCGCTTGAGCGCATCCATCATGCCCGAGCTTTCCACCTGGAACACCGCCACGGTGCGCGCCTCGGCGTAGAGCTTGTAGGTTTTTTCGTCATCCAGCGGGATGGCGTTGATCTGGTTCTCCGCGCCTTCGGCAGGCTCGTAGAGCTGGGTGCCATCGGCGGCCACATGGATCGGGCGGCCCGATTTCAGGATCTGCTCGATGGCGTTCTGGATCACGGTGAGAGTTTTCAGGCCAAGGAAATCGAACTTCACGAGCCCCGCCTGCTCCACCCATTTCATGTTGAACTGGGTCGCGGGCATGTCGGAGCGCGGATCCTGATAGAGCGGCACCAGCGCGTCGAGCGGCCTGTCCCCGATCACCACGCCCGCGGCATGGGTGGAGGCATTGCGCAGCAGGCCTTCCACCTGCTGGCCGTAGGTCAGCAGCCGCTCCACCACTTCCTCGTTGCGCGCCTCTTCCCGCAGGCGCGGCTCGTCGATAAGCGCCTGCGCGATGGAGACAGGCTTCACCCCCTCCACCGGGATCAGCTTGGACAGGCGGTCCACCTGCCCGTAGGGCATCTGCAGCACACGCCCCACATCACGCACGGCGGCCTTGGAGAGTAGCGCGCCGAAGGTGATGATCTGGCCCACCTTGTCGCGGCCGTATTTCTCCTGCACGTAGCGGATCACCTCCTCGCGGCGGTCCATGCAGAAGTCGATGTCGAAGTCGGGCATGGAGACCCGCTCGGGGTTCAGGAAGCGTTCAAACAGCAGGCTGTAGCGCAGCGGATCAAGGTCGGTGATGGTGAGCGCATAGGCCACGAGGCTGCCCGCGCCCGAGCCCCGGCCGGGGCCCACGGGGATGTCGTGATCCTTGCCCCACTGGATGAAGTCCGCAACGATCAGGAAGTAGCCGGGAAAGCCCATGCCCTCGATGATGTCGAGCTCGAAGTCGAGCCGCTTCTGATACTCTTCCACGCTGGCGGCATGGGGGATCACCTTGAGCCGCGCCTGCAGGCCTTCGTTCGCCTGACGCCGCAGTTCGGCCACCTCGTCATCGGCGAATTTCGGCAGGATCGGATCACGCCGGTAAGCCATGAAGGCGCAACGGCGGGCGATTTCCACCGTGTTTTCAATCGCCTCCGGCAGGTCGGCAAACAGCGCCGCCATCTCCTGCGGGCTTTTGAAGTAATGCTGCGGGGTCAGGCGGCGGCGGGCCTCCTGCTGATCTACGTAAGCGCCTTCCTTGATGCAGATCAGCGCATCATGGGCCTCATACATCTCGGCCTTGGGAAAGTAGACGTCATTTGTCGCGACCAGCGGCAGGCCCATCCCATAGGCCATCTCCACGAACCCGCGCTCGGTGGCGCGCTCGGCTTCGGTGCATAGCCCACCCTCGCCCGGGTGGCGCTGCAGTTCCACGTAGAGCCGGCCCGCATAGATCGCGGCCAAGCGCTTCATCAGCGCCTCGGCCTTGGGGCGCTGCCCGGCCTGCAGCAGCTTGCCCACCGCGCCTTCGGGACCGCCCGAGAGGCAGATCAGCCCCGCGCCATGGGCCTCAAGCTCCTCCACCGTTACCTGCGGCAGTTCTCCACCGGCATCCACGTAGAGGCAGGAGGAGAGCTTCATCAGGTTCTCGTAACCTTCCTCATTCTGCGCGAGCAGAACGAGTGGCGCAGGCTCGCGCGGCTTCTCGCCGGGCGCGGGCGGATCATAGGCCACATCCACCTGGCAGCCGATGATCGGCTGGATGCCCTTTCCGGCGGCCGTCACCGAGAATTCCAGCGCGGCGAACATCGCGTTGGTATCGGTGATCGCCACGGCGGGCATGCCGGCAGAGGCGCAGCGATCGGGCAGCTTCTTGACCGGCACCGCGCCTTCCAGAAGCGAATATTCGGTGTGGACACGCAGGTGAATGAAGGAGGGAGTCGTCGTCATGGCCGCAAGCTAGCGCAAGCCGCGCGGGCGCGAAACGGCTTTCGCAGGGCAAAGCGGCTGCCCCGCAGGCAGCGAATGGCGCAAAGCCTTGCGCAAATCGCGCCCAGCGCCCAATATTTCCGCGCTGCGCAAAGGTTAAGCACTTTCGCCAAATCGGCGAAAGTTCCCCGCTTGCCAGAACCCGCTGCCAAGGCTTTGATATGGCAGCCTGCACGCGCCGCAGGGCACATCTCCAAGGGCTTTACGCCGCATCGGGCCCGGGGGAAGAGGATCACAGACAGCGGCGGTGGGCTCCATGACTGCCATATCCTTCCTTCTGAACGGCGAAAGCGTCGCCCTGCCGGAGGTGGCGCCAACGATGACGCTGCTGGACTGGCTGCGCGAGCAGCGCGGGCTGACCGGCACGAAAGAAGGCTGCAACGAAGGCGATTGCGGGGCCTGCACGGTGATCCTGACGGACGCGGGCGGCACTCCGGCGGCGATCAACGCCTGTATCACCTTCCTGCCGCAGATCCACGGCAAGGCCCTGCGCACCGTGGAAGGGCTTACAGGCGAAAACGGCGCGCTGCACCCGGTGCAGCAGGCCATGGTCGCCTGCCACGGCAGCCAATGCGGCTTCTGCACACCGGGCATCGTCGCCTCGCTTGCCGCCGCTCAGGCCACGGGCGACACCGCCCATGATGACGTGCTCGCCGGCAACCTCTGCCGCTGCACCGGCTACGCCCCGATCATCCGCGCCGCCGAAAGTGCTCAGGCCGACACCGGCTGGGCCAAGGCAGATACCAACGCCCTGCCCCACTTTGTTCCGGAAATATCCGCGGGGGGTGCGGGGGGCAGCCAGCCCCCCGCCTTCCTGCCCGCCTCCGCCGACGAACTGGCAGCGTGGTATGACGCCCACCCAGACGCCACGCTGGTGGCAGGCGCGACCGATGTCGGCCTCTGGGTCACCAAGCAGATGCGCGATCTGGACGAGATCGCCTTTCTGGACGGCTGCTGCGATCTTCAACAGATCGAAGAAAGCGCCGATGGCCTGCGGATCGGCGCGGGCGTCACGCTCGCGGCGCTCCGCGAAGCCATCGCGCCCCGCCACCCCCATTTCGCCGAGATGCTGCGCCGCTTCGCCTCCACGCAGGTGCGCAACCGCGCCACGATCGGCGGCAATATCGCCAATGGCTCCCCCATCGGCGATGCACCCCCGGCCCTGATCGCGCTTGGGGCCACGCTGCATTTGCGCAAAGGGGAAGTCCGCCGCAGCCTCGCGCTGGAGGATTTCTTCCTTGAATACGGCAAGCAGGATCGCGCGCCGGGCGAATTTGTGGAAGCCATCACATTGCCCGCCCAGCCCGACCGGCTGAAATGCTACAAGCTTTCCAAGCGTTTCGATCAGGACATCTCCGCCGTCTGTGGCTGTTTCAATCTCACTGTTGACGCCGGAACCGTTAATGAAGCGCGCATCGCCTTTGGCGGCTTGGCCGGCACGCCGAAACGCGCAAGCCACGTCGAGGCCGCGCTGCTCGGCCAGCCGTGGAGCCTTGCCACCGTGCAGGCCGCGCTGCCCGCCTTTGCCGCCGATTACACCCCGATGAGCGACATGCGTGCTTCGGCGGCCTACCGCCTTGCCACCGCACAGAACATGCTCCTGCGCTATTTCCACGAGGATCAGGGCGTGGCCACCAATGTGTTGGAGGTCTCCGCATGAGCGTCGCCAAGCCTCTCCCGCACGATACCGCCGCGCTGCATGTCACCGGCACCGCCCGCTACGTGGACGACATCCCCACACCGCGTGGCACGCTACATCTGGCCTTTGGCCTGTCCGAGATTGCCCATGGCACGATCACCGGGCTGGATCTGACGAAGGTCCGGGAAGCGCCGGGCGTTGTCGCCGTGCTTACCGCCGAGGATCTGCCCTTCGCCAATGACGTATCGCCCTCTGTCCATGACGAGCCACTGCTGGCCACCGGCAGTGTGCACTACCTCGGGCAGCCGATCTTCCTCGTGGTGGCCGAAAGCCATTTGCAGGCGCGCAAAGCGGCGCGGCTGGGCCAGATCAGCTACGCCGAAAAGCCCGCGATCCTGACGGTCGAGGCCGCGATGGAGGCCAACAGCCGCTTTGAAGACGGCCCCCGCATCTACACGAAGGGCGATGTGGACACCGCCCTCGCCGCCGCCTCGCGCCGTGTGGAAGGGCGGATCGAGATCGGCGGGCAGGAGCATTTCTACCTCGAAGGTCAGGCCGCGCTGGCCCTGCCGCAGGAGGGCGGGGACATGCTGGTGCATTCCTCCACCCAGCACCCGACCGAGATCCAGCACAAGGTGGCCGACGCGCTTGGCCTGCCCATGCATGGCGTGCGCGTCGAGACGCGGCGCATGGGCGGCGGCTTTGGCGGCAAGGAAAGCCAGGGCAACGCGCTCGCCGTGGCCTGCGCCGTGGCCGCGCGCCTGACAGGTGCCCCCTGCAAGATGCGCTATGACCGCGACGACGATATGGTCATCACCGGCAAGCGCCACGATTTCCGCATCGATTACACGGCCGGGTTTGACGCCGAGGGCCGCCTGTTGGCGGTGGAGTTCACCCATTACACCCGCTGCGGCTGGGCGCAGGATCTCTCGCTCCCCGTGGCCGACCGCGCCATGCTGCACGCAGATAACGCTTATCTGCTGCCGTCGGCGCGGATCACTTCGCACCGGCTGAAGACGAACACCCAATCCGCCACCGCCTTTCGCGGCTTCGGTGGGCCGCAGGGGATTGTCGGGATCGAGCGGGTGATGGATCACATTGCCGCCGATCTGGGACTGGATCCGCTTTTGGTGCGTCAGAAGAACTTTTATGCCTCCGGCGGGGATATTTCAGCCAAGATGAAGGCGGAAGGGGCCGCGCAGACGACGCCTTACGGGCAAGTCGTAGAGGATTCGGTGATCCGCGAGTTGGTGGCGGATCTGGCGGTGCGTTCGGACTATGCGGCGCGGCGAGCGGCGATTGCGGAGTGGAACGCGCAGAGCCCGATCCTGAAGCGCGGCATTGCGCTCACGCCAGTAAAATTCGGCATCAGCTTCACGCTCACCCACCTCAACCAGGCCGGCGCGCTGGTGCATGTGTATCAGGATGGCTCTATCCACATGAACCACGGCGGCACCGAGATGGGGCAAGGGCTGTTTCTGAAGGTGGCGCAGGTGGCGGCGAGCCGCTTTGGTGTTTCG
The DNA here is from genome assembly GCF_025376885.1 of Pseudoruegeria sp. SHC-113. Lineage (NCBI taxonomy): Bacteria > Pseudomonadati > Pseudomonadota > Alphaproteobacteria > Rhodobacterales > Roseobacteraceae > Pseudoruegeria > Pseudoruegeria sp. SHC-113. The sequence continues at coordinate 2,851,589 of NZ_JAHUBR010000001.1, forward strand.
GTGGAGAAGGTGAAGATAACCGCCACGGATACGGGCAAGGTGCCCAACACCTCGGCCACGGCGGCCTCCTCAGGCTCCGATCTGAACGGCATGGCGGTGAAGGCGGCCTGCGACACGATCCGGGGCCGCATGGCGGCGCTGCTGGCCGAGCGTCACCAGACGATGCCCGAGGCCGTGCGTTTTGAAGGCGGCGAGGTCATCGTGGGCCATGAGCGCTACAGTTTCGAGACGGTGGCGAAACTGGCCTATGAGAACCGCGTGAGCCTCTCGGCCACGGGCTTTTACAAGACGCCCAAGATCGAGTGGGACCGCATCAAGGGCGCAGGCCGCCCCTTCTTCTACTTCGCCTATGGCGCGGCGGTTTCCGAGGTGGTGATCGACACGCTTTCCGGTGAAAACCGCATCCTGCGCACCGACATCCTGCATGACGCGGGTGCTTCACTGAACCCGGCGCTCGACATCGGGCAGGTGGAGGGCGGCTTCGTGCAGGGCGCGGGCTGGCTAACCACGGAGGAACTCGTCTGGGACGGCAAGGGCGCTTTGCGCACCCATGCGCCTTCGACCTACAAGATCCCCGCCTGCTCCGATCGCCCGCGCCTGTTCAACGTGGCGCTCTATGAGGGCGAAAACCCGGAAGAGACAATCTACCGCTCCAAGGCCGTGGGCGAGCCGCCGTTCAACCTTGGCATTTCGGTGCTGATGGCGCTGTCGGATGCCGTGGCCGCCTGCGGCGATGGCAGCCAGTATGTGGCGCTCGATGCCCCGGCCACGCCGGAGCGCCTCCTCATGGCCGTGCGCCGCCAGCAGGGGATTGCGTGATGTTTGACCGCGCCGCCCTTGCCCACCAGATCGCCCGCCACGGGAGTGTGGTGCGCGTGGTGGTGGCGAAGGCGGAAGGCTCCGCCCCGCGCGAGGCTGGCGCGGCCATGATCGTCTGGGAAGGCGGGCAGAGCGGCACCATCGGTGGCGGCGCTTTGGAATATGAGGCCGCCGCCCGCGCCCGCGCGCGCCTCTCTGAGCCCGGCGCGCGCTGGCTGCGCCACGAGCCGCTCGGCCCGGCCCTTGGCCAATGCTGCGGCGGCGCGGTGACGCTGGCCTATGAGGTGTTTGACGCCGCCACCCTGCCCGACGCCGCGCCGAGCTTCCAGCGCAGTTTTGGCACCGAGCCCTGCCCCGCAAGCCTCACACGCCTCGCCCAGCGCCATGCGGCAAGCGGCGATCCCGTACCCGTCACGCTCTCCGGCCACTGGCTGGCCGAGCCGATGGGCCGCGCCGCCCTGCCCGTCTGGATCTACGGCGGCGGCCATGTGGGCCGCGCTATCGCGGCTGTGCTGGCCCCCTTGCCGGAGTTCGCCCCCACGCTCATCGACATCGACTCCGCGCGCCTGCCCGATCCGCTCCCCGAAGGCACCGAAAGCCTGATCGCCGCGCATCCCACACGCCTCGTGGCACATGCACCGCAAGAGGCGCAACACCTCGTGCTCACGCACAGCCACGCGCTGGATCTGGAGCTCTGCCACGCGCTGCTCACGCAAAGCGCCTCCCGCATCGGCCTGATCGGATCGGCCACCAAATGGGCGCGCTTTCGCAAAAGGCTCGCCACCCTCGGCCACCCGCAAGCCGCCATAAACTGCATCGAATGCCCCATCGGCGATCCCGCCCTTGGCAAACATCCACAAGCAATTGCGGTCTCCGTTGCCGCTGCGCTATTGAAGCGCCAAAACCAGCAAAACGCCACGAAGGACGTTGCATGACCACAGGGACAGACAGCTACCTGATCGAGATCGACGGGCTCACGAAAGCCTACCCGGGCGTCGTGGCCAATGACGATGTCTCGTTCAGGATCAAACCCGGCGAGGTGCATGCGCTCCTTGGCGAAAACGGCGCCGGGAAATCGACGCTGGTGAAGATGATTTACGGGCTGGTGAAGCCAGACAGCGGCCAGATGCGGCTCAACGGACGCGCCTTCACCCCCGCGGAGCCGCGCGCTGCGCGGGCCTCGGGCGTGGCGATGGTGTTTCAGCATTTCTCGCTCTTTGAGGCGCTTACCGTGGCCGAGAACGTGGCCCTTGGCATGGAGAACCCGCCGGGGCAGCGCGCGCTGGCCCAGCGCATCCGCGAGGTGAGCGAGACCTACGGCCTGCCGCTCGATCCCGACAGGCTGGTGGGCGATCTGTCTGCCGGCGAGCGCCAGCGGGTCGAGATCATCCGCTGCCTGCTGCAGGATCCGCGCCTGCTGATCATGGACGAGCCCACCAGCGTGCTCACCCCGCAGGAGGTGGACATCCTCTTTGAAACCCTGCGCAAGTTGTCGGCGGAAGGCACAGCGATCCTCTATATTTCGCACAAGCTCGAAGAGATCCGCACGCTCTGTGATGCGGCCACCATCCTGCGCCTTGGCAAGGTGGTGGGCGAGTGCATCCCGCGTGAGGTGTCGGCCCGCGACATGGCCGAGATGATGGTGGGCACCAGCCTGCATGTCCCCACGCGCGAAGCCAGCGAAGGCGGCGAGGTGCTGCTGAAGGTGGCCGGGCTGTCAGTCGCCTCCGCCAACCCTTTCGGCACATCGCTGAAGAACGTGCATTTCGAGGTGCGCGCCGGCGAAGTGCTGGGCATAGGCGGCGTCGCCGGCAACGGGCAGGACGAGCTGCTCGCCGCCCTCTCCGGCGAAGTCCGCGCCCCGGCGGAAGCCGTCACGGTGAAAGGCCAGCCCATCGGCCAACTCGGCCCCAATGCCCGCCGCCGCCTCGGCGTGCTGGCCGCGCCGGAGGAACGCCTCGGCCACGCCGCCGCGCCCGACATGAGCTTGACCGAAAACGCCCTGCTCACCGGCGCGATCCGCGAAGGCCTCGCCACCAGCGGCTTCGTCAACTGGCCCAAGACGCGCGGCTTTGCCGAGCGCATCATCAAGGATTTCGACGTGCGCACCCCCGGCCCAGAAAACGCCGCACGGGCGCTTTCCGGCGGCAACCTGCAGAAATTCGTAATCGGCCGGGAAATCCTGCAAAAACCGCAGGTTCTGGTGGTGAACCAGCCCACATGGGGCGTCGATGCCTCCGCCGCCGCCGCGATCCGGCAGGCGCTGCTGGATCTCGCCGCCGAAGGCGCGGCCATCGTGGTGATCAGCCAGGATCTCGACGAGCTGATGGAAATCTCGGACCGTTTCGCCGCGCTCAACGAAGGCCGCCTCACCGCGCCGCGCCCCGCCAAAGGGCTCACCGTGGACGAGATTGGCCTGATGATGGGCGGCGCCCACGATATGGAGACCGCCCATGTCTGAGCGCGCGCTCCTTACTTTGTTCCGGAAATATCCCCGCCGGAGGCATGAAACTCTATTCCCTTCGGAGGCCACCCTGTGATCCGGCTCGAAAAACGCCCCAGCCCGTCCAAGGCCTGGACCTACGTCACCCCGCTGCTCGCGGTGCTGCTCACCATGATCGCGGGCGGCATCCTTTTTGCCATCCTCGGCAAGGATCCGTTTGAGTCGATCCGCACGATCTTCTGGGATCCGCTCTTCAACGCGCAGTTCGCAAGCTACTCCCGCCCGCAGCTTCTAGTGAAGGCCGGGCCGCTGATCCTGATCGCCATCGGGCTGTCGCTCGGCTTTCGCGCCGGGATCTGGAATATTGGCGCGGAAGGGCAATACATCATCGGCGCGATCTGCGGCGCGGCGCTTGGCCTTGCCTTCTACCCGACGGAAAACCGGCTGATCTTCCCGGCCATGGTGCTGGCCGGAGCCCTTGGCGGCTGGGCCTGGGCGATGATCCCGGCGGTGCTGAAAACCCACTTCCGCACCAATGAGATCCTTGTCTCGCTGCTGCTCGTCTACGTGGCCGAACAGCTTCTCGCCTCCATGGCGCTGGGGCTCCTGCGCAACCCCGACGGCGGCGGCTTCCCCGGCAGCCGCAACTTCCGCAGCTTCCCCGCCGCCTCCAACCCGGAGCTTTTCGAGGGCACCGGGATGCACTGGGGCGTCGTGGCGGCCTTCATCGCGGTGATCTTCGCCTATGTGCTGCTGAGCCGCCATATGCTCGGCTTCCAGATCCGTGTCACCGGCCAGAGCCCGCGCGCCGCGCGCTTCTCCGGCGTGTCGCCCACGCGGCTGATCCTGATCTGCATGGGTATCTCCGGCGCGCTTGCCGGTATGGCGGGGATGTTCGAAGTCACCGGACCTGCCGGGCAGATCAGCATCGATTTCAACGTGGGCTACGGCTTCACCGCGATCATCGTCGCCTTCCTTGGCCGCCTGCACCCGATCGGCATCCTGCTCGCAGGGCTTTTGATGGCGCTCACCTATATCGGGGGCGAACTGGCCCAGCTCATGCTCGGCCTGCCCGCCGCCGCGATCCAGCTCTTTCAGGGGATGCTCCTGTTCTTCCTGCTCGCGGTGGATGTTCTGACGAACTTCCGCATCCGCCTTGCCAAACCGGAGGCCGCGTAATGGACCTGTCCGCCATCAACCCGCTCGTGCTGCTCGCCTCGCTCATGGTCGCGGCCACACCCATCCTGCTGGCCGCAATTGGCGAGCTTGTCGTGGAGAAAGCCGGGGTGCTGAACCTCGGCGTCGAAGGCATGATGATCACCGGCGCGATCTGCGGCTTCGCCATCGCGGTGGAAAGCGGCAGCCCCCTGCTCGGCTTTCTCTGCGCCGCGCTTGGCGGCGCGCTGCTCTCGCTGATCTTCGCCTTCCTCACGCAGTATCTGCTCTCAAACCAGGTCGCCACCGGGCTTGCGCTCACGCTTTTCGGCCTCGGGCTCTCCTCGCTTCTGGGCCAGAGCTATGTGGGCATCAAACCCCCGGCAACCAACAAGCTCAACATCCCCCTGCTGTCCGACATCCCGGTGCTCGGTCAGGTGCTCTTCTCCCATGACCTGATGGTCTACGTCAGCCTCGCCATCGTGGCGGGCGTCTGGGCGCTGCTGAAGTACAGCCGCCTTGGGCTCGTGCTGCGCGCGGTGGGCGAAAACCACGACGCCGCCCATGCGCTCGGCTACAAGGTGATCCGCATCCGCATGGCCGCCATCGCCTTCGGCGGCGCCTGCGCGGGGCTGGGCGGGGCCTACCTGAGCCTAGTGCGTGTACCGCAATGGACGGAAGGCATGACGGCCGGCGCGGGCTGGATCGCGCTTGCCATCGTGGTCTTTGCCAGCTGGAAGCCGTGGCGCGTTTTGCTGGGTGCCTATCTTTTCGGCGGCGTCACCGTGCTGCAACTCAATCTGCAGGCCGCCGGCCTCGCGATCCCTGTCGAATACTTGTCCATGAGCCCGTATCTGATAACGATCCTCGTGCTTGTGATCATGTCTTCGGGCAAGGGGCGCGCGGCGCTGAATGCGCCGGCGGCGCTCGGGCGTGTCTTCCACGCGTCCTCTTAACCGGATAAACACATCCTTATGCGATCTGCTCGCCAACACATGAAAAAAGACTCAACAAGGAGAGACATTCAATGAAACTCACCCACCTGCTTGCCGGGGCTGCCATGGCCATCGGTCTGGCCAGCACCGCCGTGGCCGAAGACAAGGTCAAGGCCGGCTTCATCTACGTGGGCCCCGTCGGCGACGGCGGCTGGACCTACGAGCACGATCAGGGCCGCAAGGCCGTGGAAGAAGCGCTCGGCGACAAGGTCGAGACGATCTATCAGGAAAGCGTGCCGGAAGGCGCTGACGCCGAACGCGCGATCACTCAGATGGCGCTCTCTGGCGCAGACATCATCTTCACCACCTCCTTCGGCTACATGGATCCGACGATCGCCGTGGCCGAGAAATTCCCGGATGTGAAGTTCGAGCACGCCACCGGCTACAAGCGCGCCGACAACGTGTCGATCTACTCCGCCCGCTTCTATGAGGGCCGCGCCATCCAGGGCCACATCGCTGGAAAGATGACGAAGACGAACAAGATCGGCTACATCGCATCCTTTCCGATCCCGGAAGTGATCCGCGGCATCAACTCGGCCTATATCCACGCCAAGAAGGTGAACCCGGACGTCGAGTTCTCCATCATCTGGGCCTACACCTGGTTTGACCCGGCCAAGGAAGCCGACGCCGCCACCGCTCTGATCGAGCAGGGCGCGGACGTGATCCTGCAGCACACCGACTCCACCGCGCCGCAGGCGGCCGCTGAAAAAGCCGGTGGCGTGATCACCTTCGGTCAGGCCTCTGACATGGGCGAATACGCCCCGCTGCCGCGCGTCTCTTCCATCATCGACAACTGGGGCCCCTACTACGTGGCCCGCGTTCAGGCCGTGCTGGATGGCACCTGGGAAAGCACCGACACCTGGGACGGCATCGGCCCGGGCATGGTCGGCATCGGTGAAATCTCCGACGCCGTTCCGGCCGACGTGAAAGCCGAAGCGCTCGCCATGAAAGACGCGATCGCGGCTGGCGAATACCACCCGTTCACAGGCCCGCTGAAGAAGCAGGACGGCTCCGACTGGCTGGCCGAAGGCGAAGTGGCTGACGATGGCACGCTGCTCGGCATGAACTTCTACGTGGAAGGCATCACCGCCGAGATCCCGAACTGATCGGATCGACACGACAGACAGAAGGGCGCGGCTTCGGCTGCGCCCTTTTTCTTTTGTCCAGAGGATCAGAACGCCGGACCTATCGCACCTTAAAAGGTCCACATTCATCCTGAGGGCTGTGCCTGCCTGGGCGGGCGCGAATGCGCCTGCCGAGGGGCAGGCAGGCGCAGCCCGGCGGTGCCGGGCAAGAAAGAGCATTGAACATCAACACCCGCTTGCCCGACCTCTGCCGCCCTTCTAGGCTCCGCACATGCCTGCTGATCTCTATGCCGCCTCTGTTCCCGTCTACGCTCGCTTTGTGGCCCGCATCCCCGCCCTGCTGGCCTACGACGGCGCGCCGGACGCGCTCACTTTCCGCCTTATGCCCGGCATGCTTTCGGCGGGCGAGAACCTGCACACGGCACAGGGCTACGTACCCCGCGCTCTGACACCGCTCACCGGAACACAAGCGCCCGACCTGCCCGAAGGCCCGCATGACGCCGCAACGCTCCTGCACCGCAGCGCCCTGCTCGGAGATTGGCTCGCCACCCTCACCCCGCAGGACTTCGTCAACGCCGCCCAAACCCGCGTGACCCACCGCGCCGGTGAGGCCGATCTCACCCAAAGCGGCGATACCTTCCTGCTGCACTACGCCCTGCCGAATTTCTTCTTCCACCTCGTCGCCGGCTATGCGGGCCTGCGTGCCGCCGGGGTGCCGCTGTCCAAAGGCGATTTCGACGGCTTCCACAGCTACCCGCCCGGCTTCGCCTTCCAAGGCACCGGGATCTGATCCCCCTTCCCAAGCGCGGCCTGCTCTGCCACCAATACCGCATGACACAGCCAGCCCTCTCCCCGCTCTCCGGCGCGCCGCTTTCGGCGCTTTGCTTCGGTGCCATGCAGTTTGGCGGCACCGCCGATGCAACGGCCTGCGCCCAGATGTTCGCCGCCTGCCGCGCGGCGGGCGTGAACTTCTTCGACACCGCCCACGGCTATACCGAAGGGCGCTCCGAAACGATCCTCGGGCAACTGGCCAAGGCCGAGCGCGAGGATCTGCTGATCGCCAGCAAGGTCGGATACGTGGGCGGCTGCGATCGCGCCACGCTGCTGGCGCAGTTCGACATCTCGCGCCAGCGGCTCGACATGGACATGGTGGATCTGCTCTACCTGCACCGGTTTGACGATGGCACACCCCTTGAAGAGACTTTCGAGGTCATGGCCGGGCTGCAGGCCGAGGGCAAGATCCGCTACATTGGCGTGTCGAACTACGCCGCGTGGCAGGTGATGAAGGCGCAGGCGATCGCCGCGCGCCTTGGCACGCGGATCGACATCATCCAGCCGATGTACAACCTCGTGAAACGGCAGGCCGAGGTGGAGCTTCTGCCGATGTGCGAAAGCGAATCCATCGCCTGCGCGCCCTATTCGCCACTGGGCGGCGGGCTGCTGACGGGCAAATACGCGCAAGGGGTCGGGGGTCGGCTGGTCGCTGACGAGCGCTATGCCGAACGCTACGCCCCGAAATGGATGCACGAGGCCGCGCAAGGGCTGTCCACGCTGGCGCAGGAGGTGGGGGTTTCCGCCATCAGCCTCGCCGTGGCTTGGGTCGCGCGGCATGCGGGCGTCACCGCGCCGATCATCTCGGCCCGCTCCGCAGAGCAGCTCGCCCCCTCGCTCGCCGCGCAGGAGGTGACGCTGGACGACTCGCTCTATGCACAGCTTTCCGCGCTCACCCCCACCCCGCCCCCGGCGACGGACCGGCTCGAGGAGGCATGAGCGACATACTTGTTATTGGCGGCGGCATCGCGGGGCTCGCTTCCGCCGCGCGGCTCTCTCACCTCGGGCGCGTGATGCTGCTGGAGCGCGAAACGGCGCTCGGCTACCATGCCTCCGGGCGCTCCGCCGCGATGTTCGAGGAAACCTACGGCCTGCCCACCACCATCGCGCTCAATCAGGCCAGCCGCGCCTATCACGCCGAGGCCAACGGCGGTGTGCTTTCACCGCGCGGGCTGATGCTGGTTGCTCGCGCGGGCGAAGAGGCCGCCTTCGAGGCCGACCTCCAGACCATGCAGATGGACGCGCTCTCGCCTTCCGAGGCCGCCGCGATGATCCCCATTCTAGATCTCGGCGTGATCACGCAAGCAGGCTATCGCGCCTACGCCTGGGACATCGACACCGACCGCCTGATGCAGAATTTCGCCCGCGAACTGCGCGCCAATGGCGGAGAGATCCACACCGGGGCGGAGGTTACATCCATCCGGCGCGACGGTGGCACATGGCATATAACCACCACCGATGAACGCACGTTTAGCGCACAGATCCTCGTAAATGCCGCCGGGGCCTGGGTCGATCAGATCGCCGCCCTTGCAGGCGTGGCACCCGTCGGCATCACCCCCCTGCGCCGCTCCATGGCGCGCCTGCCTGCCCCCGATGGCCATGACGTGGCGCACTGGCCGATGCTCTTTGGCCCCGGCGAAACGTGGTATGCCAAGCCCGATGCAGGCGCGCTGATCGTCTCCCCCGCCGACGAAGAACCTACCCCGCCGATGGACGCCTGGGCCGACGACATGGTGCTGGCCGAAGGGCTCGCGCGCTTTGAGGCACATGTCACCCTGCCCGTCACCCGGCTTCTGGCCAATTGGGCCGGCCTGCGCAGCTTCGCGCCCGACAGGCAGTTGGTGATCGGTGAGGACCCGGCCGCGCCGGGCTTCTTCTGGTGCGCCGGGCAAGGCGGCTACGGCTTCCAGACGGCCCCTGCCTATAGCGCCCTGCTGGCTGATCTCGTCGCCGGACGCGTGCCCGAAGTCGGCGCCGATCTGGCCGCTGCCCTCTCCCCCAACCGCTTCGGAGGTGCCTGATGGCATTCTGGCCCCGGCTCAAACCCGATGATCGCAACATCCGCCCTCACGAGGCCCCCGGCCAATACATCGCGCCCGCCGCGAGCCGGAACGAGGCCCCGATTCTGGCCGTTCTGAAAGAAGTGCTGCCCGAAACAGGTCGCGCGCTGGAGATCGCCAGCGGCACCGGCCAGCACATCGCGGCCTGCGCCGCGCAGCACCCGGGCCTGCACTGGCAGCCGAGTGACATCGAAGACAGCCGCCTTGCCTCCATCGCGCAATGGGTCGCGGAATCGGGCCGCGAGAACCTCGCACCGCCGATCCGGCTCGACGCCACCCGCGCGCCTTACGCGGGCGCGCCCTATGACGTGATCCTGCTCGTGAACCTGCTTCACCTGATCAGCGAGGACGATTGCTGGGCGATCCTCACCCATGCGGCGGCGGCGCTGAACTCAGGTGGGCTCTTTTGCTTCTACGGCCCTTTCCTGCGCGAATCGGGCTTCGCCAGCGAAGGCGACCGCGCCTTTCACATGCATCTTCAAGGGATCGATCCGGGCGTGGGCTACAAACAGGTGCGCGATCTGCAGAACTGGCTCGCCTCGCGGGGGTTCACGCTTGAGGCCTGCCACGAGATGCCCGCCAACAACCTGATGTGGATCTGCCGGAAAGGCTGAGCGGCCTGTGAAACCAAGCGCGGGGCCCGAGGGCCCCGCTGCATATGCGCCTTACCCGAAGACGAAATCGATGTCCGCCGGGGCCGTTCCGGCCAAACCTTCCAGCAAGACGCTGCCCCCGCCGGCCACCGTGATCAACAGATCGCTGCCCTGATCGGCAAAGCTCAGGCCCGCCATCCCGCCGGCAATACCGTCGAACTTCAGCTCGTCCAGGCCAATCTCGAAATCGATGATCACATCCGCGCCTTCACCGGCCCGGAACAGGAAGCGATCCTCACCCGCACCGCCGCGCAGCGTGTCATTGCCCGCCCCGCCGGCGAGAATGTCATTGTCCGCACCGCCGTTGAGGCTGTCGTCGCCGTTGTTGCCATAGAGCAGATCGTTACCAGCCCCGCCTCGCAGTACATCCTTGCCTGCGTGGCCGGAGAGGATATCGCGGCCTGCGCCGCCGTCCAGAAGGTCATCGCCCTTGTTGCCAACGAGATCGTCGTCCCATTCCCCGCCGTAGAGCTGATCATCGCCATCGCCGCCGGAGAGGGAATCCCGGCCCTTGCCGCCAAACAGCACGTCGGAGCCATTTCCGCCAAGCAGAAGATCGTCCCATTCGCCGCCGGACAGGCGATCATCCCCGTCGCCGCCGTCCAGCGTATCCTTGCCCCGGTCGCCCAGAAGCGAGTCATTGCCGGTGCCGCCAAAGAGCATGTCGTCCCAGGCACCGCCGCGCAGGGTGTCGTCCCCGGCGTTGCCACGCAGCACGTCCTTGCCATTGCCGCCCTGAAGCGTGTCGTTGCCTTCGCCGCCCCAGAGCTTGTCAAAGCCGTTGCCACCGTCGATCACATCGTCGCCGAGGCCGCCGAAGATCTGATCGCCCTGCCCTTCACCAAAGGCGATATCGTTGCCATCGCCGAGAAAGAGCCGATCAAACCCGTTGCCCGCGCGGATGATTGTCTCACCGATCAGGTTCAGCGGTACCCCGTCGCCCGAGACATCGCTTTCCAGCAGGACATCATTTGCCCCGCCAAGATTGAACTCCCACGGCAAGGCAAGGAGGTAGGCTTCGATCGCCCCGGTGTTGCCGCCGGCCTCCTCAGTCAGAAGATCCGCCCAGTCCTGAACGCCCAGCGCCAGACCCGTGATCGTGAACTCTTCCGTCCCGTTGCGCGAAACGGTGATGTCCTCGATGTTGCCCGCAACGAGCCCGCCATCGCCCGCGGCAAAGCCCGTGCCGCCAAGCGTGATCTGGAACCACGTCGCCGACAAGCTGACCTCGGAGGCCGAGATCGCGCCGAATGACACAGGCCCGGCAAGCGCATCGAAAACGGTAAGGACGGAGGAGAGCGGCAGGCTAGAGGCCGCGTTGAATCGCACGACGGGCATGGGAATCCCTTTCAAATACTTGTTCTGCACATCACGCCGAGTGGCGGCGTCTGCGTTAACATATATTAATTTTGCGTTAACATCTTGGAGAAAGGCGGTTTTTCCCCTGCAAAGCGGCTTCTCGCGCGGATTATCGACAATCCCACCGCACGCGGCACCACTGTTCAGGTTGCGGAAACGGGTTGCCGCAACCCCTACGGGAAATTGGGGTATCTTCGTTTCTTGGTCTGATCAGCCAGCCCGCTCTGCCTGCGTGTCCGCCGCGCGAATCGGCGGCGGGCTCACCCACCCCTGCGGGCCGCGGCCACGATGCCGAAAAGGATAAGCGCGGGCAGGATGAGCAGTTTGAACAAGAAGACCGAAAAGATCATCAGGTAGCTGCGGATCAGCACGTCGGCGTTCTCGTAAACACCTTCGGCCAGCTGCTGGTAGCGGTCCAGCGCATCGCCTGCGTCGCGCAGGGATTTCAGCCAGCCCTCCGCCGCTTCCGTACCGGGCTGTGCGTCCGGCACCCGGGCCGTGATCTGCGCCACAACGGCGCTGTGCTCGGCCCAGACATCGGCCGTCATCCAGTCCGCCATCAGCCCGGCGAGCAGATAGGCCAGCGGCAGTGCCACGGCGAGCAGAAGCCCGTAGCGCAGCAGGGTGCGTTCCACCACGCTGGCCGGGCTTGCGCGCCCTGCCAGCCGCCTGAGCGCCTCGCCTGCAAGCGCGAGCCCCACGAGCCCCCAGCCCACCGCTCCAATCGGCCCGACCGCCACCGAGATCACGCCCGTGGCGACCATGACCAGAAATACCATCCCGGCGATCCGCTCCACGGTGTCGTCGATCGGCTCCAGCCAGCGCAGCGGCTGGCCCGAGCCCGACACCACAAGCGATCCGCCCACCTCGACCTCCTGTGCGGTGGAGAGGAAAGCATTGAGCGTGCGCAGCGAGACGTAGATCCCTGCTGAGGCTCCGGCAACGCCGGAGGCATAGGATTCTGCCTGCTGTGTCAGAGGGTTGCCCTTGTAGAAGGCGGTGCCCAAAGCGGCGATCAGAAGAAAGGCCACCAAGATCGGCCAAGGCAGTTTGCGGGCATTTTTCTGGTCTGACGGGGCGGCGCGCGGTGTCATGGCTCGATCCTCGGCGGGTGGGCCGCCTGTTATTGTGTATCTTTGGCCGGAAGTGTCCGCGAAGAAGCGCGCTTTGCAAAAGAAAACCGTGCTGCCAAACGAAGAACGCCCCACGAAACCGTGGGGCGTGTTGTTAAGGCCGCGCCTGCGCCGCCCGGCATCAGCCTTGCGGCGCGTGGCGTTCAGCCATCCACGCGGATGGTGGCGTTCTTCGGATCATAGGGGCTGTCTTCCACCACCTCGGCGTCCCAGAGCTGATCGAACATCTTCACCTTCAGCTTCGTACCCACCTCGGCCAGTTCGGGTTTCACGTAGCCCATGCCGATGGATTTGCCGAAATGTACCGAGTAACCGCCGGAAGTGAGCCGCCCGACGCGCGTATCGCCGTGGTAGAGCGCCTCGCGGCCCCACGGGTCGGCGTCCGCCGGGCCATCCACCAGAAGCGTGACGCATTTGGAGCGGATGCCCTTGGCCAGCATCGCCTCCTTGCCGAAGAAATCCTTCTCAAGGTCAATGAAACGGTCGAGTCCGGCCTCGGCAGGCGTCGCGTCGCGGCCCAGTTCGGTGCCGAAGGCGCGGTAGCTTTTCTCCTGCCGCAGCCAGTTCTGCGCCCGTGCGCCCACAAGGCGCATGCCGTGCTTTTCGCCCGCCGCGAGAAGCGCGTTCCAGAGGTAACGCTGCATTTCAATCGGGTGGTGAAGCTCCCAGCCCAATTCCCCGGTATAGGCAACGCGGATCGCGTTCACCGGGCACATGCCCAGTTCGATCTGGCGTGCCGAGAGCCACGGGAAGCGCTTGTTGGAGAGCGCGGTGTCCGGGTCGGCGTCCTTGATCAGCTCTTTCAGCACGTCGCGGGATTTCGGCCCGGCGATGGCGAAAACGCCGTGCTGGCTGGTGACATCCTGGATCACCACCGGCGCGCCGTTTTGGGCCATGAAATCCTCGGCGGCCTTGCGCAGGTAGTCGGCGTCATAGGCCGTCCATGCCCCGGCAGAGACGAGGTAGTAGCTGCTCTCGCCCGTGCGCACGATGGTGTATTCGGTGCGCGTGGTGCCGGCTTGGGTAAGCGCATAGGTCAGGTTGATGCGGCCCACCTTGGGCAGGCGGTTGCAGGTGAACCAATCCAGAAACGCCGTCGCGCCCGCGCCGGTGACGGTGTGTTTGGTGAAGGCCGTGGCGTCGATTAGGCCGACGCCATGGCGGATCGCCTCGGCCTCCTGACGGGCGAAGTCCCACCAGCCGCCGCGCCGGAAGGAGCGGCTGTCGTGATCGGAGAAACCTTGGACCGGCTGCACCTCGGACTGACCGAGGATGGCGCCTGCCCCGTGGGGGGGCGCAGAGCGCCCGCCCTGGGGGGCGGGGCGGGCGCCATCCGTGCCGCTTTGCGCCACGGATGATTTGGGTTCGACCGCATAGTAATTCGGTCGCTCCCAGCCGTTCACGCAGCCAAACTGCGCCCCCAGCGCGGCCTGCGCATCATAGGCGGGCGCGGTGCGCAGCGGGCGGCAGGCTTCGCGCTCTTCATCCGGATGGTGCAGGATGTAGACGTGCTCGTAGCATTCCTCGTTCTTGCGCGCGGCGTATTCGGTCGTCATCCAGCCGCCGTAGCGTTTGGGATCTAGCGAGGCCATGTCGATTTCGGCCTCCCCTTCCACCATCATCTGCGCAAGGTAATAGCCGGTGCCGCCCGCGGCCGTGATCCCGAAGGAAAACCCTTCCGCCAGCCACATGTTGCGCAGGCCCGGTGCGGGGCCGACAAGCGGGTTGCCATCGGGCGTGTAGCAGATCGGACCGTTGAAATCGTCTTTCAAACCAACCGTTTCCGACGACGGAATCCGGTGGATCATGGACATGTATTCCTCCTCGATCCGCTCCAGATCGAGCGGGAAGAGATCGGCGCGGAAGCTGTCCGGCACGCCATATTCAAAGCGCGCGGGCGCATTGCGCTCGTAGGGCCCAAGGATCCAGCCGCCGCGCTCCTCGCGCACATACCACTTGGCATCCGCATCGCGCAGAACCGGGTGCTCGCCGTGGCTTTTGCGATACTCCACCAGCGCCGGATCGGGCTCGGTGACGATAAACTGATGCTCAACGGGAATGGCCGGGATCTTGATGCCCAGAAGCTGCGCGGTGCGCTGCGCGTGGTTGCCGGTGCAGGTCACCACATGTTCGGCGCGGATCTCGAAGGTCTCCTCGGACGGCACAAGATTGCCGCCCTTCTCCACCATGATCCGGCCGCGCACGATCCACTCAGAGCCCGTCCACTCGTAGCCATCCACCTGCCGCTTGCGGATCACCTCAACGCCACGCTGGCGCGCGCCCTTGGCCATGGCCATCGTCACATCGGCCGGGTTGATGTAGCCGTCGGTGGGGTGATAGATCGCGCCTTCCAGATCCTCGGTGCGCACCAGCGGCCAGCGCTCCTTGATCTGCGCGGGCGACAGCCACTGGTAAGGCACGCCGCAGGTCTCGGCCGTGGTGGCGTAGACCATATATTCATCCATCCGCGCCTTGCTCTGCGCCATGCGCAGGTTGCCGACGATGGAGAAGCCCGCGTTCAGGCCCGTTTCCGCCTCAAGCGTCTTGTAGAACTCCACCGAATACTGGTGAATATGCGTCGTCGCGTAGGACATGTTGAACAGCGGAAGCAGCCCGGCCGCATGCCACGTGGAGCCCGAGGTCAGTTCGTCGCGCTCCAGAAGGACGACATCCTCCCACCCGGCTTTCGCCAGATGATAGGCAACCGAGGCCCCGATGGCGCCACCGCCAACGACCAATGCTTTCACGTGGGTTTTCATAGGCTTTCCCTGCTTTCAGGCGTTCGCGCAAATCATGGCAGATTCTGCGGGAGCGCCGAAAGAGAAGCCCGACCGAAAAACCCGCAAAACCGACGCGGGGGAAGCGGCGGTTCCCAAGATCAGTTGCTGTCGGCCTTGCAGGACTTGAACCCGCGCTCAGACGAGCAGGCAAACACCGTCGGCGCGGGCACGGCGGCCTCAGACTCTGCGCCCTTGCCGAAGCGGCTGAAGAAACTGGTTTTTTCGACTTCAGCTGCGGCGGCGGGCGCAGGGGCGGCGGCGTCGGCCACATCCGCCGCTTCGCTCTTTGCGCGCAGCTCCTGCAGCCCGGCCCCTGCCGCCTGCCAGCGGCTGGTGGCCTGATCGCGCATCAGGGCGGCATAGTCGGACACGGAAAACGCCTCGCCCGCGGCCTCGGCCATCGCCTGACGGCGCGAGAAATCCACGCCCGCCACGGTGAACCCCATGATGATCGCGAAAAGTGCCATGAAACCGATGCGCAAGGCGTGCTCCTTTCCCAAGCTGCTTGTAGACATCCTGCCGCGCAATTCGGGCGGTTTTGAGAAGCGCGCCCGGCAATCCCGTGGCGTCATGTTTGCGCTCACAAGCGCGGGGCCGCGCTTGTTTCCCCCTGCCCCGCTGCGGTAGGTAGGCGCAGACGCATCTCAACGGGCCAAAACCATGCAGACCACGCAAACCGTTGCCGAAACCCGCGCCGCCCTGGCCACCTTGCGCGAAGGCGGCAAGCGCCTTGGCCTCGTGCCGACGATGGGTTTTCTGCACGAAGGCCACCTGTCCCTGATCCGCCGCGCCAAGGCCGAGACCGATGTGGTGGCGGTTTCGATCTTCGTGAACCCGACGCAGTTTGGCGACCCAAAGGATCTGGAGAAATACCCGCGCAACACCGAGGGCGATCTGGCGCTTCTGCGCGCCGAAGGGGTGGATCTCGTCTTCATGCCCGAGGTGGCGGACGTTTACTTTGCCGATGCCGAAACCATCGTCGAAACAACGCGGCTCGCCAACATGATGCATGGCGCGGTGCGGCCTGGGCATTTCCGTGGGGTTTCCACCGTTGTGACAATGCTCTTCAACATCATCCAGCCCGATGTGGCGGTGTTTGGAGAGAAGGATTTCCAGCAGCTCGCCGTGATCCGCCGCATGGTGCGCGATCTGCATATGCCGGTGGAGATCATCGGCGGCCCCACCCTGCGGGAGGCGGACGGGCTGGCGATGTCTTCGCGCAACGTGCGGCTTGGCTCAGAGGATCGTGCCGCCGCCGTGGTGCTGAACCGGGCGCTGGATCTGGCCGAGCGCATGGTGCGCGAGGGCACAACCATCGCCGCGCTGAAAGCCGCTGTCGCCGCCCATATCGAGGCCGAACCGCGCGCGCTGCTGCGAGCCGTCGATATCTGCGCGCCCGACAGCCTTGAGGAATTGGCCGGCCCCGTCACCGGCCCCGTCGCCCTGATGATTTCCGCCGAGTTTGGCGGTATCCTGCTGATCGACCAACGCGTCGCCGCTCCCTGAAGCGGTGCGCGCCTGAAAGGAACAAGATGTCCAAGCAAACCCAGATCCGCCGCACCACCGTGCCCCAGATCGCCGCGCGCAAGGGCGGGGAGCCGATCGTGTCGCTCACCTCCTACCACGCGCACACCGCTGCGATCGTGGACCGCCACGCCGATTTCATCCTCGTGGGCGACAGCCTCGGCATGGTGATGCACGGGATGGAAAGCACCGTGGGCGTGCCGCTCGATCTGATGATCATGCATGGCCGCGCCGTGGTGCGCGGCACCAAGAAGGCGCTGATCGTGGTGGATATGCCCTTCGGCACCTACGAGGAAAGCCCCGGCGTGGCCTTCCGAAATGCCGCGAAGATCATGAAGGAAACCCAATGCGGCGCGGTGAAGCTCGAAGGCGGTGCGCGCATGGCTGAAACCATCCGCTTCCTCACCGAACGCGGCATCCCGGTGATGGCCCATATCGGCCTCACCCCGCAAAGCTCCCACGTGATGGGCGGCTTCAAGACGCAAGGGCGCGACGAGGACACCTGGGCGCTGCACGAGGCCGACGCCAAGGCCGTCTCCGACGCCGGGGCCTTCGCCGTTGTGCTTGAAGGCATGGTAGAGCCGCTGGCGGCGAAGATCACCAAGCAGATCCCGATCCCGACCATCGGCATCGGTGCTTCGGTAGAGTGTGACGGGCAGATCCTCGTGCTGGAAGACATGCTGGGCCTGAACGAATGGACGCCGAAATTCGTAAAGGTTTACGGTCAGTTGGGCCCGATGATCGAGCAGGCGGTGGAAACCTACGCCAAGGAAGTGCGCGAACGCAGCTTCCCCACCGAGGATGAAGTCTACCGGTAAAGCGTTTCGGATTTAAGCTGGTACATCTTGCATCGCTTTTCGCGTTCGACCGAAGGGAGAGGCAGCGAAGAAGCGATTCAAAGTCAATCCGAAACGCTCTAGGCGCGCGAAAACGCTCAATCCGTGATAGAATGAGGCCGCCGGACACACGTCTGGCGGTTTTCATTTGTGTATTTTGATCATCACGGGAGGCCCATTATGGCCAAGCTCAAACTCTCCGACGCCGCCGAAACCATGCGCCAGATCTATTACGATCCCGCCGCCGCTGAAGTGCAGGTCAGCCTCGATATCCGCGGTGTGCAGGTTTACTTCCTGAAGAACGGCACACTGGTGATCCCCGGCACCAATGAGTTTTCCGACTGGTTCGAGTTTAATTTCGATGTCTTCGGCACCGAAGGCCACGGGTTCGAAGTGGCCCATGGCGACAGCGGCGCGGTCTGGCATGCGGGGTTTCTGGAACATGCGCAAACCGTGTTCAGCTTCGCCAAACCACTGAAGCCGAAGTTCATCATCGGCCATTCGCTAGGCGCGGCCTCGGCGCAGATTGTCGGCTCCTCGCTGCGCGTGCCGACCGTGGCCTTTGCCTCGCCGCGCACCAACCGGGGCGAAAAGCGCTTCTCCGGCGCAGGCTGGGTGCTCAACATCTGCCGGGTGGACGATACCGTCTGCCACGTGCCGCCGCCTTTCATGGGGTTTCAGCACGTGGGCAGCGTGCGCTGGATGATGCCAGACGAGGCCAACCCGGGGCAGGATCACCGCATCCACGAATATATCGACTGCATGGCGATGGAACAGAACGCCAAGCGCATCGAAAGCCACTGGCCAAGGTAGTACGGCGCCTAAGCAGGTTGCGTGGCCACGCCCGGCACCACCGCCGCCTGCCCGGGCTTCGACTCAACACAGCCCCATTCCTGCAGCCCAAAGCCCGCCATGATCGCCAGCGCCAAGATGATCGCTTTCATATCCATTGCCTCCCGCAATTCGCATGAAAGTGATACGGGCCAGCACGGGCGTTCCGTCGCTGCTTTTCAGGGGCGGTGGCGAGGAAAGGTTACAGCGGGCTGGGGAACTGCGCGTCGGATTCGGCACTGCCCACCTTGTGCCACGCGGCAACGTCCAGTTCATGGCCCAGCTTCACCGAAAGCCCTTTGAAATTCGGGCGCTCAAGGCTCCAGACGAAGAGGTTCTCGCGGTTGGGACCGGAGAAATAATCGATCACGTCCAGATGATGCGCGAACCAATCGCGCCGCCAGGCGTCCAGCACGGCGTGGCGGTGTGGCAAGCCGCGATGCTTGCGGTAGCTTTGCAGGTAAGCGCCCTCGGCATGTCGCGCCCGGCTGCGCAGCCAGGCTTCCACATCGCGCGTGTTGAGAACGAAAAGCGCCTTCGGGTAGGCCGCGTGCAGGGCGCGGAACTCGCGAAATCCCTCGATCAGCCCAGATTCATCCACCTGCTCGATATCGGTAAACACGTCCACCTCGGCCCAGCCCGCTAAGGGACGCCGCCCCGCAGCAAGATCGCTTTGCAGATCGCGCGCAAGCTGGCCGAACTCCCAATGGGCAGCGCGATAGCCGTGGTGTTCCAAAAAACGGCCGATGGCGCGGGTGCCACACCGGTTGAACCCGATCTGGAACACTTTTCGCCTTTGTCCTGACATTTCAAATCTCTTGGGTCTCAATCCGGCACCCTATGCGGCACCTTCCCTAGGGGTACCCTAAACACCGGAAAAGGCAAGGCTTCCCGCCCCGCCTCAGGCCCTAGAGCATCGAGGGCACCACCTGATCCGGCGGGCGGTGGCCGTCTTCAAAGGTCTTGATGTTGATGATCACCTTCTCGCCCATCTCGATGCGGCCCTCTTCGGTGGCCGAGCCCATATGGGGCAGCAGGATCACGTTGGGCAGATCGGCAAGGCGCGGGTTGACCATCTGGCCCTGCTCGTACACGTCGAGCGCCGCGCCGGCGATGTCGCCGGCCCGCAATGCACGCGTCAGGGCGGCTTCGTCCACCACCTCGCCGCGCGAGGTGTTCACAATCACCGCGGTGGGCTTCATCAGCTTCAGCCGCCGCGCGTTCAGCAGGTGGAAGGTGGCCGGCGTATGGGGACAGTTGATCGAGAGGATATCCACCCGGCTGATCATCTGATCGAGGCTCTCCCAATAGGTTGCCTCCAGAGCGGCTTCGGTGTCGCGGTGCAGGCGGCGGCGGTTGTGGTAGTGGATCTGCATCCCAAAGGCCTTGGCGCGTTTGGCAACGGCCTGACCGATCCGGCCCATCCCGAGAATCCCCAGCCGCTTGCCCGCCACCCGGTGGCCGAGCATACCCGTGGGTGCCCAACCGGCCCATTGGCCATCCTGCACCATGCGCACCCCTTCCACGAGGCGGCGCTTGAGCCCGATGATCAGGGCAATGGCCATATCGGCGGTGTCATCGGTCAGAACATCCGGCGTGTTGGACACGAGAATCCCGCGCTGACGCGCGGTCTGCACGTCGATGTGATCCACCCCCGCCCCATAGCTCGCGATCAGCTTCAGCCGCTCGCCCGCCTGCCCCAGCATGCCGCCGTCGATCACATCGGTGATCGTGGGCACGAGCACATCGGCGCGTTTCATCGCCTCGACAAGCTCCTGTTTCGTCATGGGCTTGTCGTCTTCACGCAGTTCCACGTCGAACAATTCCTTCATGCGGGTCTCGACGCTTTCGGGCAACCGTCGCGTCACGACAACACTCAGGCGTTTGGATGGCATTGGCGGCTTCCCTTTTCTTCCAATCGCTCGCGGCTGGTGCCACACTGCCCCCTAGCGACGGCAGGCACAAGAACCTGCCGCAAGGTTTGAGGGTCGGGCGAGCAATTTTATTTCGCCGACAGGGTTGACGTGTGGAGGCAGGATGCGTCTGCGAGCGCGCGCCATTGCAGTGGCGAGTTTGATATCTGTTTTGGCAACCGGCAGCTGGGCCGAAGAGCGTGGCCCCGTGACCAATCTTCCCATCCCCCGTTTCGTCTCGATGAAGGCGTCTGAAGGCAACGTGCGCCGTGGGCCGAGCCTGACGCATCGGATCGACTGGGTGTTCAAGCGGCGCGACATGCCGCTGGAAATCACCGGCGAATACGGCCATTGGCGGCGTGTGCGTGATCGAGATGGCGCCGGCGGCTGGGTGCATTACTCGCTGCTGTCCGGCACGCGGACGGTGATCATCGAACAGGATATGCTCACCTTACGCGCCCGCCCCGATGAACGCAGCCCCGAGACAGTGCAATTCGAGGCCGGTGTCGTGGCGCGGCTGGGCGAATGCACCACCGACTGGTGCCGCCTCTCTGCCGGTGGCTATCGCGGCTGGGCACAGAAGGCCGCCCTTTGGGGCGTGATGCCCGACGAGATCCGCGAGTAAACCGGTCTTGCCGCGCACGGCTGGGCTTTGCTAGGGCTGAAAGCGAACCGACACCCCGGAGCCCGCCCCATGCTTCCAACAGACCGCAGCCGCCTTGGCGCAATGGCGGGCATCGCCTCGACCGGGGTGGCGCTCACACTGGTGCTTCTGAAGCTCTGGGCGCTGGCGGTGACGGGCTCGCTTTCCGTGGCCTCCTCGCTCACGGACAACGCGCTGGATCTCCTTATGAGCCTCGGGGCTTTGGCGGCGATCCTCTACGCGGCACGCCCGCCGGATGAGGATCACGCCTTTGGTCACAGCAGCGCCGAGGATCTGGCCGCACTTGGGCAGGCCGCCTTCATCCTCGTGGCCGCCGCGCTGATTTCCATCGCTGCCATCAGCCGCCTGCTCTCGGGCGATCCGCCCGACATCACGCAGGAGGGCGTAGGGATGGCGATCATTGCGGTGTCGGTCGTTCTCACCCTCGCGCTGGTGTTGTTCCAGCGCTATGTGGTCGCGAAAACCGGCAACCGCGTGGTGGCGGCGGATTCGCTGCATTACCTGTCGGACCTCGTGCCCAATCTCGGGGCCATCGTCGCGCTCTTTGCCGCCTCGCGCTACGGGATGAACCATCTGGACAGCGGCATCGCGCTGGCCACAGCGGCCATGCTGGTGGTGAGCGCGCTGCACATCGGCAAGGGCGCGTGGGACGCGCTGATGGACCGTGCAGCGGACCCGAAGCTGGTGGCGGAAGTGGAAAAGATCGTGGACGGCTGGCCCGGCGTGCAGGGCCACCATGATCTGCGCAGCCGCTCGGCGGGCTCACAGGTCTTCATCAACATGCATATCGAGGTGGACGGTAGCCTGACGCTGTTTGAAGCCCATGAGATCGGCGCCGCCCTGAAGCGCGAGATCTGCACCCGGTTTCCCGAAGTGGATCTGATTATTCACAAGGATCCGGCGCACTAGGGGGCTATCGGAATACACAGCCGGGAAGGCCCCGCCCGGGGTGGGGGCTGAAAGCCCCCGCCTTGGGGGCGGGCGGGGGCTGCCCGGCGTGCCGCCGGGCAAGAGGGCTTATTCCGCCGCGATCAGCCCACGCCCCTTGAGCAGCGCCTCAACGCCGGGCATACGCCCACGGAAACCCGTGTAGAGCGTTTCCGCCTCTTCGGAGCCGCCGGTGGAAAGGATCCGCGCCTCCAACCGCTGCGCGGTGTCGGCATCAAAGGGATCGCCCGCTTCCTCGAAGGCCTCAAACGCATCGGCATCCATCACTTCGCTCCACATGTAGCTGTAGTAGCCCGAGGAGTAGCCGTCGCCTGCGAAGACATGGGCAAACTGCGGCGTGGCGTGGCGCATGCGGATCGCTTTCGGCATGCCGATTTCGGCCAGAACCTCGGCCTGTTTCGCCATCGTGTCCGCCGGGGCCGCCCCTTCGTGGAAGGCCAGATCCACAAGCGCGGACGCCACATATTCCACCGTCGAAAAGCCCATGTCGAAATTCTGCGCCTCCAACAGACGCGCGAGCAGATCGGCAGGCATCGCTTCGCCTGTCTCGGCATGAGTGGCATATTCCGCCAGAACTTCGGGCACCGCCAGCCAGTGCTCGTAGAGCTGGCTCGGCAGCTCCACGAAATCGCGCGCCACGGAGGTGCCGGAGATCGACTCATAGGTCACATCCGACAGCATCTGGTGCAACGCGTGGCCGAACTCGTGAAACAGCGTGCGCGCATCGTCAAACGACAGCAGCGCGGGCTGACCAGCTTCCGGCTTGGCGAAATTGCAGACGTTCACCACGATGGGCCGCACCTCGCCGCCGAGCTTCTTCTGGCTGCGCATCGCCGAGCACCATGCGCCGGAGCGCTTGGAGGCGCGGGCAAAATAATCGCCGATGAACACCGCCATATGGCGGCCATCGCGCAGCACTTCCCAGGCGCGCACGTCGGGGTGGTAAAGCGGCACGTCGAGCGGCTTGAAGGTCAGGCCGAAGAGGCGCGTTGAACAGTCAAACGCCGCCTCGATCATGCGATCAAGCTGCAGGTAGGGCTTGAGCTCGGCCTCATCCAGGTCATGCTCGGCCTTGCGCCGTTTCTCGGCGTAATAGCGCCAGTCCCAGGCTTCCAGATCGCCGTTGATCCCGTCGGCCTGCATCATTGCCTCCAGCACCTGCGCGTCCGCATCTGCCTGCGCCTTGGCCGGGGCCCAGACAGCCATCAGCAGATCGCGCACGGCCTCGGGCGTGCCGGCCATTTCGGTTTCCAGCTTGAAGGCGGCGAAGTTCGGATAGCCCAGAAGCTTGGCGCGCTCCTCGCGCAAGCCCAGTGTTTCCACGGTGAGGGCGCGGTTGTCGGTGTCACCGCCGTTGGCCCCACGGGCGCACCAGGCCTCAAACGCCTTACGGCGCAGCTCCCGGCGGGGGGAAAACTGCAGGAAGGGCACAATGAGTGAGCGCGAGAGCGTGATCACATGGCCCTCCACGCCCTTCTCCTGTGCCGCAGAGCGCGCGGCGGCCAGAAGAAAGCCCGGCAAGCCTTCCAGATCCTCTTCCGCCAGTGCCATATGCCATCCGCTTTCATCGGCCAGAAGGTTCTGGGTGAACTGCGTGCCCAGCACCGCGAGCCGCTCTTTGACATCCCGAAGCCGTTCGGCCTGCGCCCCCTCAAGCTGCGCGCCTGCCCGCACGAAGCTGCGCCGGGTCAGCATCAGCACGCGCGCCTGCTCCGGGGTGAGGCCCAGCGTATCGCGGCGGTCCCAGAGCGCCTCGATCCGCTCAAACAGCGCGCGGTTCATGGTGATCTCGGAGCCATAGGCGGCAAGCTTGGGCGAGAACTCCCGCTGCAGCGCCTGCCGCGCGGGGTTACTGTCGGCGCCGGCGAGATTGTAGAAAGTCCCCAGAACCCGGCTCAAGCCCTCATCGGCCTGCTCCAGCGCCTCGATCGTGTTGGCGAAGCTGGGCGCTTCCGGGTTTTCCGCGATGGCCTTGATCTGGCCACGGGCCTCGGTGAGAGCGGCCTCGAAAGCGGGGGCAAAATCCTCGTCCGATATTTCGGCGAAAGGCGGCAGGCCGAAGGGCGTGGTCCATTGGGTGAGCAGCGGGTTGGACATGGTGGAACTCCTTTGTTGGCAGGCAAGCTAAGCCGCTGCCGGGGGAAGTTCCAGAGCGCGCACGTCGTTTTGAGCAAGGGCTTTGCCGGGTGGCGGCAGACCGCCACCCGCGAAAGGTTACTCCACCGTGATGGTGATCACATCCGACACTACTGGCGGCTCATGGGCCACGTGGAAGGCATCGCCCATCACCAGCTGCAGCGTATGTGTGCCGGGGGGCAGCTCCAGCGTCACCTGCGTCTGCCCGCCGCCGAAATGCTTGTGGTTGTCATCGGCCGGGATCGGCTCCACGCCATCGGCGGCAGCATCGAATGGTGCGCGGTTGAGGAACAGGTGGTGGTGGCCGGTGTTGTCCCACTCCACGCCCGCGGGCGCGACGCCGATGCCCACTGCGCCAAAGGCCACCGTCACGGGGCCAGAAATGGTGTCACCGTCCTTCGGGCTGATGATATACACCTGCGCGCCCTCGGGCGAAGGCGTCTCACCGGCGAAAGCCGGGGCTGCGGCAAGGGCCAAGATGGCCAGAAATTTCTTCATTCTATCCTCCCTTGAAATCCCGGCTCCTCAGGCCGGATAGCGGAAAGATAGCACGCTTGCCTCAGAAGTCGTTAACGTGGCCCTTCTGGCGCAGTTTCTTTTCCAGCTGGCGCAGGGCGAGCGAGAGCGTAATCGTCATGGTCAGATAGATCAGGGCGACGACGTTGTAGGTCTCGAAATAGCGGAAGTTTCCAACAGCGGTGACTTTGCCAAGCTGGGTGATGTCCAGCACGCCCAACACGGAGACGAGCGAAGAATCCTTCACCATGGCGATGAAATCATTGCCCAGCGGCGGCAGGATCGTGCGGATCGCCTGCGGGAAGATGATGAAGCGGAAGCGGTGCCAGCGCGAAAGCCCCAGCGCCTGCGCAGCCTCGATCTGGCCTTCGTCCACCGAAAGCAGCCCGGCCCGGAAGACCTCGCCGATGAAGGCGGAATAGGCGATGGTGAGCGCGATGATGGCGCGCCAGAGGAGGCTGAAATCGCGGGTCCGGATCGGCTCCAGCCCGACAAGCCCGGTGGCCCAGTTCCACAAAGCAACAAGCACGGGCGCGAGCACGAAGGCGACGTAGAGCAGCAGAACGATGATCGGAATGCCGCGGATCACCTCTGTATAGAAGCGCGCGATCTGCCGGATCAGCAGCCAGCGCGAGCCCGCCGCCAGCGCCAAGAGAAGCCCGAGAAGGCTTGCCAGCGTAAACCCAACAATCGTGACGAAAATCGTGATCCCGATGCCCTTGGAGAGTGTTTGAAGGATCTGGCGGTACAGATCATCCGTCACCACCTGGTAAAAGAGGGTGAGGCCAATGGCGGCCACGGCAAGCAGCCACCACGGGAAATCGGGTTTCTTAGGTTTCATGGGTTCTTACAAATCGCCCGGCGGCACGCCGGGCAGCGCCTGCCTGCCCCCCGGCAGGCGCTGCCCTCTGGTGTGCTGAGGTGCGATCAGGCTCATCCGCCGATCTTGTACTCGAGGAACCACTTGGTGTTCAGAGCATCCAGCGTGCCGTCTTCCTTCATGGAAGCAATCGCGGCATTGATCGGCGCGACAAGCTCGGAGCCTTTCGGGAAGATGAAGCCGAAATCCTCAGAGCCCAGCGGCTCGCCGATGATCTTCAGCTTGCCTTCGGAGGCCGCCACATAGCCGTTGGCCGCCGTGCTGTCGGAAAGCACGAGATCCACATCGCCCGTGCGCAGCGCCTGCACGCCGGCACCGAAGGTTTCAAACAGCTTGATGCGCGGGTTGGCCTCATTGCCGTCGAGCACATCGTAAACGCCCACATAGAACGGGGTGGTGCCCGGCTGGGCGGCCATCAGCAGATCTTCATTGGCGGCAAAGCTTGCCGCATCGGTGAAGCGTTCTTCATCGGCAGCCACGATCATCAGCATTTCCGAGCGCATGTAGGGGGCGGAGAAATCCACCATCTCGGCACGATCCTCGCGGATGGTGATGCCGGTCATGCCCAGATCATACTGGCCTTCGGAAACGGCGGGGATCATCGCGTCCCAGCTGATGTTCTCATAGGTCACGGTGGCGTTCAGACGTTTGGCGATCTCGGCCATCGCGTCATATTCCCAGCCCACGGCCTCGCCCGAGCCCGGCTCGACGAACTGAAGCGGCGGGTAGGCGTTTTCGGTGACAACGACGATCTCCTGACCGCCCAGATCGGGCAGATCGGCGGCGGAGGCGAACGTGGCGAGCGACGCGAAAGCGGCGGCCAGAACAGGTTTGACGGCAGACATCATGGCAGACATGGGGAACTCCTGCTGGGGTGTGATTGGGTGCGAACCTAGTGCCGAAGCCCCCCGCCCCGCAAGCGCTATCCCTGCGCGCAGCAGGGGCAACCGGCGCGTTTCTTCACGGTAATGCTGCGCGTTTCAGCATAAAGCGCGTCATAGATCATCAAGCGGCCCCGCAAGCCCTCGCCCGCGCCCGCAATCTCCTTCACTGCCTCGACCGCCATCATCGCCCCGATGACGCCGGGCAGCGGGCCAAGCACCCCTGCGGCAGCGCAGGAGGGCGCAAGCTCTGGCGCGGGGGCCTCAGGAAAGACGCATTGATAACAGGGCGCGCCGCGCGCCGGATCAAACAGGCTGATCTGCCCTTCCCATTGCGTCAACGCGCCAGAAATCAACGGCTTGCCCAGCGCGACGCAGGTTTGGTTGACCAGATAGCGCGTCTCGAAGTTGTCGGTGCCGTCGAGCACGAGGTCATACTCGGCGAAAAGCTCCGGCGCGATCTCTGCGGTGAGGCGGCGGTTGTAGGGTTTCACCGTGATATGCGGGTTCTGCGCCAGCATCGCGGCCTCGGCAGAGAACACCTTGGGCGTGCCGATACGGCCATCGGTGTGCAGCACCTGCCGCTGGAGGTTTGAGTTGTCCACCGTGTCGGCATCGATCACGCCAATGGTGCCGACGCCCGCCGCCGCCAGATAGAGCAGCGCGGGCGAGCCCAGCCCCCCGGCCCCGATCACCAGCACACGCGCATCCTTCAGGCGCTTCTGCCCTGGGCCACCCAGCTCGCGCAGCACGATGTGGCGGGCGTAGCGGTCCAGCTCGGTGTCCGAAAACGGCCCCGCCTGCGCCGCCACAGCCTCGGCCACCTCGGCTTGGCGGCCGTCATGGCGGCCCCTAAGGCGGATCAGAAGGGCGCGGTAGGCGAAGATCAACACGCCCACGCCGCCCAGGATCAGCCAGTTCGCCACCGAGCCGCCGGTGTTCATCCGCAGCGGTGCATCGGCGGGCAGCGTCAGGTGGATCAAGATCATGGCCAGGTAGATCACCGCGATCAGCGCCAGCCGCAGCTTGCGCGGCGCGCCCATGAAATGCCCGGTGACCCAGACAACGGCCATGACAAAGAGGATATTGCCCATCGCCTAGCCGCGCCCGGTGGAGCCAAAGCCGCCAGCGCCCCGCGCCGTCTCGCTTAAGGCATCTGCCAGTTCAAAACGCGCCTGCACCACGGGGGCCACGATCATCTGCGCGATCCTGTCGCCATGCTGCACCGTGAACGCCTCCTGCCCGGCGTTGAGCAGGATCACCCCAAGGGGGCCGCGATAATCGCTGTCGATGGTGCCCGGCGTGTTGGGCAGGGTAATCCCATGCTTGAGCGCAAGGCCCGAGCGCGGACGGATCTGCACCTCGAAGCCGGCCGGGATCTCCAGCCGCAGCCCGGTGGAAATGAGCGCCCGTTCACCGGGGGCGAGCGTCACGGCTGCCTTGCCCGGAAGATCTGCACGCAGATCTGCCCCGGCGGCCCCGGCGGTTTCATAGGCAGGAAGCGGCAGGCTGCGGTCTGCATCTTCGGTGTGGGAGATGCGGATCACCGGTGTCATGCCAGCGCGTCCGCGATTTCCTGCGCCAGACGGTTGGCGACCTGATCCTTGCCCATGCGCGGCCAGCTGTCGGCCCCGTCTGCCCGGATCAGCGTCACCGCGTTTTCGCTGCCGCCCATGATGCCGGTTTCCGGCGACACATCATTGGCCACGATCCAGTCGCACCCCTTGCGCGCCCGCTTGGCGGTCGCATGGGCCAACACGTCGTCGGTCTCGGCGGCAAAGCCCACCACCAGCGCCGGGCGGCCCGTTTTCATCTGGCTCACACCGGCGAGGATGTCGGGGTTTTCGGCAAATTCCAGCACCGGAAGCCCGCCCTTGCCGTCTTTCTTGATCTTGGACGCGCTTTCGCTGGCCACCCGCCAATCGGCCACGGCGGCGGCGAAGATGGCGGCGTCGGCTGGCAGCGCAGCCTCCACGGCCTCTTTCATCTGGCGGGCGGTTTCCACCTGCACCAGCCGCACGCCCTGCGGCGGCGGCACATCAGCGGGGCCGGTGACAAAGGTCACATCCGCGCCCAGCGCCACCAGCGCGCGCGCCAGAGCCGTGCCTTGCGCGCCCGAGGAGCGGTTGGCGATGTAGCGCACCGGGTCAATCGGCTCATGGGTGGGGCCGGAAGTCACCAGCACGTGCTTGCCCTTCAGCGGCCCCTCTTTCAGGGCGGTCTCAATGGCGGCGACGATCTCCAGCGGTTCCGCCATGCGGCCGGGGCCATATTCGCCGCAGGCCATGTCCCCCTTGTTGGGGCCGACCGTCAGAATGCCATCGGTTTCAAGGGTTTCCAGATTGCGCTGGGTGGCGGGGTGCTCCCACATGCGCACGTTCATCGCGGGCGCGATGAGCACGCGCTTGTCGGTGGCCATGAGCAGCGTGGAGGCCAGATCATTGGCGTGGCCGCCCGCCATTTTGGCCATCAGATCGGCCGTGGCCGGGGCGACAACCACCAGATCGGCGGCGCGCGAGAGCTCGATATGGCCCATCTCGGCCTCATCCGTCAGATCAAACAGATCGCGGAAAACCTTCTGGCCGGCCAATGCAGATGTGGAAAGCGGGGTCACGAATTCCTCGGCAGCGCGCGTGAGAACCGGCGTCACGGTTGCGCCGCGTTCACGCAGGCGGCGGATCAGATCGAGGGATTTGAAGGCGGCGATCCCGCCCCCGATGATCAGCAAAATCCGTTTGCCTGCCAGCATCTTCACGCCCGCTCTTGTTGCAACCGGTTCAGGTGTAGGCCCCCGCGCACCCGCTGGCAAGGGGAGCCGGGGTGCGGGGCGCGCAGGGGGCTACTGGGGGGAGCGGATCAGTTCAGATAGGCCAGCACCTGCGGGCTTTGATCGGCCATATGCTTGCGCATCTTGTCAAACGCGATGCTTTCGAGCTGGCGCACACGTTCCTTGGAAAGCCCAAGTTCCTCGCCAAGGCTCTGCAGAGTGCGCGGATCTTCCTGCAGCTTGCGGGCCTGCACGATGAAGCGCTCGCGCTCATTCAGGGTGCTCAGCGCATCTGCGATCCATTGGCTCATGGTGGCGCTGTCGTGCATGTCTTCCACCTGCTCAGCAGCTTGCGGGCCATCATCCTCCAAGGCCTCAATCCACTCGCGGCCCTCTTCGTCGGAAGATTGCTGCGCGTTGAGCGAGAAATCAGAGCCCGCAAGGCGGCCCGACATCATCTGCACATCGGCCAGCGGTACGCCGATCTCGGTGGCGATCATCTGTTGGATCTGGAACGCGTCCAGATGCTCACCATTTGCCCCTGCCTCGCGCTCAAGCCGGGCCTGCACACGTTTCATGTTGAAAAACAGGGACTTCTGGCTCGCCGTGGTACCAGTGCGCACCATGGACCAGTTGCGCATCACGTAGTCCTGGATCGACGCTTTGATCCACCACACAGCGTAGGTGGAGAAACGCACGCCGCGATCGGGATCAAATTTGTCCGCCGCTTTCATCAGGCCAAGGCTCGCTTCCTGAATGAGGTCATTCATGGGCGCGCCATAGCGGCGGAATTTGCTGGCCATGGAAATCGCCAGCCGCATGTAGGCGGTGACAAGGCGGTGCAGCGCGGCTTCGTCGCGGTGATCGCGCCACGCGTAAGCAAGTTGAAGTTCGGTTTCCGCGTCCAGAAGTTCGGCCTTCATGGCCTGGCGCGGCATGGACATTGTGCTCGTCATGTCTTTCGGCATTCTCGACCTCCCAGGTGCGAAACAGCGGATCGGATCTTTCGCCTTTTTCCTGATCAGTGTTACGCAAGGGCTAAAGGTTTGGATCACAACAAGGCGTTAAGAATGATGCAGCCAAAGCGGAGTTTCGTGATCGGCGGGGCCAGCAGCGGGAAATCGTCCTGGGCGGAAACCCATGCAAAACAATTGGATGCAAGGCCCTTCTACATCGCCACGGCGCAGGCATTTGATGCGGAAATGCGCGAAAAAATTTATGCGCATCAGAAACAACGCGGCGCGGCGTGGGACACGATCGAAGCGCCGCTGCAGGTGGCTGAAGCGCTTGGTACCCTGCCCGCCGGACGTGCCGCGCTGCTGGATTGCGCCACACTCTGGCTCACCAACCACCTGCTCGCCGAGCATGATCTGGAAGCCGAGGAAGCTGCACTTCTGGCCGCCATCAGCGCCTGCAAGGCGGATCTTGTGATCGTCAGCAATGAAGTGGGCGGAGGGATTGTGCCCGAGAACGCGCTCTCCCGGCGGTTCCGTGCGGCGCAGGGGCGGCTGAACCAGAAGCTGGCCGCACAAGCGAGCGTCGTGGTGACGGTGATCGCGGGCCTGCCGCTCGCGCTGAAAGGCCAGTTGCCATGATCCGCTTTTGGTGGGTGCGCCACGGCCCGACCCATGAAACCGCCTTCACCGGCTGGCGCGACGTCCCGGCCGATCTGTCCGACACCGCCCTGATCGCCCGCGTGTCCGAAGCCCTGCCTGAGGGGGCCCCCGTGATCTCCTCCGATCTGCGCCGCGCGGTCGACACCGCCACCGCCATCGCCGGCACCCGCCCGCGCCTGCCCCACCGCGCAGGCCTGCGCGAGTTCGATTTCGGCGCATGGGACGGCAAACACTGGCGCGAGGTCGCCGAGAGCCACCCGGAGCTTTCCCGCCGCTACTGGGAAGAACCCGGCGAAGCCGCCCCTCCGGGTGGGGAAAGCTGGAACACCGCCGCGCGCCGCATCCGCACCGAGATCGACGCGCTCTGCGCCGCGCCTCCTGCCGCCGACATCATCCTCGTGGCACATTTCGGCACCATCCTGACGCAAGTGCAGCGCGGCCTTGGCGTGAGCGCATACGAGGCATTGGCGCACAGGATCGACAACCTTTCCATCACGCGGATCGACGTTGATGAAGGCCAATGGAGCGCCCCGCTGATCAATCACGTTCCGTGATATCCACCAGCAAAAACATTCGCTTTCCTCATGCGCGCGCCCCGCTTAGCCTTGCGCCATGACCTATGACCTCGCTCTCGCCGATCGTTCCTATTCCAGCTGGTCCCTGCGTGGATGGCTGCTGTTCGAGAAATTCAACATCCCCGTGCGGACCCGCTTCGCCCGGCTCTACACCGAGGCTTTCCCGGCCATGATGGCCGATTTTGCCCCCGCCCGCACG
The DNA here is from genome assembly GCF_025376885.1 of Pseudoruegeria sp. SHC-113. NCBI lineage: Bacteria > Pseudomonadati > Pseudomonadota > Alphaproteobacteria > Rhodobacterales > Roseobacteraceae > Pseudoruegeria > Pseudoruegeria sp. SHC-113. Next base: position 2,883,188 of record NZ_JAHUBR010000001.1, read on the forward strand.
GTGCCTGCGCTGCGCACACCCGGCGGCACGGTGATCCCGGAGTCGCTCGCCATCGCGGAGGAGCTCGCGAGCCGCCACCCGGACGCGGGCCTGCTGCCCGCTGATCCGACAAAACGCGCCGTCGCCCGTGCCTTGATGGCCGAGATGCACGCCGGGTTCACCGCCCTGCGCTCCGCCTGCCCGATGAACATGCGCGTGTCTTATCAAGGCTTTGAGCCGGATGAAGCCGTGCAAAAAGACCTGCGCCGCCTTGAGGAGATCTGGGCCTGGGCGAGGGAGGCCACCGGCAGTGAAGGCCCCTGGCTCTGCGGCGACTACTGCGCGGCAGATGCGTTTTTCGCCCCCGTGGCGGCGCGCGTGGCGGGCTACGGGCTGAAAATCGCCCCAGCGGCGCAAAGCTATGTGGAAGCGCATCTTGCCGACCCGGCCTTCCGCCGCTGGCGCGCCATGGGGCTGGTGGATGGCGAACCGCAGGCGTTCTACAAACGCGATTTCGCGCTGGTGCCCTGGCCCGGCCCCACGCCCCTGCCCGCCCGCGCGGTTGCAGGAAGCGAGGCGGAAAACAGCGCCTGCCCCTACTCCGGCAAACCTGTGACCCACGTGCTGGAACTCGATGGCCGCCGTTTCGGGTTCTGCAACGCTTTCTGCCGCGACAAGACCGTCGCCGATGCCGAAGCCTGGCCGGCCTTCCTCGATCTTTACCATTCCTAAACCAAGCGCCCGTTAACCCTTGATACAGGGTTAACGGCCCGCCCTTTGGCGGCGGGCGAAAGGCGGCGGATGGTGGCTCAGACCTATACAGTGGCCTTCGAGGGCATCGATGCGCGGATGGTGGAGGTGCAATGCGCCGTCACCCCCGGCATGCCCGCCTTTTCCGTGGTCGGCCTGCCGGACAAGGCTGTTTCCGAGGCGCGCGACCGTCTGCGCGCCGCGCTCTCGGCCATGTCCATCGCGCTGCCGAACCGGCGCATCACCATCAACCTGTCGCCGGCGGATCTGCCAAAGGAGGGCTCCCATTTCGATCTGCCCATCGCGCTCGCGCTGTTGGCCGCGCTCGACATCCTGCCGCGCGAAGAGATCGAAAACACTGTTTCGCTGGGCGAGCTGTCGCTGGACGGCACGCTGGTGCCCGTGATCGGCGCCCTGCCCGCCGCCATGGCCGCCGCCGAGGAAGAGCGCACGCTTGTCTGCCCCAGGGCCTGCGGGCCTGAGGCGGCCTGGGCCGGCGAAACCCCGGTGATCGCGGCCGAAAACCTTGGCGCGCTCGTGGCCCATTTCACCGGGCAGAAGGCCATCGCGGCCAGCGCCCCCGGTGAGGTGACAGGCACGGCCTACACGCGGGATTTTCGCGAGGTGAAGGGGCAGGAACGCGCCAAACGCGCGCTGGAGATCGCCGCCGCGGGGCGCCACCACGTGCTGCTCGTCGGCCCGCCGGGCTCGGGCAAATCCATGCTCGCCGCCCGCCTGCCTGGGATTCTGCCCGCCTTGAGCCCGGCCGAAGCGCTGGAAACCTCGATGATCCACTCGCTCGCGGGGCTCCTGCGGGAGGGCGGCATCTCCCGTGAACGCCCGTTCTGCGAACCGCATCACACCGCCTCGATGGCCGCCATCGTGGGCGGTGGCAAGGGTGCGAAGCCGGGGCAGATCTCGCTGGCACACAATGGCGTGCTGTTTCTGGACGAGTTCCCGGAGTTCTCCCGGCAGGTGCTGGAAACCCTGCGCCAGCCGATCGAAACCGGCCATGTGGTGGTAGCCCGCGCCAATGCCCATGTGCGCTACCCCTGCCGTTTTCTGCTGGTGGCCGCCGCCAATCCCTGCCGCTGCGGCCATATGAGCGACCCGGCCCGCGCCTGCGCGCGCGTGCCCCTCTGCGGCGCAGAGTACATGGGCCGGATCTCCGGCCCGCTGATGGATCGGTTCGATCTGCGCATCGAAGTGCCGCCCGTCAGCTACCGCGATCTTGACCTGCCGGACGCGGGCGAAGGCAGCGCCGAGGTTGCCGCGCGGGTGGCCGCCGCGCGGCAGGTGCAAGCGGCGCGGTTTGCGGAGGCAGAAGGCGTGCGGGTGAACGCCGATGCGGAAGGGGCGCTGCTGGAGGCCGTGGCCACGCCGGATTCCGCCGGCAAGGAGATGCTGGCCAAGGCGGCCGAACGTTTCGGCCTCACCGCACGCGGCTATCACCGCGTGCTGCGCGTGGCCCGCACCATCGCCGATCTGGACGGAAGCGCAGCCGTGGGCCGCATCCATGTGGCCGAAGCGCTGAGTTTCCGGCTCAGCGCGTCCGAGACCGCCTAGGCGCGTTTGGCCTCGATGGCCTGCCAGATCTTTTCGGCGATATTCACCCCGTCAAACCGCTCCAGTTCCTGAATGCCGGTGGGCGAGGTCACGTTGATCTCCGTCATGTAGTCGCCGATCACGTCGATCCCGACGAAGATCAGCCCCTTCTCCTTCAGGGCCGGGCCAATGGCGGCGCAAATCTCCAGATCGCGCTCGGTCAGGCCGATCTTCTCGGGCCGTCCGCCCACATGCATGTTGGAACGCGTCTCCCCAGCCGCAGGCACCCGGTTGATCGCGCCCACGGGCTCGCCATCCACGAGAATCACCCGCTTGTCGCCGTTTGACACATCCGGCAGGAACTTCTGTGCTATGAGGGGCTCGCGATTGATGCCGGAGAACAGCTCGTGCAGCGAGGCGAGGTTGCGATCGTTGGGATCAAGGCGGAACACGCCTGCGCCGCCGTTGCCGTAAAGCGGCTTGAGGATGATGTCGCCATGCTCGGCCTTGAAGGCGCGGATCGTGTCCAGATCGCGGGCGATCAGCGTTGGCGGCGTGTAGTCGGCGAATTGCAGCACCATCAGCTTTTCCGGGCAGTTGCGCACCCAGAAGGGATCGTTCACCACCAGCGTTTGCGGATGGATCATCTCCAGCAGATGGGTGGTGGTGATATAGCCCATGTCAAAGGGCGGATCCTGCCGCAGCCAGACGACATCGTACGTCGAAAGATCCACCTCCTGTTCGTCGCCCAGCGTGAAATGGTTGCCCTTTTCGCGGCGGACCGTCAGCGGCCAGCCCTTGGCCAGAACCCGCCCTTCGCGGAAGCTCAGACGGTCCGGCGTGTAGTAAAACAGGCTATGCCCGCGCGCCTGCGCCTCTTCCGCGATGCGAAAGGTGCTGTCCGCATCGATATTGATCGGCGCGATCGGATCCATCTGAATGGCAACTCTGAGCGACATGGCTAATCTCCTTTCGCACCTACATGGCGAAAGGCGGATGCCGGATCAATGGCGATTGGCGCAATTCACCAAACCGCGATGGTTCAACCTATTGCCCCACTCAGGCCCACATGCCGGCATTCTCGATCACCTCGATTTCGCCAGCCGCATTCACCAGCGCCAGATCGATGCGCATTGGCGTGAGGAGCCCTGCCGGTTCCCCGGCGAGGAATTCTTCCGCTGCGGCCATGATGCGCTGCAGCTGCCGCCGCCCCAGCCGCTGCGCCGCCTGCGCATGCGTGGTGCTTTTCTTGACTTCGATGAACACAAGCTCGCCGTTCTGGCTGGCGATCAGATCCACTTCGCCGCCCCGCCCCCGCCAACGCTGGTGGCGCATCTGGGCACCCCTCGCGCTGTAGTAGCGTTCCACCGCGCCTTCGGCGGCAAGCCCTGCGTGATAATTGAGCTGCTGACGGATCGCTTTCATGACCAGAACTCCCATCGAGTAGGAAAACTCTAGCGCCAAGGAATTTCTCGGTGGTTAACGGCTCAGGGAAAGCGCTTGCTGATAGACGTCGCGCCGTTTCAGCCCATAGGCCTCGGCCACCATGGCCGCGGCATCTTTCACCGAAAGTGTCTCAAGCGCGCGGCGCAGGGCGGTTTCGACGTCTGCCTCTTCCATCGCAGCCTCTCCGGCGCGATCCACCAGCACAACCACCTCGCCTTTCGCGCCAGACGCCGCGTAGTGATCGGCCAGTTCGGCAAGGCTCGCGCGCCGAACCTCTTCGAATTTCTTCGTCAACTCGCGGCACACGGCCGCCTGCCGCCCGCCGCCCAACACCTGCGCCATATCCGCGAGGCTGGCCGCAAGCCGCTTCGGGGATTCGTAGAACACAAGCGTCGCTTGCACGTCCGCGCAGGCCTCCAGCGCGGCGCGGCGGGCGCCGCTGCTGTTTGGCTGGAAGCCGGCGAAATAGAAGTGATCGGTCGGCAGGCCCGCGATGGTGAGCGCGGTGATCGCTGCTGAAGGGCCCGGCGCGCTTGTCACCAGATGGCCCGCCTCCAGCGCCTCGCGCGAAAGGCTGTAGCCCGGATCCGCCACCAGCGGCGTGCCTGCTTCCGAGGCATAGGCCACCGATTTGCCCTCCGCCAGCGCGCGCATCAGCCGGGGGCGTGCGGCGTCACCGTTGTGATCGTGGTAGGCGATCACCGGGCGCTCGCCCAGCGGCACGCCGTGGATGTCCAGCAGTTTGCGCAGGGTGCGCGTGTCTTCGGCGGCGATCACATCGGCGCTCGCCAGCACGTCAAGCGCGCGCAGGGTGATGTCGCGCGCCGAGCCGATCGGCGTGGCCACGAAATACAGCCCCGCGGGCAGCGGGCGGATCTGATAATTCATGGGCACCCTTCTTGCGTCCGTTTACAGTTGCGCGGCAAACCCTTAGGGTCCGGGGACGTATTTTGACCGTGCTCAGGGATGAGGTCCAGCCCATGTTTTCCGTTTCTCGCTTTGTCCGCAAACCGCTGAGGCTTCTGGCGCTTCCGCTGCTCAGCCTTACGCTTGCCGCCTGCCAGCCGGTCAGCACCGGGGGCAATTCCGGCCCCTCGATCAATACCAACAAACCCGTGCAGGTCGCGCTGCTGGTGCCCAAGGGCTCCGGCCAGTCCGGCGACGCTCTGGTAGCACAAAGCCTTGAAAACGCGGCCCGCCTCGCGATGGCCGATCTGGACGGCGTGACGATCGACCTGCGCGTCTACGACACCGCCGGTTCCGCCACACAGGCCTCTGCCGTGGCCACGCAGGCTGTGAACGAGGGTGCGAAGATCATCCTCGGCCCGCTCTACGCCCAATCGGCCAATGCCGCCGGGCTCGCCACCGCCTCGCGCAACGTCAATGTCATCGCCTTCTCCAACAACACCGAGATCGCCGGCGGCAATGTCTTCGTGCTGGGCAACACCTTTGAGAACACCGCCAACCGGATGGTCAGCTACGCCACCCGTCAGGGCAAACGCAACATGGTGATCGTCACCGCCGACAATCCGGCCGGCGCGCAGGGTGCCAATGCGATCCAGAGCGCGGCCAGCCGCTACGGGGCTTCCGTGGCCGGCGTGGTGCGCCACCAGTTCTCCCAGCAGGGCGTCATCGACGCGGTGCCTGCCGTGAAGTCCGCCATCCAGAGCAATGGCGCGGATTCGGTCTTCTTCACCTCCGACACCGCAGGTGCGCTGCCGCTCTTCACCCAGTTGCTGCCTGAATCTGGGATCGACCCGACCCTGACCAAATTCATGGGCCTCACCCGCTGGGACATCCCGGCCTCCACGCTGGAGTTGCCGGGCGTTCAGGGCGGCTGGTTTGCCCTGCCCGATCCGGGCCTGCGCAGCAATTTCACCTCGCGCTACAGCGCCACCTATGGCGGCTCGCCGCACCCGCTCGCCGGCCTCGCCTATGACGGCATCGCCGCCATCGGTGCCTCGGTGAAGGCCGGGCGATCTGATGCGCTGGCGAAATCGGGCCTCACGCAGGCCTCGGGCTTCGTAGGCGTTAACGGCATCTTCCGTTTCCTGCCTGATGGCACTAATGAACGCGGGATGGCGATCGGTGAGATCCGCAACAACCAGGTAACTGTCATTGACCCTGCCCCGAGAAGTTTCAGCGGCGCCGGCTTCTGAGCGGCCCCGCTTCACGGTCCCGGCCCCGGCGGAGCTGATCTGCCCGGCGGCCGAGATCTTCGATCCCGAAACCGTGCGCGCGGCCCTCGTGGCCGCGTTTGGCGATGATGCCGATTGCCGCGACATCCGAGCCACGACGGTGACCTGCCTTGCCAAGGCCCAGAAAGACGGGCGCGCGCGCATCGCAGAAGCCTTCGCAGCCGATCCGCTGAAGGCCCGCGCCACCACCTCGGCCTATACCTACCTCACCGATTGCCTCGTTACGATGGCCTTCGAGGTCGCCACGCAATGGCTGCACCGGGTGCAGACGCCCACCACGGGCGAGCGCATCTCGGTGCTGGCGGTGGGCGGCTATGGCCGGGCCGAGATGGCGCCGTTCTCCGATGTCGATCTGTTGTTCCTGACGCCTTACAAGATCACCGCCTGGGCGGAGAGCGTGATCGAATCCATGCTCTACATCCTCTGGGATCTGCGCCTGAAGGTGGGCCACGCCAGCCGCACGGTGAAGGATTGCCTGCGGCTCGGGCGCGAGGATTACACCATCCGCACCGCCCTTCTGGAAAACCGCTTCCTGATCGGCGACCGCAAGCTGGCCAATGAGCTCAATACTGTGCTCACGAGCCAGCTTTTCGCCAATTCGGCCTCGGAGTTCATCGAGGCCAAGCTCGCCGAGCGCGGCGAGCGCCACCGCAAGCAGGGCCTGCGCTACGTGGTGGAGCCCAACATCAAGGAGGGCAAGGGCGGCCTGCGCGATCTGCAGTCGCTGTTCTGGATCGCCAAGTATATCCACGGCGTGCAGGACACAGCCGAGCTGGTGAAACTGGGCGTGTTCACCCGCGATGAATACCGCAATTTCGAACGCGCCGAGCGCTTCCTCTGGGCCACGCGCTGCCATCTGCACCTGATCGCGGGCCGCGCCACCGAACAGCTCACCTTCGACATGCAGGTCGAGGTGGCCGACGCCATGGGCTACACCGATCACGGCGGCCGCCGGGCGGTGGAGCATTTCATGCAGGCCTATTTCCGCCACGCCACCCGCGTGGGCGAGCTGACCCGGATCTTCCTCACCAAGCTCGAAGCCAGCCACGTCAAGAAGGCCCCCTCGCTCGTCGGGCTGTTCCGCCGCCGCAAGCGGGTGAAGCCGGGCTACAAGCTGGTGCAGAACCGGCTGACCTACGCGAGCGAGAGGGAATTCCTCTCCGACAAGCTGAACCTGCTGCGCATCTTCGAGGAAGCCCTGCGCACGGGTTACCTGATCCACCCGGACGCGATGCGCACGATCACGGCGAACCTCGATCTGATCGACGACGAGATGCGCGCCGACAAGGAGGCCGTGCGGCTCTTCCTCGGGCTGATGCTCAAGCACGGCAACCCGGAGCGCGCGCTGCGCCGGATGAACGAGCTGGGCGTGCTGGCGGCCTTCATCCCCGAGTTCGAGCCCATCGTCGCGATGATGCAGTTCAACATGTATCATTCCTACACGGTGGACGAGCACACGATCCAATGCATCAAGACACTGGCGCGCATCGAACATGGCGAGCTGGTGGAAGAGCTGCCCGTGGCCTCGGGCATCCTGAAGGAAGGCGTGAACCGCAAGGTGCTCTATGTGGCCCTGCTGCTGCATGACATCGGCAAGGGGCGGCCCGAGGATCACTCCATCCTCGGCGCGCAGATCGCACGGAAGGTGGCCCCGCGCCTTGGGCTGAAGAAAAGCGAATGCGAAACCGTCGAATGGCTTGTGCGCAATCACCTGCTGATGTCGGACACCGCCCAGAAGCGCGACATCTCCGATCCGGCCACGGTGCGCGGCTTCGCCAAGCAGGTGGCCACGCAGGAGCGGCTGGATCTGCTCACCGTGCTCACCGTCTGCGACATCCGCGGCGTTGGCCCGAGTGTCTGGAACAACTGGAAGGCCACCCTGCTGCGCAACCTCCACGCCGAAACCGACCATGCGCTGGAGAACGGGCTGGCGGATCTGAACCGCGGCAAGCGCGAGGCCGAGGCCAAGCGTGCCCTGCGCGAGGCGCTGGCCGACTGGGATCCCAAGGATCTGCGCGAAGAGGTCAAGCGCCACTACGGCCCCTACTGGCAGGGGCTCGACACCGAAGCTCACGTCAAGATGGCGCATCTGCTCAAGGGCATCCGCACCGACGAGATCCGCATCGACGTCTGGCCTGATGAAACCCATGACGCCACCCGCGTCTGCTTCTCCATGGCCGATCACCCCGGCATCTTCTCCCGCCTCGCCGGGGCGCTGGCGCTTGTGGGGGCCAACGTCGTGGACGCGCGCACCTACACCACGGCGGATGGGTTCATCACCACGGTGTTCTGGGTTCAGGACGCCGAGCACCACCCCTACGAAATCAGCCGCCTGCCCCGTCTGCGCCAGATGATCGAGCGCACGCTCAAGGGCGAAGTGATCGCGGGCAAGGCGCTGGCGAGCCGCGACAAGGTCAAGAAACGCGAACGCGAGTTCCGCGTGCCCACCAACATCACCTTCGACAACGAGGGCAGCGAGATCTACACGATCATCGAGGTCGACACCCGTGACCGCGCAGGCCTGCTCTTCGACCTCACCCGGACGCTGGCCAACGCCAATATGAACATCGCCACCGCCCAGATCGCCACCTACGGCGTGCAGGCGGTGGATGTGTTCTACGTGAAGGACATGTTCGGGCTGAAGCTTTACGCCGAGAGCAAGCAGAAGGCGCTGGAGGCCAAGCTGCGCGACGCCATCGAAAAGGGCGTTGAGCGGGCGGGCGCCGCATGAAGCAAATCCGCCTGATGGCCGGGTTCCTGACGGTGGGCGTCTGGACGCTGCTGTCACGGCTCATGGGCTTCGTGCGCGACATCATGATCGCGAGCTACCTTGGCGCGGGGCCAGTGGCGGAGGCTTTCTTGATCGCCTTTTCCCTGCCCAACATGTTCCGCCGCTTCTTCGCCGAAGGGGCGTTCAACATGGCCTTCGTGCCGATGTTCTCCAAGAAGCTCGAAGGCGGCGAAGATGCCGCCGGTTTCGCGCGGGAGGCTTTTACCGGGCTGGCCACGGTGGTGCTTGTCTTCACCCTGATCGCGCAAGCCGCGATGCCGTGGCTCGTGCTGGCGATGGCTTCGGGCTTTCTGGCCGACGAGCGCTTTGATCTGGCGGTGCATTACGGGCGCATCGCCTTTCCTTATATCCTCTTCATCTCGCTGGCGGCGCTGCTCTCGGGCGTGCTGAACGCCGCCGGGCGTTTCGTGGCCGCGGCGGCAGCGCCGGTGTTGCTGAACGTCCTCTTCATCGGCGCGATGGTTCTGGCGGCCCAGTTTGGCTGGCCGATCGGGGAGGCGATCGTCTGGACAGTGCCTCTGGCAGGCATCGCCCAGCTGGCGCTTGTCTGGTGGGCCGCCGGGCGCGCGGGCTTTCCGATCCGCCTGCAGCGGCCCCGGCTGACGCCGGACATGAAGCGCCTCGCTGTGATCGCCGCACCGGCGGCCCTTGCAGGCGGCGTGGTGCAGGTGAACCTCCTCGTGGGGCGGCAGGTGGCGAGCTTCTTTGACGGGGCCATTGCCTGGCTCAACTACGCGGATCGGCTCTATCAACTGCCGCTCGGCGTGGTGGGCATCGCCATTGGCGTGGTGCTGCTGCCCGACCTCTCCCGCCGTCTTAGGGCGGGCGATGCGGCGGGCGGGCAAGCGGCGCTGAGCCGCGCGGGCGAGGTCTCGCTCGCGCTCACCGTGCCCTGCGCGGTGGCCTTGGTGGTGATCCCGCAACAGCTGATCGGCGTTCTCTTTGAACGCGGGGCCTTTGGCCCTGCCGACACGGCAGCCACGGCGGCGGCGCTGGCGATCTACGGGCTGGGCCTTCCGGCCTTCGTGCTGCAGAAGGTGCTCCAGCCGCTCTATTTCGCGCGAGAAGACACCAAAACCCCGTTCCGCTTCGCGCTTGTGACGATGGTGATCAACCTCGTCGTGGCCATCGGCGCGGCCTTCTGGATCGGTTATCTGGCGGCGGCGGTGGCGACCTCGCTTTCCGGATGGGTCATGGTGCTTCTGCTCTGGCGCAAATCGCGCGAGATGGGACCAGAGGCGCAGTTCGACGCCCGCTTCCGCAACCGCTGGTGGCGGATCGTGCTGACCTCGCTGATCATGGGCGGCTGGCTCGTGGCCTGCGCCTACGCGCTTGCGCCGATGTTTGCCGCAGGCGCACTGCGCTATCTGGCGCTGGCCATCGTGATCGTCTCGGGGATCATCGTCTATTTCTCCGTCGGCCATGTGCTGAACGCGGTGCGCCTGAGCGAATTCAAAGCGGCGGTGAAACGGGGCTAAACAGAGGGCCAGCGGCCCGGAACAAGGCCGCAGGCCGCCGGGCCAGCGGCGGACCGTCCCGGCGGTCTGCCGCTTTGGCGGGATCAGCGCGACGGTTGAGGTTTTTCGGTCTTGGCTGGCATAAAGCGCGCAGGCCTGAAGGAGGAGCGGCAGCCCACGGTCCGCCGCTGGCCCTCCCTACCTCCGGCGCACCACCGCCAGCACGCGTTTCCAGCCGCCCGGCACCAGCAGGAAGCTCACGCCGAAGCCCGTGGCAAAGCCGGCCAGATCCGCCACCCATTCCCGGCTGCCGCCAAAGAGGATGCCCCACAGAAGCTGGATCCCCAGCAGGAAGGCAATCAGTGAAAACGCGCGGTATTTGTTCGCGCCCCGTGCCGCCAGATCGACCCACATCAGGAAGGTGAAGGAGCCGATCAGCCCGTAGACCGCCGGATAGCCGCCAACCAGCGGCACCGGATCGTTCAGCAAGAGCCCATAGGCCAGCGCGCCCATTGCGGCGGAGCCGAAGAAGATCAGCAGCACCGCCCACCACGAAAAGATCTCCCCGGCCATCTTGCCCAGCGCCAGCAGGAAGACGAGCACGAAAAGCGTGTGGGTGAAGGTCACATGCACCAGCGGGTAGGACACAAACCGCACCAGCATGTCGGGGCGGTAAATGCCATTGGCCAGCATCCAGTCAAACAGATCGCCCGAGAAGGCAAAGCGCTGCACCGCATCCAGCCGCCAGCCCGCGCCGCCGGAAATAATCCCCCGCTCCCCGAGCGTGAAAGCCACCTCCAACCCGAAGATCAGCAGGGCCAGCCCCACCACCACCGGCGGCAAGGGATTGATCGGGGATTCCTCGTAGGGGCTGCTCATGCTCTCGCTCCATCCGGTTGACGGCTTGTGCCCCCATCGGTAAGCGAGCCGTGTATAGAAATCCAGACGGAGTACGCATCATGACGGAGGTGGTCCACACACCGCGCGTCTTTTCGGGGATCCAGCCCTCGGGCAACCTGACCCTCGGAAACTACCTTGGCGCCATCAAGCGCTTTGTTGAAATGCAGGACAGCGGCATCGAGACGCTCTACTGCATGGTCGATCTTCACGCGATCACCGTCTGGCAAAACCCTGAGGATCTGCGCCGCGCGACGCGCGAAGTCGCCGCCGGTTTCATCGCCTCGGGCCTTGATCCGGCGAAATCCATCCTCTTCAACCAGAGCCAGGTGCCCGAGCACGCCCAGTTGGGCTGGATCTTCAACTGTGTCGCCCGCATGGGCTGGCTTAACCGGATGACCCAGTTCAAGGACAAGGCCGGCAAGAACCGTGAGAACGCTTCGGTGGGCCTTTTCGCCTACCCGAACCTCATGGCCGCCGACATCCTGATCTACCACGCGACGCACGTACCCGTGGGCGAGGATCAGAAGCAGCACCTCGAACTGACGCGTGACATCGCGACGAAGTTCAACAACGACTTCGGCGTTGATTTCTTCCCGATCACCGAGCCGGTGATCGAGGGCGCGGCGACGCGGGTGATGAGCTTGCGCGATGGCGCGAAGAAGATGAGCAAATCGGACCCGTCCGACATGAGCCGGATCAACATGACCGATGACGCCGACGCCATCGCCAAGAAGATCCGCAAGGCGAAAACCGACCCGGACGCCCTACCGAGCGAGGCCGGGGGCCTTGCCGAGCGCCCGGAGGCGAAGAACCTCGTCAACATCTACGCCGCGCTGTCGGAGCAGAGCGTGGATGCCGTGCTCGCGGATGTCGGCGGCAAGGCGTTCTCGGAGTTCAAGCCGATGCTCGCCGATCTGGCCGTGGCCAAGCTTTCGCCGATCGCCGCTGAAATGGCGCGTCTGATGGAAGACACCGCCGAGATCGACCGGATCCTCGGCGACGGTGCCAAACGCGCCCAAGCCATCGCCGCGCCGATCCTCGATCAGACCTACGACATCGTCGGCATGGTCCGCTCGCGCTAAGGGCGCTTGAGTAAATGCGGGCGCGGAGGGATCTCCCTTCGCGCCCGTTTTCGCGCCTACTCCACGCTCAGGCGGCAGAGGATGGTGTTGTCCTGCTCCAGATCCGGCCCCCAGATCAGCTGCGCCGAGGCGTCCCAGGAGATGCGGTCATAGCCGTCCTTGGGGCTTACGTCCGCTTCTGCATAGAGGCTGGCCGCCTGCCAGCCAGAGGCATCGAAACCGGGCTGATCCCAGCCCTCCGGTTCCTCAGAGGCCGTGAAACCGCAGGCCCCTTCCCCGGCGACGGGGCTGTCGACCTTCTCGCAGGACTTGTCCACCGGGGCATGGTGGATCACGAGGCACTGCCAGCTTGCGTCGCTCACCGCCGCGATCGCTCCGGCTGCGTCGAAGATCTGCAGGATCACGCCCCCATCGCCCATCTGCTGACGCCCGGTGCCGATGTATTCGAGCCCGGTGTCGTTTTCCTTGAAATCCTTGGCCACGAGCCCCAGCACGAAGGGGCGTTCGGCCTCGAAGGTGAAGCTTTCGGCATTAAACGAGCGTTCCGTCGTGATCGATACGCTGTCTTCCGCCACCTGCTGCCCATCGACGCGCAACTCGAACCAGTTGTCGGCCCAGACATCGGCTGAAAACGGCTCCGCCGAAAGCGCGGCGGGCAGAAGGGCAAGGGCGGCGGCCATTTGGATCTTCATGGAAATCTCCTGTTCTGTATGTCGGTTGAACGCGCGAGTGGCGGGGTTCCGTCGCGGGATCGGGAAAGTAAGCCTAAAGCGCCTTGCCATAGCGCGCCGCCTGCACGTTGCGGCTGACAAAGCCCATCCCCTCGTAGGCCCGGCGCGCCTGCCAGTTGGCGGGGTCCGCGCTCACCGTCAGGCTTGTGCAGCCCAAGGCCCGCCCCAAAGCCTCGGCATGGGCCACGAGCGCCTTGCCCACACCGGCCCCGCGATGGGCGGGCGCGACGTAGAGGTGATGCAGGTCAAGCCCGCGTCGGCTGAAATGCAAGAGCCCGGCGTCGCGCAGCGCAGCGTAGCCGACGCATGCGCCGCCGATCTCGGCCACAAGCCCGCGCACCCAGGCCTGCGGCCCGAAGAGCGCGCTTTGAAGGCCATCCGCTTCCACCTCGACCACATCGCCATGATGGGCCGCCAGCGCGGTGATCATCGCCAGCAGCGCGGGCACGTCGCCGGGCTGCGCGGCGCGCACCTGTATTCGCGTTTTGTCTGGTAAGTCTGTCATCGTCCTTGGCTCCTGAAGCCGCCGGACGGATCGACATGAAAAAACCGCCCAGCGGCGGTTTCTTATCTCGCAACACCTGCTGCCGACCGCCCCTTATGGAAAGCGGGTAAAAAAGTAGGCGGCAGAGAGGGTGCGTTGATCGGTCATGTCCTAGGCCTAGCGGGCCTGCGCCAACCGATCAAGCCTTAAGCGCCGGACCGGCTCAGATCAGGCGCACCTGTGTGCCGACCTTGGCCAGATCGAACAGCTCCTGAATCTGGGAGTTGTACAGCCCGATACAGCCCGAGGACGACTTCCGCCCGATCTTGCGCGTGTCATGCGTGCCGTGGATGCGGTAGTATGTCCAGCTCAGGTACAGCGCGTGGCTGCCGAGCGGGTTGTCCGGGCCGGGGCCGACAACTTCGGGCAGTGTCGGGTTGCGCTCCAGCATCGAGGGCGTGGGCCGCCACGTGGGGCCGACAACCTTCTGCACCACTTCGGTGTAGCCAAGCCGCGTCAGATCTTCCGTGAGCGGCACGGAGGACGGGTAGAGCTTGTAGATCGTGCCTTCCTCGTTCCAGAAATGCACCACGCGGGAGGTGGTATCGCAGAGGATCACGCCGTTCTTGCGGCTGTCGAAGTGATCCTGCCACTGGGCGGCGCGGAAGCTCGAGGTGTTGCGCTGAACCTTCGGCTGGTAGACCTGCCCCGGCACCGGGCCATCGGCGTCGGCGTTCCAGTCCTGCGCACGCAGGAGCGTCGGGGCGCAGAGCATGGCACTGGCAGACAGGCCAAGGCGCAGCGCGGCGCGGCGGGACAGACGGGAATCACTCATGGCAGCCTCGTAATCTTGCAACAAGCGGACCATCTACCAGAGCAGGCCCGTGCATCCAATAAAGAGATTGTGAGCCTGCGGCCTGCCGCCGATCAGCGGCACCGGATACCGCCCCATGCGCGGAAATGCACAGAACCTGTCACGCCTTGCGGAATTCAAACGCTGGCGCACAGGCGTTACCTTGAAGCTAACCCCATAAAGCCAAAGGTGCCCCAATGCCTGATACGCTCTTTTCGCCTTCGCCTGATGCCAAAGTTCACCCGCAAACGCGCGTGGGCCACATCCACCTGCGCGTCGCCGATCTTGACCGCGCCATCGCCTTTTATTCGGGCGTGCTCGGCTTCGAGGTTACCCAACGCTATGGTGCGCGGGCGGCCTTTCTTTCGGCGGGCGGCTATCACCACCATATCGGCCTGAACACATGGGAAAGCCGCGGTGCCACGCCGCCACCGCCGGGCCACACCGGGCTGTATCACGTGGCCTTCCTCTTCCCCGATCGCGCCAGCCTCGGCGCGGCGCTGGCACGGGTGCAGGCGGCAGGCCTAAGCTTTGACGGCGCGTCTGACCACGGCGTGAGCGAGGCCGTTTACCTGCGGGATCCCGACGGCAACGGCGTGGAGCTTTACCGCGACCGCCCCGAAGGCGAGTGGCCGCGCAAGCCCGATGGCACGCTGGCGATGGTCAACGCCCCGCTCGACGTGGCCGCGCTGATCGCGGAAGGCACGGCAGGCTGAGGCGGCGCATCCGTCACACGCCTGTCATATCGGCCTGCCATGGCTTGCGGGCCTGAGAGGCGCTGCGCCACGGCCTTCCCCCCGGCCCTGCCTGTCCCTCGCCCCAGAGGCACCCCTGTCCTGCCCCCGGCCCCCACGGCCGGGGGTTTTTCCTATCCGGCTGGCCCGGCAGGCAGCCACCCTCCCTTTACCCTCCCGCCTTCGCGCCCTAGGGTCACGGCGATCAGAGAAGGAGGCCCCAATGGCGACCGGCACCAATGTGCACACCTATTTCGAAGGCCGCTGGCACAAGGGCGACGTGCCGATCATGCGCGCAGCCGATCACGGCATGTGGCTGGGCACCTCTGTCTTTGACGGCGCGCGCTATTTCGAGGGCGTCGCGCCGGACTTGCTGGCCCATTGCCACCGCGTCAACGCCTCGGCCCGGGCCCTGATGATCACGCCCACGGTTTCAGCCGAGGATATGGTGGCGCTGGTCTGGGAAGGGCTCGCCGCCTACCCCAAAACAGCCGCCGTCTATATCCGCCCCATGTATTGGGCGCTTGAAGGCGGCCACCTTGGCGTTTTGCCCAAGGAAGGCGCCACGGGCTTTGCCATCGCGCTGGAAGAGATCCCAATGGCCCCGCCCGAAACCGCCACCACGCTCTGCCGCACCCGCTTCCGCCGCCCGGTGCTGGAGGATGCCGTGGTGAACGCGAAGGCCGGCTGCCTCTACCCCAACAACGCCCGCATGCTTGCCGAGGCGCGCGACAAGGGCTTCGGCAACGCGCTGGTGGCCGACGCCCTTGGCAATGTGGCCGAGACCGCCACCGCCAACGTCTTCATGGTGCGCGACGGCGAAATCTTCACCCCGGTGCCCAACGGCACCTTCCTTGCCGGGATCACCCGCGCGCGCCACATCGAAAACCTCCGCGCCGATGGGCTCAAGGTGCATGAATCGGTGCTGACGTTCGAGGATTTCCGCACCGCGGATGAGGTCTTCCTCACCGGGAACATGACGAAAGTCACCCCCGTGAAGGGCTTCGAGGACACCTCCTACCAGATCGGCCCCGTCACCCGCCGGGCGCGTTCGCTCTATTGGGACTGGGCGCATTCGGCGCAGGCCTAGCTTTCGCGCAGGTATCATAAGCTGTTGTCAGCCCTTGCGCTTTGCGCAACACTCCGCCCGCAAGACAGGAGGCCCTGATGCGGAAATTTCTCGTGGTTCTGGACGACAGCCGCGAATGCCTGAATGCAATGCGCTTCGCGGCCATGCGCGCGGCGCATACCGGCGGCGGCGTGGCCATCATCTCGGTGATTCCGCCCGATGAGTTCCAGCACTGGATCGGCGTGGGCGACATCATGCGGCAGGAAGCGCGCGAGCGCATCGAGGTCCATTTCGAGGTTTTCGCCAAATGGATGCGGGATCGTCAGGGCATCGACCCGGAGCTGATCATCCGCGAAGGCGAAGCCGTGCCGGAAATCCTGAAGCTGATCCGCGAGGATGAGGAGATCGGCGTTCTGGTTTTGGGCGCAGGCACCGGCAAACAGGGCCCCGGCCCTCTGGTGACGCAGCTCACCCGCTCCTCCGGCACGCTGCCGATCCCGATCACCATCGTGCCCGGCGATCTGTCGAAAGAACGGCTGGAAAGCATCACCTGACGCGCCTGCGCGCCGCCGATTTAGAACCGTTCCAAATCTTGACAGAGCCCCTGCGAGGGCGCATATCAGAAGCCCAGACGAAAGGCGCTTTCGATGTTCATTCAAACCGAGTCCACTCCGAACCCCGCAACGCTGAAATTCCTGCCCGGCCAGACCGTGCTGGAAGCCGGCACAGCCGATTTCCCCACCGCGGACGCCGCAGGCAGCTCCCCGCTGGCGCAGCGCATCTTTGCCGTGCCCGGCGTGACGGGCGTGTTCTTCGGCAATGATTTCGTGACCGTGACCAAGGGCGACGCCACCGAATGGGATCACGTGAAACCGGCGATCCTCGGCGCGATCATGGAGCACTACCAATCCGGCGCGGCCGTGATGGAAGGCGAAAGCGCTGCCGCTGGCCACGCTGCCCATGATGGCCCCGACAGCGAGATCGTGGATCAGATCAAGGAACTGCTCGACACCCGCGTGCGCCCCGCCGTGGCGCAGGACGGCGGCGATATCACCTTCCACGGCTTTGATCGCGGCATCGTCTACCTGCACATGCAGGGCGCTTGCGCCGGTTGCCCCTCCTCCACGCTGACGCTGAAGATGGGCATCGAGAACCTGCTGCGCCATTACATCCCGGAAGTGCTCGAAGTGCGCCCCGTGGCCGCCTGAGCCGGGACAAGGATTTCCATTTCAAAGGGCGCTGCACTTGCGGCGCCCTTTGCTTTCGTGCCAAGCGATCCCCATGACAGCCACGCTCCTCGCCCTTGACACCTCTGGCCCCCATTGCGCCGCCGCCGTTCTGATCGCGGGCGAACTGCGCGCCTCTCGTTTTGAGGAGATGGCGAAAGGGCAGGCCGAACGGCTGTTTCCGCTGCTTGAGGAGGTGCTGGCCGACGCCGGAGTGGGCTTTGCCGATTTGAGCGCCATTTCCGTGGGCACCGGCCCCGGCAATTTCACCGGCATCCGCATCGCGGTGTCCTCCGCGCGCGGGCTTGCGCTGTCGCTTGGTTGCCCGGCCATCGGGGTGAGCAGCCTTGAGGCCGCCGCCTATGGTGCTGATGGCCCCACCGTTGCGGCGCTCGATGCCAAGCGGGGCAACCTCTATCTGCAGGGCTTCAGCACAAAAGCCCCCCAGCCCGCGCAACTCACCACGTTCGATGCCTTGCCCGAGGGGCTCGCGCAGCCCGGCCTCACCTGCATCGGCTCCGCCGCCGAGGCGCTCGCGGCGCAGATCGGCGCGGCCCTCGCTGCGCCTGCCTATACGCAGGCCGAGGCCATCGCCCGCATCGCCGCCGCACGCCTCGCCTCAGATCCAGAGGCCTGCGCCCGCAGCCGCCCAGCGCCGCTCTACCTGCGCGCCGCCGATGCCGCCCCGGCCAAGGATGCGCCCCCGGCCCTGCTGGACCCCTGAGCATGGAGCCCGCCGCCCTCGCCGCTCTTCACGCAAGCGCTTTTGCTGACACCCGCCCCTGGACAGAGGCGGAGTTCGCAAGCCTGATGGCCGATCCCACCTGCTTCCTGAGCACCATCCCCGGTGGCTTCGCACTGGGGCGTTGCGTTGCCGGAGAAGCCGAGCTGCTGACCATCGCCGTGGATCCTGCCCAGCGCCGCAAGGGGCTCGGAACGCAGCTTATGGCCGCCTATGAAAGCGCTGCCCGCGCCAAGGGGGCCGAACGCGCCTTTCTGGAAGTCGACGCCGAAAACACCCCGGCGCTGGGGCTTTATCTGTCAAACGGATATGACGAATCTGGCCGCCGGAAAGCCTATTACCGCCATGCCGACGGCCACCGCAGCGACGCGCTGGTGCTGGCCAAATCGCTCAGCTAGGCCCAAATCCTGTTCACCCCTGACGGCAAGCAAGCGAAAACCCCTTGCGACGCAGGGAATATGACCAATCGGTAAAATTTCCGGTTGACCAAAGCCGCGGCGACGCCCCTTATTTCCCGATGATCTTCTTGAGATCGGATAAACAGGCGGGGTATCGTTCTTCCATAAACGACACCCCCATAACAACAACCGGGAGATTCCTAATGACCCTGATGCGGACATTCCTTGGCGCAGCAGCCTCGCTGGCCCTGACCGCTGGCGCAGCGCTGGCCGATCCGGCCATCATCTTCGACCTTGGCGGCAAGTTCGACAAATCCTTCAACGAAGCCGCCTTCAACGGTGCCACCAAATGGGCCGAGGAAACCGGCGGTGCGTTCCGCGAGATCGAGCTTCAGTCCGAAGCCCAGCGCGAGCAGGCCCTGCGCCGCTTCGCCGAGAACGGCAACAACCCGATCGTCATGGCCGGCTTCGCCTTCGCCTCCGCTCTGGAAGCCGTGGCACCGGATTTCCCTGACACCAAATTCGTCATCATCGACATGGTGGTGGATCAGCCCAATGTGCGCTCCGTTGTGTTCAACGAGCATGAAGGCTCCTACCTCGTGGGCGTGATGGCCGCGAAAGCCTCCGAATCCGGCACCGTCGGCTTCATCGGCGGCATGGACATTCCGCTGATCTCCAAATTCGCCTGCGGCTACGTGCAGGGCGTAAAGGCCACCAACGCCGACGCCACCGTGATCCAGAACATGACGGGCACCACGCCTGCAGCCTGGAACGACCCGGTGAAGGGCGGCGAGCTGACCAAAGCCCAGATCAGCCAGGGCGCTGACGTGGTTTATGCTGCCGCTGGCGGCACCGGCATCGGCGTTCTGCAGACCGCAGCCGATGAAGGCATCCTGTCGATCGGCGTGGACTCCAACCAGAACCACCTGCACCCGGGCAAGGTCCTGACCTCCATGCTCAAGCGCGTGGACGTGGCCGTTTACAACGCCTTCACCGATGGCGTTGATCTGGAAACCGGCTTCTCCGTGCTCGGCCTCGCCAACGATGGCGTCGGCTACGCGCTGGACGACAACAACATGCCGCTCGTCGATGACGAGATGAAGGCTGCCGTGGAAGCCGCGAAGGCTGGCATCATCGCAGGCGACATCAAGGTTCACGACTACATGTCCGATGAATCCTGCCCGGTGATGTAAGCCACAGATGGCAGAGCAAGCAAACATGGGGCGGCAGGAAACTGCCGCCCCCGCCATTGAGCTTCGCGGCATCTCCAAGGCCTTCGGACCGGTGCAGGCGAATAAGGACATCTCCATCAAGGTCGCGAAAGGGACGATCCACGGGATCATCGGCGAGAACGGCGCGGGGAAATCCACCCTGATGTCGATCCTCTACGGCTTCTACAAGGCCGATTCCGGCGAGATCCTGATCAATGGCCAACCCACCCTGATCCCCGACAGCCAGGCCGCGATCAGCGCCGGCATCGGCATGGTGTTCCAGCATTTCAAGCTGGTCGAGAATTTCACAGTGCTTGAGAACGTGGTTCTGGGCGCGGAAGAAGGCGGCTTGCTGAAGCCTTCGCTCGCCAAAGCCCGCAAACTGCTCAAGCAACTCTCCGAAGAATACGAATTGCGCGTGGATCCGGACGCGCTGATCGAGAATCTCTCGGTCGGCCACCAGCAGCGCGTAGAAATCCTGAAAGCCCTCTACCGGCAGGCCGATATCCTGATCTTGGACGAGCCCACCGGCGTGCTGACGCCGGACGAGGCCGATCACCTGTTCCGCATCCTGAAAGGGCTGAAGGACGAAGGCAAAACCATCATCCTGATCACCCACAAGCTGCGCGAGATCATGGAGGTGACCGATACCGTCTCCGTGATGCGGCGCGGTGAGATGACCTCCACGGTAAAAACCAGCGAGACCAGCCCCGAGGATCTGGCCGAACGCATGGTCGGCCGCAAGGTGCTGCTGCGGGTTGATAAGAAACCGGCCACGCCGGGCGAAAACGTACTGGAAATCAAAGGCCTGCGCGTGATCGACGACAAGGGCGTGGAGCGCGTGAAGGGCATCGACCTCACCGTGCGCGCCGGGGAGATTGTCGGCATCGCGGGGGTGGCCGGCAACGGGCAATCCGAGCTTCTGGAAGTGCTCGGCGGCTATGCCAAGGCCACCGGCTTGGTGAAGCTGAACAGTGTGGAGCTGGATCTGACCGGCAAGCATTCCGACGGCAAATCCCGCCGCGACAAGGGCATCGCCCATGTGCCGGAAGATCGCCACTCCGAAGGGCTGATCCTCGATTTCCAGGCCTGGGAAAACGTTGCCTTCGGCTATCAGGACGATCCCCGCTACAACCGCAATGCCATCCTGATGAACAACGCCGCGATCCTGAAGGACACGCAGGAAAAGATGGAGCGGTTCGACGTGCGCCCGCCCAATCCACGGCTGGCGGCGAAAAGCTTCTCGGGCGGCAACCAGCAGAAGATCGTTCTGGCGCGCGAAATCGAGCGCAACCCGGACCTGCTGCTCGTGGGCCAGCCCACGCGCGGGGTGGACATCGGCGCCATCGAGTTCATCCACCAGCAGATCGTCGCCCTGCGCGATCAGGGCAAGGCGATCCTGCTTGTCTCGGTGGAACTGGAAGAGATCCTCGGCCTCGCCGACCGCATCGCGGTGATGTTTGACGGGCATATCATGGGCGAACGCCTGCCCGCTCAGACCAATGAAAAAGAACTCGGCCTCCTGATGGCCGGCGTAAACGAGGGAGCCGCCTGATGAAGAAGATGCCGAAATGGGCGGACGTCCTCCTCATCCCCGTGATCAACCTGACGCTCGCCTTCCTGATTTCGGGCCTCGTGATCTGGGCCATCGGAAAGGACCCGTGGGTCGCCATCAAGACGATGGTGCAGGGCTCCTTCGGCGACAGCCGGGGGCTGGGCTATACGCTTTACTACACCACCAACTTCATCTTCACCGGCCTTGCGGTGGCCGTGGCTTCGCACGCGCGGCTGTTTAACATCGGCGGTGAGGGGCAGGCCACGATTGGCGGGCTTGGCGTGGCGCTCGTGTGCCTCGCACTGCCCTGGCCGCATTGGACGTTGGCCCTGCCCGCCGCCGTGATCGGCGGCGCGCTCTTTGGCGCGGCCTGGGCGGCGATCCCGGCCTATCTGCAGGCCAAGCGCGGCAGCCATATCGTGATCACCACGATCATGTTCAACTTCATCGCCGCCGCCCTGATGGGCTACCTGCTGGTAAACGTGCTCAAGGAGCCGGGCAACATGGCCGCCGAAACGCGCTCCTTCCCGCCCGGCGCGCATCTGCCCACCTTCCACGAGATGCTGGCCCCCTTCGGCATCGCCTTCAACAAGAACGCGCCTGCCAACATCAGCTTCCTCGTGGCGATCCTCTGCCTGATCGGCTTCTACATCCTGATCTGGAAGACCCGCCTCGGCTACGCGATCCGCGCCTTCGGTCAAAGCGAAACCGCCGCCGTCTATGCCGGGATCTCCCCGGTGAAGATCACCGTCATCGCGATGCTGATCTCGGGCGGCCTGGCCGGGCTCATGGCGATCAACAACGTGATGGGCGAGGCCGAACGGCTGATCCTGAACTCGGTGGAAGGCGCGGGCTTCATCGGCATCGCCGTGGCGCTCATGGGCCGCAACCACCCGGTGGGCGTGTTCCTCGCAGCCCTTCTCTTCGGCTTCCTCTATCAGGGCGGCGCGGAACTGGCCCTGTGGGAGAGCATCCCGCGCGAGCTGATCGTGGTCATTCAGGGCCTCGTGATCCTGCTCACCGGCGCGCTCGACAACATGGTGCGCGCGCCGATTGAAAAGCTGTTCCTGACCTTCGGCAAGGGAGAGGCCTGATGGATTTCCTGACGATCATCCAGATTTTGGATTCCACCGTCCGCCTCGCCACCCCGCTGCTGCTGGCCTGCCTTGCCGGCCTGTTTTCGGAGCGCGCCGGCGTGTTCGATATCGGCCTTGAGGGCAAGATGCTGGCGGCGGCCTTCCTGTCAGCCGCCGTGGCGGCTGCCACGGGCAGCGCATGGCTCGGGCTCTGTGCGGGAATCTTTGCCTCCGTGCTGATGGCCCTGCTGCACGGGCTGGCCTCGATCACCTTCCGGGGCGATCAGCTGATTTCCGGCGTGGCGATCAACTTCCTCGCCGCGGGCCTCACCGTGGTGATCGGGCAAAGCTGGTTTGCCCTTGGCGGGCGCACGCCCTCGCTCATGGGGGCGGGACGGTTTGAGCCGATCACCCTGCCCTTTGCCGAGGCACTGGCCGAGGTGCCCCTGATTGGCCCGATCTATTCGGAGCTGATCTCGGGCCACTCGATCCTTGTCTACGTCGCCATGGCCACGGTGCCGCTCACATGGTGGGTGCTGTTCCGCACCCGTTTCGGCCTGCGCCTGCGCGCGGTTGGCGAAAACCCCGGCGCGGTCGATACGGCTGGCATCTCGGTGGTGCGGCTGCGTTACACGGCGGTGATCATCTGCGGCGTGCTCTGCGGCATCGCGGGCAGCTACCTTGCCACCGGCCTTGCGGCGGGCTTCGTGAAGGACATGACGGCTGGCCGGGGCTTCATCGCGCTGGCCGCACTGATCTTCGCGAAATGGCGCCCCTGGCACGCGCTTGGGGCCTGCCTGCTGTTCGGCCTGCTGGAAGCCATCGGCAACCGCTACCAGAACATCGACATCCTCGGCGTGACCCTGCCGGTGCAGTTCATGCAGGCCCTGCCCTACATCCTCACCGTGGTCATTCTTGCAGGCTTCGTCGGCAAGGCGATCCCGCCGCGTGCTGGCGGCGCGGCCTACGTCAAAGAGCGGTGACAGAATCGATCCGATTTGTCGCAGGCGTGGCTATATGCTGCACCTGCGGCATCGGTTAAAGGGAAGGCCTGTTAGCGGGAACAGCCAATGCAAATATATCTCCCCATCGCCGAAGTATCGGTCAACGCCTTCCTTCTTCTGGGGCTCGGCGGCATGGTGGGGATCTTGTCTGGCATGTTCGGTGTCGGCGGCGGCTTCCTGATGACACCGCTGCTGTTCTTCATCGGCATCCCGCCCGCCGTGGCCGTGGCCACCGAAGCCAACCAGATCGTTGCTTCCTCCTTCTCCGGCGTGCTCGCGCATCTGCGGCGCAAGACGGTGGATCTGCGCATGGGGCTCGTGCTGCTTGTCGGCGGCCTCATAGGCGCGGCACTGGGCGTGCAGATCTTCAACGCGCTCAAGGCGGTCGGACAGGTCGATCTGCTGGTAACGCTCTGCTACGTCGTGTTCCTCGGCATCATCGGCACGCTGATGTTCATCGAGAGCCTGAACGCGATCCGCAAATCCAAACGCCCCGGCGCGGTGCCCAAGCGGCGCAAGCACAACTGGATTCACAACCTGCCCTTCAAGATGAAGTTCCGCACTTCGGGGCTCTATATCTCCGTCATCCCGCCGGTTCTGGTGGGGGTGAGCGTGGGCATTTTGGCCGCGATCATGGGCGTGGGCGGCGGCTTCATTATGGTGCCCGCGATGATCTACCTGCTGGGCATGCCCACCAAGGTCGTCGTTGGCACCTCGCTGTTCCAGATCATCTTCGTGACGGGGTTCACCACCCTGCTGCACGCCACCACGAACCAGACGGTGGACATGATGCTCGCCGTGCTGCTGCTGATCGGCGGCGTTGTTGGCGCGCAGATCGGCACGCGGATCGGGGTGAAGCTGAAGGCCGAGCAACTCCGCATTCTGCTGGCGATCCTCGTGCTTGTCGTCTGTGGCAAGCTGGCGCTGGATCTGCTTCTGGAACCGGGCGAGCTTTATTCGCTCGGCGCGGCGGGAGGCCACTGAGATGACCCTTCGCACCCGCCTGCGCCCCCTCTTCCTTGCCCTCGGGCTGGCCGCCGCGCCGCTTGCCGCTTTCGGTGAGGAGGTCGTTGCGGGGCTGTCCCAAAACCAAGTGGCAATCACGGCGAATTTCGACGGCTCCGACATCCTGATCTTCGGCGCGGTGAAGCGTGAGGCCCCCCTGCCCGCAGGCGAGCCGCTGCAGGTGATCGTTGCCGTCTCCGGCCCGCAGGTCCCCGTCACCGTGCGCCGCAAGACGCGCCAGCTCGGGATCTGGGTCAACACTGACAGCGTTGAAGTCGACTCCGCCCCCAGCTTTTATGCCGTGGCCACCTCCGGCCCGATTGCCGAGATCCTGACCAACACGCAGGATCTGCGCTACCGAGTCACCACCCCGCGCGCGATCCGCTCGGTGGGGGCTCCTGATACGATCAGCGATTCCGAGAATTTCACCGAGGCGCTGATCCGCATCCGCAGCGAAGCCGGGTTGTATCAGCTGCTGGAAGGCACTGTGGACGTCACAGACCAGACGCTGTTTTCCACCTCCATCTCGCTGCCCGCGAACCTGACGGAGGGCGAATACACCGCCCGGATCTTCCTGACCCGCGACGGCGAGGTGGTGGACGAATTCGACACCGCGCTGGACGTGCGCAAAGTGGGGCTGGAGCGCATCCTCTACACGCTCGCGCACGAGCAGAGCCTGCTCTACGGGCTGCTCTCGCTCGCGATCGCCATTGCTGCGGGCTGGGGCGCCTCTGCGGTGTTCTCGCTGCTGCGCAAATAGCGCCTAGGTGCGCGGCACCACCGCGCTTTCACCGCGTGAAATCCGGCCGACTTCTTCCATGAACTCAGCGCGCTTGCCCGCAAACCAGCGCGTGTAGGCACGCTCGGAGAAGGATTTGACCCGGAACAGCGTATTTTCCGACAGCCCGTCCACAAGAACAAGCCGCCGCGCTCCCGCCTGATCCACGCCGACAACCACGTTGCGCGGGGTCAGATCAAACGCCACGACGCGGGCGGCTTCAAGCGCGTCCAGCAAGGCGGCGCATTGCGCCACGAGATCCTCGCCCAATCCTACCGCCTCGATATAGCGGTGCAGCGACGGCGCGACACCGCCTTCCGGCCCGCTGATCTTCTCCACCACCATGCCGATGCCGAGGTTCGTCTCCACGAAGCCCCACATCGCAGGCAGCACGTCTGGCAGCGTGCCGCAGCGGGCCAGTGCCGCGAGGTATTCCTCGTATTCCTTGTAGGCGGTCCGCACCTCGCCGAAACGGCGCTTGATCGGGCGCAGGCGATGGGACAGTCCGGGCGGCTTGCGGCGCGGCTTCATCACCTTGATCAGGGCGTTCTCCACTTCGGGGTGCTGGTACACCCAGCGCCCGGAGCCCTGCGCCAGCAGGCCGGTTTCTTCCAATGTGACAGAGCGGTTCAACTGCACGGCTCAGGCCTCGCTTTCCAGTGTCAGCTGCGTCGGCGCGACCTCCAGATCGGCCACACTGAGCGGGCCGGAAGGCAGCGCGAGCCGGTTGCGCACCACCCAGTGCAACCGTTTCTCCGCGCGCGTGATCGCCACATAGGCGAGGCGCTTCCACAGCGGCTGCCCGGCCTCGGTGCGCCCCATGCGGGCAGCGGCATAAAGATCGGGTGCGAAGACCTGCACCGTCTCCCACTGGGAGCCTTGCGCCTTGTGGATCGTCACCGCCGCACCGTGCAGGAAGGCTGCGCCCATGCGCGCCGCGTAGGGGATGAAGGGCTCCTCCTCGTCGGGGAATTCGATCTTCACGATCGAGGCCGCGCCGACGCGCGGATCCTCCGCCCCCAGTACATGCAACCGCGAAAAGCCCGGTTTGCGCCCGGGGCCGAGATAGACAACCTGCGCCCCCTTGATCAGCCCGCGCGCCTCCAGATCGATCCGCTTCTTGCGGTGCTTCATCGGCAGCTCGATCCCGTCGCAGATCAGCGGCTCGCCGGGCAGCAGATCGTCCGGCGGGGCCCCGTAGGCGTTGCGGAAGGCCTGGATCAGCCGCACCCGCGTGGCGTTACGCCAGACCAAGACCGGCGAGCGCGCCATCAGATCGCTCTCCACCCGCTGCGCCATGACAACGCGATCATCCCGCCGCGCGGTCTCCTCGATCATACGTTCAAAGGCCTCGAAACCGATCTCCGGATCGGCCAGCGCATGGGCCAGATCGAGGATGGGGTTGTCCTGCGTCTGCCTGTGGACGCGGTGCAGGATCAGCTGGCGCTCCTCGGGCAGCTGTTCAAACACCATCTCGCCCGATTGCCCCACGGGGGCAAGCTGCGCCGGATCGCCGAAAATCACCAGCGTCGGGAAAATCTCTTTCAGATCGTTGAACTGGCGCTCATCCAGCATCGAGGCTTCGTCGATGAAACCGATGTCCAGCGGATCTTCGCGCCGTTTCCACCCGGTGATGAAATCCGAGCCCCGCAGCCCCGCGGCGGCCAGAGCGCCGGGGATGGATTTGTTGTTCTCGTAGAAGGCCTTGGCGCGTTCGAGCGCCACCTCCGTCAGGCCTTCGATCTCGGGCTTGTCGCCGTTGCCGGCCAGCCAGTCGGCGATGCGCTCGTATTCGGGGTCGTAAACGGGCGTATAGAGGATGCGGTGGATCGTGGTGGCGGGCACGCCCCGGTTGCGCAGCACGCTCGCCGCCTTGTTCGTGGGCGCGAGAATCGCCAGCGTGCGGCGCTCCTTGCGGCGGCGGCCTTCGTAGTCGCCCGAGACGACCTCCACCCCGGCCTCTTCCAGCGCCTTGTAGAGGCGTGCAAGCAGCAGTGTCTTGCCCGAACCGGCCTTGCCGATCACCGCCAGAACGCTTGTGCCGCTGGAGGCGGGCGGCTTCAGAAGGCTGTCGTCCAGATCGATTCCAGCGCCGCGCAGCTCCTCGGCGACACGGTCAAAGGCCTCGGCCTGATCTTCGGAAAAAGTGATGGCGGGCATGGTCATGGCGCGACCCTACAGCGGTGTGCAGGCCAGCACCAGCACCCCCGATCACGCCCCGCTCAGGCGGGCTCGCGCAGGGGGCTGCGCACAAGGCGGCTGTCGTTGAACCAGGCTTTGGAAAGGCCCGCATCAATGCCCGCGCGCACCGCCAGCGCCATGCGGATGTCCTCGGAGAAACGCCACAGGCCAAGGCTGACGCGATCTCTCCCCTGCCCCCGGCTGCTCAGGATCGTCGGGCCCCACCCGAGGCGGCGGTAGATGCGGATCATCCGCTCGTCAAAAACGGCCGCCGCGTGGCTCAGGTGGAAGGCGCGCCCCACTTCCGCCGCGCCCAGCATGAGCTGCGCGGACACCTCGCTCCCCGCTTCGGGCGCAAGGCAGAAGCGCGTGCATTCCCAGATATTGCCATCGCTCAGACGCTCGCCCTCCAGCAGATCGTGGAAATGATCATTGAGCATCGTGCGCCCGCGCGTGGGCAGAAACCGCAGCGAACCAAGGTGCCGCTCGCCCGCGCCGGTGCAGATCACGTAAAGCGGGTTCAGCTCGTCATAGGCGTCGCGCTCCTGCCCCGCCCGATCCACGGCAACGGGCCAGCCGAGGCGCGTGGAGAACTGCCGGGCCCGATCGGTGAACATGCCCCGCGCAAGGGCCGGGACGGCCGCGAGCTCGCGGGCATAGAGATAGTGCAGCATGATGTGCCCCCTTTGACGGTAGAGGACACAAGAGCTAGCAACGGGTTGGTAAACGGCGTTGAAAGCGGCCGTGCGCAGGCTCTCAGATCGGCAGCAGCCCTTGGGAGAGCGCCGTCACCACGGCGTGGGTGGTGTTCATCGCGCCAAGTTTCAGGCGGGCGCTTTCGATGTAGCTGCGCAGGGTGTTTTCGGAGATGCAGAGGCTGTCGGCCACCTGCGCGCGGTTCAGCCCCAACGCCAGAAGGCGCAGCGCATCGGTTTCGCGCGGGGAGAGCGGTTTGCGCGGGGCTGTTGGCGGCGTGTGGGGGGCCTGCGCCTCGGCCTCGATCCGCAGCGCCGTCTGGTTCAGGAAATGCGACAGCAGCAGCAGATCATGGGCATGGGCCGAGATGAAAGCCTGCCAGCTTTGATCCGAACAGCTGTGGTTCACGGTGAAAATGGCAAACTGCCCGTTGGGCCCCCGGATCGGCACCGAGATCCCTTGGGTGCCCACACCGCTGGCCAGCGCCTCCCCGTGGAAGGCGCGCACGGCTTTGGGGGCCCAGTCGAGGCGCTTCCATTCCACCGGGGTAAAGCCCGAGAAACAGGCCCCCACGACCGGATCGATCCGGGCATAGCCCTGCGCCACATAGTCGGCAACCCAGGCATCCGAATAGGTGAGCACCGCGTATTGATCGCCGGTGGAGTTGAGCGAGTGATAGACGACGTGATCGGTCTGGAAGAGATCCCGCAGGTCCTTTACAGCCTCCTGCAAGCGGTCATGCGTTCGGGCGCCGGAAAGGCCCTCGATCTGCTCCATCACTGGTACGTTCATCGGCGGCTCCACCCCTTGCCCCCTGACCGATGCCCTGACCCCGCCCGCGTGCGGCCGTTCCGGCTGGCTGGCGCGATTGCGCGGCCAGTTCCCGCTGCGCCGTCTGGCGCGCCGCTTCAAGCTGCTGGCCCAACGCCTGCAGATCATTCTGGCAGGCGAAGTTCCGCAGGTCCGTCAGAACATCGATGATCCAATCGTTCCGCATCTTAGACATTCATTCAGCCGGGTTAACGAAGGGTTAAGGCCAAAGCGGAAGACCCGCTTTGGCACAGGGTGGAGGGCCAGATCTTCTGGCTGGAGTGAGCGAACGTGCCCTTTGGTCCGCGACGCGAGCCATCGGGCTGAGAAAAGCCTAGCACGCTGGGCGCGCGCTTCGGAATTCGCCGTTTCCACCCCGGTAGAAATGGTGGGGCGCCCCTCTGTAAGCCTTTGATATGAAACAAGCCGCCAAAAGGAAAACCGGCGGACTGCCGCTGCAGACCGCCGGTTTCTTTAGGTCACGAGGGAACGCGACTCTTCGCGCCTGCTTTACTTCGCTTCCAGCGCTTCCTCAAGGGTCCGCAGACCGGTGCGCGGCGCTTGCACCAGCACCGACATATTGCCCGGCAAGTGCTCGTTTTTACGCATCTTCGTATGCGCCTGCGGGATCTCCGCCCAGGGGAACACCTCGGACATGCAAGGGTCCAGACGGCGCTCCACCATCAGACGGTTGGCCGAAGCAGCCTGGCGCAGGTGGGCAAAGTGGCTGCCCTGAATGCGCTTCTGGTGCATCCAGACATAGCGCGCATCCATCGTCAGGTTGTAGCCGGTGGTGCCGGCACAGATCACGACCATGCCGCCCTTCTTGCAGACGAAGGTCGAAACCGGGAAGGTCGCCTCACCGGGGTGTTCGAAGACCATGTCCACGTTCACGCCCTTGCCGGTGATCTCCCAGATCGCCTTGCCGAACTTGCGCACCTCGTTGAACCACTCCTTGTATTCCGGCGTGTTCACGGTGGGCAGCTGGCCCCAGCACTTAAAGTCCTTGCGGTTGATCACGCCTTTCGCGCCAAGGCTCATGACGAAATCGCGCTTGTCTTCCTCGCTGATCACGCCGATCGCATTGGCACCTGCGGTGTTGATCAACTGGATCGCGTAGGAGCCAAGGCCGCCAGACGCGCCCCAAACCAGCACGTTCTGGCCCGGCTTCAGCTCATGCGGGTGGTGTCCGAAGAGCATCCGGTAGGCGGTGGCCAGCGTCAGCGTGTAGCAGGCGCTTTCTTCCCAGGTCAGGTGCTTGGGGCGCGGCATCAGCTGCTGGGCCTGCACGCAGGTGAACTGTGCAAAGGAGCCATCCGGCGTTTCGTAGCCCCAGATGCGCTGGCTGTCGGAGAACATCGGATCGCCGCCGTTGCAGTGCTCGTCGTCGCCATCGTCCTGGTTGCAGTGGATCACGACCTCGTCGCCCACTTTCCAGTTCTTCACCTTGTCGCCAACGGCCCAGACGATGCCCGAGGCATCGGAGCCCGCGATATGGAAGGGCGCGCCGTGCACGTCAAACGGGGAGAGCGGGATGCCGAGGCCAGCCCAGACACCGTTGTAGTTCACGCCGGCGGCCATCACGAGCACGAGCACTTCGTGGCTGTCGGGGCGCGGCACATCGACCACTTCCTGAAGCATCGCCTGCTCGGGCTCGCCGTGGCGCTCGCGGCGGATCGCCCAAGCATACATCTTCTCGGGCACGTAGCCCATCGGGGGGATCTCCCCGATTTCGTAAAGGTCTTTCTCGGGCGCGTCGTAGGGTGCGATCGCCGAATTCGTATCCAGTGCCATGCGAGCCTCCTGTTGGGTCAAGTTGTGCCGCAGCGCAGAATCGCGCGGCGCTTGATCATGGAATACCGACGGCTTTGTAATTATGCAACCTCATTGAGGTTATTTTTGTAATTTTATGACCCAGCAACTGCAGAAATTACTGCGGCAGCGCAGAAAAACCTGCGCCTGAAAGCAGTTGCCCCACACCTGCGGCATAGAAATCCAGAAGGGCGCGTTCCTCAGGGTTGGGGACAATCCCCGCATCGCTTTCCAACAAGATCCGCCGCAGCAACAGGATTCGCACGCCCATCTCCGCCGCCATGACAGCATCGCCGCGTGGCAGTTGGAGCGGGAACCCCTCCGCCTTCAGCTGTCCTGCAAGCTG
Organism: Pseudoruegeria sp. SHC-113; assembly: GCF_025376885.1. Taxonomy (NCBI): domain Bacteria; kingdom Pseudomonadati; phylum Pseudomonadota; class Alphaproteobacteria; order Rhodobacterales; family Roseobacteraceae; genus Pseudoruegeria; species Pseudoruegeria sp. SHC-113. The sequence continues at coordinate 2,914,047 of NZ_JAHUBR010000001.1, forward strand.
CTGGACGCGGGCCGTCACATCCTCGGGGCTCAGTGGCCCTTGTGCCGTCGCGACCGTGTATGCGACGAGCGGCACCGGGGGCATCGGCATGCCCTGCCCGATCCGCTGCATCAGTTCCCGGCCAAGGCTGCGCGTCAGATCGCCGCCTGCACGGGTTTCCGCGTGAAGATGGCGAAGGGAGAGCGGGCTGCCAAAGCGCACCGCCGCGTAGCCGAAGCGGTGAAACCGCCCGGTGAGCTTGAAGCGCAACTGGCGCAGGAGGAATCCGAGGCTTGCAAAGAAGCCGAACCGGAAGCGGCGTTCCCCTGCGGCCTGCGCTTCGGTCAGGATCCTGTCCTCCAGCACCCGATCGTAGTTCAGCGAGACCGGCACGAAGACGACGTCTTTTCCTTCCGGATCGAAATCCGACACGATGTAGCTCAGAATGCCCAGCTTGGCCGGGCGCATCTCGCCCGAAAGGCTCAGGCCCCCTTCCGGGAACACGGCCTGCGTGACCCCGCCCTTGGTGGCCAGTTGCACGTAGCGCTCCAGCACCTTGCGATAGAGATCGTTGCTGTTTTTGCGCCGGATGAAATAGGCCCCCATGGCCCGGATCAGCGCCGTAAGCGGCCAGACGCGCGCCCATTCCCCCACCGCGTAAGAGAGCGCCGAGCGTTCGGCGGCGAGATAGGTCACCAGCACGTAGTCCATGTTGGAGCGGTGATTCATCACGAAGATCACCGTGGCGTCCTTGTCGATCCCCTTTAGTGCGGATTCATCTGCGCTGGAGGTGCGCACGCGGTAGGCCGTCTGCGAGATGAAGCGCGCCAGCCGGATGGCGAAGCCGAAATAAGCGGTGGCCGAGAAACGCGGCACGATCTCGCGCGCGTAGCGTTTGGCGGTTTCAAAGCCCACGTTCTCCGGCACGCCATTGGCCTGCGCCCAGGCACCTGCGGCCTCGATCACCTCCGGGTCATAGATCAGCCGCTGGATCATGTCGTGGCGGCGGGCCAGCTTGAAGGGTTGGATCGGGCGTTCCAGACGGGTGTTCAACTGGGCCACCGCGCGCTCCATGCGGCGGCGGAAAAACCAGCGCACACTGGGCAGCAGGAAATGGCTCAGCGCGGTGACCGCCGCGAACAGCAGGATCAGGATCAACAGCCAGAGGGGGATCTCGACGGTCTGGAACATGGGCCACCCTTGCGCAGAAAACAGGCACGGCAAACAGCTATTGCGCGACAGGGGCAAGGCGAGGCGAGATTTTCCTGGCCAGCGTTGCCGAAATGCGAATGCCCGCTGCGCGGCGGCGCGCCATCTGCTATGCAGTTGCAGAAAATTTCATGACGCTGCGCCGCAGCGAATTGACAAGGTAACGAAATTCCAAGTATCAACCTTTGAACGGAATAAAATTACCCAACGCGAATCCGCGAGGCCCCGATGACCGAGACCCAGAAAGATCGCCCCTGGCTCTTCCGCACTTATGCCGGCCACTCCACGGCCAAGGCATCCAACGCTTTGTACCGCACCAACCTGTCCAAGGGGCAGACGGGGCTTTCGGTGGCCTTCGATCTGCCAACGCAGACGGGCTATGATTCCGATCACGAGCTGGCGCGCGGCGAAGTGGGCAAGGTTGGCGTGCCGGTGAGCCATCTGGGCGACATGCGCACCCTGTTTGACGAAATCCCGCTCGAACAGATGAACACCTCCATGACGATCAACGCCACCGCCCCCTGGCTGCTGGCCCTCTATATCGCGGTGGCCGAGGAACAGGGCGCCGATGTCAGCAAGCTGCAGGGCACCGTTCAGAACGACATCATCAAGGAATACCTGAGCCGCGGCACTTACGTGTGCCCGCCCAAGCCGTCGCTTCGGATGATCACCGATGTGGCCGCCTACACGCGCGAACACCTGCCCAAGTGGAACCCGATGAACGTCTGTTCCTACCACCTGCAGGAAGCGGGCGCGACGCCGGAAGAGGAGCTTGCCTTCGCGCTGGCCACCGCCACGGCCGTTCTGGATGATCTGAAAGGCAAAGTGCCGGCAGAAGCCTTCCCGCAGATGGTAGGGCGGATCTCCTTCTTCGTGAACGCGGGCATCCGGTTCGTCACCGAGATGTGCAAGATGCGCGCCTTCGTAGAGCTGTGGGACGAGATCTGCCAGGAGCGTTACGGCGTCGAGGATCCGAAATTCCGCCGCTTCCGCTACGGCGTTCAGGTGAACTCGCTCGGGCTGACAGAGCAGCAGCCGGAGAACAACGTCTACCGGATCCTGATCGAGATGCTGGCGGTGACGCTGTCGAAAAACGCCCGCGCCCGCGCGGTGCAGCTTCCGGCGTGGAACGAGGCCCTCGGTCTGCCGCGCCCGTGGGATCAGCAATGGTCCCTGCGGATGCAGCAGATCTTTGCCTATGAGACGGACCTACTGGAATACGGCGATCTCTTTGACGGCAACCCGGCGGTGACGAAGAAGGTCGAGGCGCTGAAAGAGGGCGCGCGGGCCGAACTGGCGCAGATCGACGCGATGGGCGGCGCGGTGGCCGCGATCGAATACATGAAATCGCGCCTTGTGGAGAGCAACGCGGCTCGGATCGGGCGCATCGAAGTGGGCGAAACCACTGTTGTGGGCGTGAACCGCTGGACGGAAGCCGCCGAAAGCCCGCTCACCTCGGGCGATGGTGCGATCATGGTGGCGGACCCGGAAGCAGAGGCCGACCAGATCAACCGGCTCACCGCATGGCGCGAGGCCCGTGACGAAGCCGCCGTTCAGGCCGCACTGGCAGAGCTGCGCACCGCGGCCGCTTCGGGCGCAAACGTCATGCCCGCCTCGATCAAAGCCGCCAAGGCCGGGGCGACGACGGGCGAATGGGGCGACGTGGTGCGCGCTGCCTTCGGCCAGTACCGCGCACCCACCGGCGTGTCGCGCAACCCCTCCAACCGCACCGAGGGGCTGGAAGAGATCCGCGCGCAGGTCGATGCGGTGTCCGACAAGCTCGGCCGTCGCCTGAAATTCCTCGTCGGCAAGCCGGGGCTCGATGGCCACTCCAACGGCGCCGAGCAGATCGCCGCCCGCGCCCGCGATTGCGGGATGGACATCAGCTATGAAGGCATCCGCCTCACGCCGGGCGAGATCGTGGACGCCGCGAAGGCGGAGGAGGCCCATGTGGTGGGGCTGTCGATCCTGTCGGGTAGCCACATCCCGCTGATCGAGGACCTGATGGGCCGCATGCGCGCTGAGGGGCTTTCGCATGTGCCGGTGATCGTAGGCGGGATCATCCCCGATGCCGACGCCGAGCGCCTGCGCGCCATGGGTGTGGCTCGTGTCTACACGCCGAAAGATTTTGAGCTGAACCGGATCATGTGCGACATTGTCGGCATCGTAGATCCAACAGCCGTGGCCGCCGAATGACACATCGCCTTTCCGGGCTTCTCGCCCTGCCGTTCCTCGCCCTGCCCTTCGCGGGGCAAGCGCAGGAGTTGCCGCAAGCTCTGACCGAAATCATCGACGCGCGCGCCGCCGATTGCGCGGGTTTTGAGAACGGTGAGCTGGCCGTGGAGCGCGGTGCCGTGAGCCGGGTGGACCTGAACGGCGACGGGGAACGGGATGCGGTGCTGGACGAGAGCTACCTAAGCTGTTCCTCGGCGGCGAGCCTGTTCTGCGGCACCGGCGGCTGCATGGTGAACTTCCTGATCGGCGACACCGTGGACACGCGACTCGCCAAGGGCTGGGAAGCGGTGCTCTTCGGTCCCTTCACCGTGGTCCTGACGCAGGTGCATGGCACCGAATGCGGCGGGACGGGCGTGAACACCTGCGTTGAAGCGCTTGTGTGGGATGAGGAGCGCAAGGCCTTCAATACGGTTTCGGACGCTTTGGAATAACCCACTTTCGTTGAAACAGCTTCGCGTCACGCCGCCCTGAGCGCGCTTGCAGCGTAGGCCCTGCCGCGTCATACCCGTAGGCAAAGGCAAACAGCGGAGCCATACCATGACCATTCATATCGGGGCCCAACCGGGCGATATTGCCGAAACCGTCCTGCTGCCGGGCGATCCCTACCGCGCGAAATGGGCGGCGGAATCCTTCCTGAGCGACGTGAAGCTCGTCAATGAAGTGCGCGGGATGCTCGGCTTCACCGGCACGTGGAAAGGCAACCGCGTGACGATCCACGGCTCCGGCATGGGGATGCCGAGCCTGTCGATCTACGCCAACGAGCTGATCCGCGATTACAACGCGCAGACGCTGATCCGCATCGGCTCCTGTGGCGGGATGCAGGAGAGCGTGAAGGTGCGCGACGTGATCCTCGCGATGACGGCCTCCTCGATCTCCACGCCCTCGCGCGGGATCTTCAAGGAGTTCCAGTTCGCCCCTTGCGCCGACTGGTCCCTTTTGCGGGCCGCTGTTGGGGCCGCCGAGGCCAAGGGCACGCCGACCCATGTGGGCGGGATCTATTCTTCCGATGTGTTCTACGACGAACGCCCAGACCTGAACGAGCAGATGACCCGCCACGGTATTCTGGGTGTGGAGATGGAAGCCGCCGAGCTTTACAACCTCGCCGCCCGCCACGGCCGCCGCGCTTTGGCTGTGCTGACCGTATCGGACCACCTGATCACCGGCGAGGCGCTGCCCTCGGATCAGCGTGAAAAGAGCTTCGGCGACATGGTGGAAATCGCCCTTGAGGCGGCCTTTGCCTGACAAGGGTCCGGGCCCTTGCGGGCCCGGGATTTCTTGCCTCCGGCGGGGATATTTTTGCCAAGATGAAAGGGCTTAGAGCCCATGGCTGCCGTCGTACCCATTGGGCGGCGGCGGCGCCCAGCCTTGCAGGCTGCCCTCAAGGGGGGCGAGGATTTCCACGTTGAGCGAGAAGCAGGCGGCGGCGTCGCTTGAATGCTGGTCGCCACAATCGCCTCCCGGGCAGGCCGAGAGCGCGCCCAACAGATCCTGTTCGGCGAAGAACTCAAGGTAGTCCCCCGGGCGCACCGGGCTTTGCTTCATGAAATACTGGCCCGTATCGCGGGTGAAGCCCGTGCACATGAAGACATTGAGCACGTCATGCACCAAACGCTCCGCTTGGGCCGGTGGCAGGCCGGTTTCGCTTGCGAGCGCGCGGGTGAGATTGGAGTGGCAGCAGTGGTGATACTGCCTGCCTGACAGCAAGTTGTGGGTGTAGGGATCGCAGCGGGTGCCGATCACATCGTGCACCGCGCCGCCGTAGGCGTCGAACCCGTACCAATCGAGCGTGTCATGGGTGATCGTGGCGAGCGGGCGCAGGTGGGGGAAGCTGGACCACATGCGATCCCCTGTGGAGAGGTGGGTGCCGTGGAGCGCGCGCGTCTTGCCGGAATAGAAACGCTCGTTCAGATCCTGCGCGTTCCAGAGATTGAGATCGCCCACCTGCGGGCCTTCCACGGAATGGATGCGGAAGAAATGCCCAGCGGGCACCTGAAAGCAGCGGGCTTCGCGCGCAGGGACAAGCACCTCCTCCACGCGCGTCAGCGTTTCACGTGTGCGGCCATAGAGCGCCATGTCGGGCTTTGGCAAGGTGTCCACCGGATAGCAGATCACCGGGGCCACGGCCTTGCGGGCGGCGGCGTCCGCAGGGGCTTGGGTTTCGGGCGTTTCGGGTTTCATCTCACCTCCGGCTGCTTTCAGCGGAGTTGACCATGCCCCCTGCCCCGCATCAAGCGTTGCGCCCGGCTTGCCGCCCGGAGAAGAGGCAGCCACCGAGGAAAGTGCCTTCGAGCGCGTTGTAGCCGTGGTAGCCGCCGCCGCCGAAGCCCGCGACCTCGCCGGCCGCGTAGAGCCCGGCAAAGGCGTTGCCATCGGGGCGCAGCACTTGGCCTGTCAGATCGGTGTGCAGCCCGCCGAGCGATTTGCGGGTGAGGATATTGAGCTTCACCCCGATCAGTGGCCCGGCGGCGGGATCAAGGATGCGGTGCGGCTTGGCGGTGCGGATCAGGCGATCGCCCCGGTAGGCGCGCGCGCCCCGGATGGCGGTGATCTGGGCGTCTTTCGAATAGGGGTTCTCGATCTGCGCGTCGCGCGCCTCGATCTGGGCGCGGATGCGGGCGGGATCGAGCGGCGCATTGGGCGCAAGCGCGTTCATGCCTTTGATCAGCGCATCCAGATCCTCCGCCACCACGAAATCCGCGCCATGGGCTTTGAAGGCCTCCACGGCGGGCGTCGCCCCCTTGCCGAGGCGCTGTTTCAGCACCTGCCCCCATGTGCCGGAGGTGAGATCGGGGTTCTGCTCGGAGCCCGAGAGCGCGAATTCCTTCTCGATGATCTTCTGGGTGAGGATGAACCAGCTGTGTTCATGCCCTGTCGAGAGGATGCGTTTGAGCGTGCCCAGCGTGTCGAACCCCGGCAGGTACGGTGCTTCCATGCGCGCGCCATTGCCGTCAAACCACATGGAGCTTGGGCCGGGCAGGATGCGGATGCCATGGTTGGGCCAGATCGGATCCCAGTTCTGCAGCCCTTCGGTGTAGTGCCACATGCGATCGGCGTTGATCACGGCAGCACCCGCGGCTTCGGCGGTGATCTGCATCTGGCCGTCCACGTAATCCGGCACGCCGGCGACCATGAAATTCGGGGCCTTGCCGAGGCGGCCTTCGGGCCAGTGCTTGCGCACCAGATCGTGGTTGCCGCCGATGCCGCCCGTTGCGATCACCACGCTTTCGCCCGTGTAACGGAAGCTGCCGGTGACATCGCGATTGGTGGAGGCGCCGCGCCCCTCGCTTGCTTCGGCGAGGATCTCGCCCTCGACGCCTGTCACCTGGCCGCCTTCCACGATCAGATCGCGCACCCGGTGGCGGAAGCCGAAGGTGAGCTTGCTCGCTTGTGCCGCCTCATGGGCCAGCGCCGCGAAGGGTTTCACGACGCCCGTGCCGGTGCCCCATGTGATGTGGAAGCGCGGCACGGAATTGCCGTGTCCGTCGGCCAACGCGCCGCCGCGCTCGGCCCAGCCCACAACGGGGAACCAGCGCATGCCGAAGCCCTGCAACCAGGGGCGCATCTCTCCTGCGGCGAAATCGAGATAGGCTTCGGCGAAGGCTTTGGGGTTGGCGTCCTCGGGCCGGTCAAACTGCGCGGAGCCGTACCAATCATTGGCGGCCAGCGCGCGGCTGTCCTTGATGCCCATGCGGCGCTGCTCGGGCGTATCCACCATGAAGAGCCCGCCGAGCGACCACCAGGCCTGCCCGCCAAGGCTTTGCGGGCCTTCCTGATCGAGCAACAGCACGCTGCGCCCGCGCGACACCGCCTCATGCGCGGCGACAAGGCCTGAAAGCCCGCCGCCGATGATGATGACATCTGCCGAGTGTTCCTGATGTGCCATGAGTGCCTCCCCCCTGTTGCGCAAAGCTTAGCCAGCAGGCCAATAGCGCAACAGGGCGGACGTGGCGTCAAGGGTGGCGGCCCGGCTGCGTGCCGGGCTTGCCTGTCTGCCTGTCTGCCTGTCTTAGATCACCACCACATCCAGCGGCGGGAAGCCGTTGAAGCCGATGGAGGCATAGGTGGAGGTATAGGCGCCGCAATTGCGGATGATGAAGCGATCGCCGCAGCGCAGGCCGAGCGGCAAATCCACCGGGCGCTTTTCATAGAGCACATCGGCGCTGTCGCAGGAGGGGCCAGCGAGGATGCAGGGGCCGGTGGCCTCGGCGGTGCGTTCGGTGATGAACTGGTAGCGGATGGCTTCGTCCATGGTTTCGGCGAGGCCGGAGAACTTGCCGATGTCGAGGTAGACCCAGCGGTGCAGATCGTCCTCGGATTTGCGCGACACGAGCAGCACCTCGGCGGCGATGGCACCGGCGGCAGCCACGAGGCCACGGCCCGGCTCGGCCATCACATGGGGCACATCGCCGAAACGCTCGGTGACCAGTTCCATCACGCGTGCGGCATAGGCGTCGGCGGCGTCGATTTCATCGCCGTAGAAGGCCGGGAAACCGCCACCGATGTTGAGCAGCGTAAGGTCAAAACCGGCTTTCTTCGCCGCATGCCAGGTGGCGGCGACCTGATCGAGGATCGGCTTCCACATGTCGGCGCGGCGGGTTTGCGAACCCACATGGAAGGAGAAGCCCACAGGCTCCAGCCCCAGCGCGCGGGCGCGGGCCAGCAGGCCAAGCGCGTGATCGCGGCCACAGCCGAATTTGCGGGTGAGCGGCCAGTCGGCCTCGGAAGCGTCCACGATCAGGCGGATATAGACCTGCGCGCCGGGGGCGTGCTCGGCGATTTTCTCCAGTTCCTGCCCTGCATCGGCGGCAAACAGGCGGATGCCAGCGGCGTGGGCGAAGCGGATGTCGGGGATCTTCTTGACGGTGTTGCCGAAGGAGATGTTCTCGGGCCGCGCGCCATGGGCCATGCAGAGCTCGATCTCGGCACGGGAGGCGGCGTCAAACCCGGAGCCAAGCTGCACGAGGCGCGCAAGGATCGCATCGGCTGGGTTGGCTTTCACGGCATAGTGGATATGGGCTTTACCGAGGCCGGTTTTCAGCAGGGTGTACTGCGCCTCGACGCGGTCGATATCGAGCACCAGCGTCGGGCGCTCAAATCGGTTGGCGAGGATGAAGGATTCGGCGGCCGTCAGATCGGACGCGGGGGCGAGAAAGGAAGGGGCTTCCGACAGGTCGGTTACGTGTACGTTCATGGTCATCTCCAATAGACCCGGCCATCACTATGACCGCTCAATTCCAAGGGAGACGTTACCGTCGCTACGTAACCGTGCGTTGGGCGCTAGGCCCGAGTCGCCGTGCCAGAGGCGCGTGCGTTGGCGTCATTGGTTTGCCATATGGGGTAAAAATTTTACCCTATCAAGAAAAAATTTCTCTCATACGTGCATTTCTCGTTCCAGTCGCTCCGGACTGTGTTCTGCTTGCCCTAGAGAGCTGTCTGCCGCAGAGATATCTTGCATTCTTTTGAGGGCTTTCGATCAGCCAAAAGCACATGCGCCGGTACCTAGATGAGTCTACTATTCGTTAGAACCATCGCCAAGAAGCGAACCTGATGTTTGATCGTCTTGTGGCAGCGTTCTGATCACGGTCGCGGCGGTTTCATCGAATTCCGCCTTGCCTATTGGCTATAAAAGCCTCTCGCCGCTTCTTGGGCGACCAATTCGTCTAATCGACCGTCTTTGATGGCCTGAGACAAGGTTACACGATCTTTCATGGCCTCGAATATAGACGGTACTCTACTGATTTGCTATAGAAACGGCGGGCCAGTCGGCCCGCCCGGTTGGAATCTAATAAAAGCGCGGGAAACGGGGAAAACTGCCCTTTGGCCCGCACAGGATACGCCAGCATCCTACCAACCTCCTTCCCGGCGACAGAGCGCCACCGGGTGCGCATGAGAGATTGTGCTGATTTAGGGCCGCCTGTGACTCTAGCCGGAGTGGGCGGCCCTTCCTGTTTCATCCTCGCCCCGAACGCCGGTCAGCTTTACGCCGGGACTCGCGACCAACAACATGGCCACCTCCTTCCAAATATGGTGCGAGCCGAGTCGCCCGCATCAACACCTTGCCCCAGCGACGAATAGACGTCAACCGCTATCCTCTACCACGAATGATTTATATACTTGTATACGCGCGAATGGGGGGTTAAAAGGGTGGAGGAGAAAGCATGGAGGTCGGTATGGCCAGACAGAGAAGCCCGCGTTACCCGTCCTATGCGGTTGGTGATGCGATTGATTATGCCCGCAAGATTTACAACGGTGACGGGATGCACCCAATGGATCGGGAGGTGGCTGTAAGGCACCTTGGATACACGAGCCTAAATGGCGCATCAGCTACCGCCCTCGGTGGTCTGAAGCAATATGGCCTAACCATTGATGCGGGCAAGGGAATGGTGAAGCTCACTGATCTTGCACTGGATATTATTGAACCGGTAGATAACGAATCGCGCGACAAGGCGATCCAGATTGCAGCGTTTTCCCCAGCCCTTTTTCATAGCCTTCGGGAGAGGTTCCCTGACCGAGCGCCATCACCTGAAAACCTTCGCGGGCATCTTATCCGGGAAGGGTTCACGAAGAGCGCCGTTCCATCTGTGATTGAGGCATATCTGGCGACCTGCGAATACGTGGAGAAAACGGAAGAACTCGAAAGTCATGGCATTGCAGAATCTTCGTCGGTAAACCCTGAAAAGAGTTCTGAATCGACAGGGGGGCAACAAATGATCGAGGGTGGCATCCACACCGAAACGCCGCAACCATCGCCGCCACCAGAAGTGGTAGAGGCACAGCTAAATAAGATTAGCGCAGAAATCGTTGGGGATCGGGTCAGGGTTTCCGGCTATCTTGATGCCAAGGGTCTCGGCCTCCTCAAGAAGAAAATTTCTGCGCTTGAGGCGTTTCTTGCGATAGACGCTGACCAAGACGACGATGAATAACTCCTAACCGGAAAACGGGGCCATTCTTTCGGGGGTGGCCCTTTGATTTGAAACTTGTCAAAAGGGGATACACCCCCCAAAAAAACGCCCCGCAATCGCGGGGCGTTTCCTGTTTTCGGGGCGGAGCGCTTAAACCGCGCGTTCCACCATCATCTTCTTGATCTGGCCGATGGCCTCTGCCGGGTTCAGGCCCTTGGGGCAGGTCTTGGCGCAGTTCATGATCGTGTGGCAGCGGTAGAGCTTGAAGGGATCCTCTAGCTCGTCCAGACGCTCGCCGGTGGCTTCGTCGCGGCTATCGATGATCCAGCGGTAGGCGTGCAGCAGGGCTGCCGGGCCGAGGTAGCGATCGCCGTTCCACCAGTAGCTCGGGCAGGAGGTGGAGCAGGAGGCGCACATCACGCATTCATAGAGGCCGTCGAGCTTCTTGCGATCCTCAATGGATTGCTTCCACTCTTTCGCCGGACGGTTCGTCTTGGTTTCCAGCCACGGCATGATCGAGGCATGCTGGGCGTAGAAATGGGTCAGATCGGGGATCAGATCGCGCACCACCGGCATATGCGGCAGCGGGTAGATCTTTACCTCGCCCTTCACCTCGTCCATGCCGTAGATACAGGCCAGCGTGTTGATGCCGTCGATGTTCATCGCGCAGGAGCCACAGATGCCTTCACGGCAGGAGCGGCGGAAGGTCAGCGTCGGATCGATCTCGTTCTTGATCTTGATCAGCGCGTCCAGGATCATCGGGCCGCAGGTGTCCATGTCGACGAAATAGGTGTCGACCTGCGGGTTCTTCCCGTCTTCCTCGTTCCAGCGGTAAATCTTGAACGTGCGCAGGTTCGTCGCGCCCTCGGGCTTCGGCCACGTCTTGCCGGTGACGATCTTGGAGTTCTTGGGGAGTGTGAATTGCACCATCTGCTCACCCTTTCCTATCTGTGTTCACGGGGCGGGCCGTGTGCGGCCCGCGGGGTTGGCTAGTCTTCCAGCAGGGAGGACTGGATCGTGCTGCCCGAGGTCAGGAACAGAACCGCGCGCTGGCGTTCCGTGTCATCCATCGTCGGCCAGAGATCCTCATCCCCTGCCAGAAGCGGGAACTGATTTGGCAGCCCGCTGGTGTCCGTCCCGGTGCTACAGGCCGCAAGCCCCATCAGGGACAGGCCAATAACCACAGCAGACAGACGGCGGACATGCATCAGTAGACCCTCGCTTTCGGTGCAATCTTCTTCAGATCGATTCCACCTTCGTCTTCTTTCGTCAACGGATCAAGATGCACGGGGCGATAGTCGAGCGTGACCTTCGGCCCGTCCACCACCGCCAGCGTGTGCTTGCGCCAGTTCTTGTCGTCGCGATCTGGGTAGTCCTCGTGGGCATGCGCCCCGCGGCTTTCCTTGCGCGCCTCGGCCCCGACGATCGTTGCCATGGCGTTGGGCATCAGGTTCGTCAGTTCGAGCGTTTCCATCAGGTCGGAGTTCCACACAAGCGTGCGGTCGGTGACCTTCAGATCGTCGAGCTTGGCCGCGACGGCCTCCATCTTCTTCACGCCTTCGGCGAGCGTCTTGTCGGTGCGGAAGACGGCGGCATCAGCCTGCATCGTCTTCTGCATCTCAAGGCGCAGCTCGGCGGTGGGGGTGCCGCCCGTGGCGTGGCGCAACCCGTCGAAGCGGGCCAGTGCGGCGTCCACGGATTTCGTGTTCAGCGGCAGGTTCGGCGCATCGGCGTCCACCACCTGACCGGCGCGGATCGCGGCGGCGCGGCCGAAGACGACGAGGTCGATCAGCGAGTTGGAGCCAAGGCGGTTGGCGCCATGCACCGAGGCACAGCCCGCTTCACCCACGGCCATCAGGCCCGGCTGGATGCGCTCGGGGTTCTTCGCGTCGGCGTTCAGCACCTCGCCCCAGTAGTTCGTCGGAATGCCGCCCATGTTGTAGTGCACGGTGGGCAGAACCGGGATCGGCTCTTTCGTCAGATCGACACCGGCAAAGATCTTGGCGCTTTCGGAGATGCCCGGCAGGCGCTCTGCCAGCGTTTCCGGCGGCAGGTGGTTGAGGTGCAGGTGGATGTGATCGCCATCCTTGCCCACGCCGCGGCCTTCACGGATCTCCATCGTCATGCAGCGCGAGACCACATCGCGGGAGGCGAGATCCTTATACGTCGGCGCATAGCGCTCCATGAAGCGCTCGCCTTCGGAGTTCGTCAGGTAGCCCCCTTCGCCGCGCGCACCTTCGGTGATCAGACAGCCGGAGCCGTAGATGCCGGTGGGGTGGAACTGCACGAATTCCATATCCTGCAGCGGCAGGCCCTGACGGGCCACCATGCCGCCGCCGTCGCCCGTGCAGGTATGCGCGGAGGTGGCGGAGAAATAGGCGCGGCCATAGCCGCCGGTGGCCAGCACGACCATCTTGGCGTTGAACACGTGGATCGTGCCATCATCGAGCTTCCAGCAGACAACACCCTGGCAGATGCCGTCTTCCGTCATGATCAGGTCGATCGCGAAATACTCGATGTAGAACTCGGCGTTGTGCTTGAGCGACTGGCCGTAGAGCGTGTGCAGAATGGCGTGGCCGGTGCGGTCGGCGGCGGCACAGGTGCGCTGCACCGGGGGGCCTTCGCCGAACTGCGTGGTGTGGCCGCCGAAGGGGCGCTGGTAGATCTTGCCGGCCTCGGTGCGCGAAAACGGCACGCCGTAGTGCTCGAGCTCATAGACCGCCTTGGGCGCTTCGCGGGCGAGGTATTCCATCGCATCCGTATCGCCGAGCCAGTCGGAGCCCTTCACGGTGTCATACATGTGCCACTGCCAGCTGTCCGGGCCCATGTTGCCCAGCGAGGCGGCGATACCGCCTTGTGCGGCCACGGTGTGGGAGCGCGTCGGGAAGACCTTCGTCACGCAGGCGGTTTTCAGCCCCTGCTCGGCCATGCCAAGCGTTGCACGCAGGCCAGCGCCACCGGCGCCAACGACGACAACGTCGTATTCATGCGTTTCGTATTCGTATGCTGCTGTCATGTCTGTAAGTCCTTATCGCGCTCAGAGGGCGATCTTGACGAGGGCGAAGAGGCCCATCGCAATCAGCGTGTAGGAGAAGGCTTTCACGGCCACGCGGGCCAGTTCACCCGGGATGCCGTGCACGTAGTCTTCCACCGCTTCCAGCGCCTCGTTCATCAGCTGCACAAGGCCAACCACGAGCGCAAGGCCCGTGACGATGGCCGGGAACGGCTGGCTGAAATAGGCGAGCACCTCTTCCTGCGTGCCGCCAAGGCCGGCGCCGAAGGTAAAGATGAAGAGCGGGGCGAGCACCACCATCAGGATGGAGCGCACGGTGAATTGCCAGTGGCCTTGGGTGCCGAAGCGGGCGGAGCCGAGGCCGACGGCGCGTTTGCGGTCTGTCAGGTAACGCATGTTGGCCTCCTTAAACCACGATCACGGTGAGAATGGTGAGAACGGCGCTCGCGGCGATCATGGCGATGCCCAGCTTCTCGGCGGTTTCCACTTTGAAGCAGTAGCCGAAATCCCAGATCACGTGCCGCAGGCGGCCGAGCGTGTGATACCAGAGCGCCCATGTTGCGAAGAAGAGCACCAGATCGCCGAACCAGCTGCGCAGCAGACCGTCGATGAAAGCAAAGGCGCTTTCAGAGGTCGCCGCCGCCAGAAGCCACCACACCACCAGAAGCGCCGTGCCGAGGGCAACGATGCCGCTGATGCGGACGAAAATGGAGGTCATTGAGGTGAGCTGTGGCCGGTAATACGGACCGATCATGAAGGGAGAAAGTGGGCGTTGCCCCCTGTTCACGTCTGCCATGGGATACCCTTTCAGGTGATGATGCCTTTGGATCGCGATTTCGCAACATGCATAGCGATATTTGCGCGCGAGTCACGCCTAAGCCGCTGACGTTAGCGCTAATCGGGGCATTTTCGGCGGATTTGCCGCAGCTTGTGATCACACATATTCAGAGTGTGATCACAAATCTGACTACTCCGTTACCAGATCGTAAAGACTGTGCAGATGCGCCTCGAATTCGGTGCACATCGTGATTCCGGCTGTCTCGGGATCGTAATAGGCGTTCGGCTCACCGCAGCTCTCCACCCAGACGGAGAGCGGCAAGGACAGGCGCAGCTCGCCATTGAGCGCGGCGACTTCAACTTCCAGAAGCCGCGCGGTGAGCGGGGCGTCCTCAAAGGCCCCCGGCATCAGCACGATCGGCTCCCCCTGCCCGGCTTCAAACCGTTCCGTGAGGCCGTCCAGCACATCCCCCCAGGCGTCGAAGGCCTGATCGAATTCATCCGGGCAATAGCCCGCGCGTTCTTCCGGCAGGCCCAGCGCTTCCGCGAACGCCTCGCGTTCGTCGGGGTTTGCGCCGTAGAAAAGGCAGACGGTGTTGTAGAAACGCTGCTCGTCGGGGCCGTGCACGTCCCACCAGGCCACGGCCTCGCCTTCATCCTCCATCAGGTAGACTTCGCCGAGAAAGCCATAGGCCGCATCAATGGCGATGGCCTGCGCTGTTTCCTCGTCAAACAAGCTGTCCACCAGCAGGATGGAGAACACATCGGCGGCGTCTTCCTCTTGCCCGAAGATCGGCACCTCTTCGAGATCGATCAGCGCATGGCCCAGCTCGTGGTAGAAGATACCCAGCAGGTTGGCCTCGACAAACCCGCGCCGGGCCTCATCGTCCTGCGCACTGGCCGCCGTTGCCAGAAGGGCGGCGGCCAGAGCCGGGATCGTGAAGAGCCGTGATCTATGCGCCATGAAGCCTCCCTGCCGACGGGCGTCAGACCGGCATCAGTGCCCAGTAATCGAGATCGAGCAAGACCTCGGGGGCGTATTTGCCGTCTTCGACCTTGAGCGCGAAGGGCGCGGCCCCGGCCTTCACAGCCACAAGGCGTAGCCGGATCGCCCCCACGCCCGGCGCGCCCGTTTCGGCCACGTCCAGCACCTCGCTCCAGGCTTTCACGGTATCGCCCGCGAAACAGGGGTTGGCATGGGCACCGGCGTTGATCCCGGCAATCATCTGCGCGTTGGCCAGCCCGTTGAAGCTGAGCGCACGCGCCATAGAGATCACATGCCCGCCGTAGATCAGGCGCTGGCCATCGGGGCGGAAGGTGGCGTCGAAATGCACCTTGGCGGTGTTCTGCCAGAGCCGTGTGGCGAGCATATGCTCGGCTTCCTCGATCGTGACCCCGTCCACATGGTCGATCTTCTCGCCCACGGAATAGTCGCCCAGCCGGTGCGGCTCGCCCGCTAGGGTGAAATCATAGCCGGTGAAATCAAGCCCTTCCGGGGTCACCAGCTGATCGGCCGGCACCGCTTTCGACAGATCGGGGAGCACGGTTTCGGGCGCGGGGGCCTCCAGATCGCCTTTGCGCACCATCACCCAGCGAACGTATTCCAGCACGGCCTCACCGCGCTGGTTGCGCCCCGTGGTGCGCACATAGACAACGCCGGACTTCCCGTTGGAGTTCTGCTTGAGCCCGATCACCTCGGATTCCGAAGTGAGCGTATCGCCCGCATGCACCGGCTTCAGGAACCGCCCTTCAGCATAGCCGAGGTTCGCCACCGCGTTGAGCGAGATGTCCGGCACGGTTTTGCCGAATACGGTGTGAAACGCGATCAGATCATCCAGCGGGGCAGCCGCCAGACCAACCGAGCGGGCAAATTCATCCGAGGAGGCGAGCGCGTGGCGCGCCGGATAGAGCGCGTGATAGAGCGCCCGTTCGCCGCCAGAGAGCGTGCGCGGCACGGCGTGGCGGATCACCTCGCCGACTGTGTAATCCTCGAAAAACCGGCCCGGGTTGGTCTTGGCCATTTACTGTTCTCCCAGCTTTGTATCGGGGGTGTAGGTGCCCTCGGCCTCCTTCACCACGGCCTGCGCGCAGCGCATCACGCCGTTGGAGGCATCAAAGGCGTAAGCAGGCGAGCCATGCAGTTCCCAGCCCTTGTTCAGGGCGGCGGTCACCTTGTGGCAGAAGGCCGAGGTGTCGTCCTCGGTGAGCAGGCGGTAGAGTTTCATCCGTAGGTTCCTTGGAAGGGGTTGTGGCCAAGGAACGTGTGGATCCCGGCGATCACCGCATAGATCAGGAGCGTGAGGCCGACCAGTTTGAAATCCTTGCTGCGCGGACCCGGGGCGGGGGCCTGCCACGGGCCTTCGGCCTTGTTGATGATCAGCATTTCCGAGATCGCCCAGAGGATCAGCCCGCCAAAGAGGATGATCGAGGCCAGATCGCCATTCACCACCAGATGCGCCACGCCCCAGACCGTCATGCCCAGCAGCATCGGGTGGCGCAGCTTGCTGGCCAGCACGCCCTTGCTGCTGCCGACGCCAAAGAGGTAGATCGACACGAACATCAGCAGGTTGTTCAGATGCCCCATGCCCGGCAGCGGGCTGTAGACCGGGATGAACTCGGCACCGCGGTAGCCGAAGATCATCATCAGCAGCGAAAGCCCGATAGCCCCTGCCACCAGCCCCTTGCCCTTGTCTCCCATCGCGGCGCGGCGCGCCGGGGCCAGCCGTTTGAAATAATGCGCCAGCGCCCAGAGCGCCACGCCTGCCGTCAGAAGCACCATGTGCTATCCCTCCAATGCTGCGATTGCCTTTGCCTTGGAGAGTGTCTGACGGGCGGTGACGATGTGCAAGTTCTCAACGATCTTGCCGTCCACCACGGCCACCCCCTGCCCTGCGGCCTCAGCGGCTTCAAAGGCAGCGATCTGGCGGTTGGCGAGGTCGATCTCGGCGTCTGAAGGCGCGAAGGCCTCGTTAGCGATGGCCACCTGCGCCGGGTGGATCAGGGTTTTGCCGTCAAAACCCATGTCGCGGCCCTGTTCGCATTCGATGCGCAACCCGTCTTCGTCCTTGAAGGCGTTGTAGACGCCATCCACCGCCACCACGCCATGGGCGCGGGCGGCCAGCAGGCAGAGCTGCAGACTCATGAGCAGCGGTTCGCGGTCGGCGCGGTAGCGGGTGTTGAGATCCTTGGCCAGATCATTGGTGCCCAGCACGAAGCCCGTGAGCTGCGGATGGGCGGCGATCTCGGCAGCGTTGAGAATGCCCAGCGGCGTTTCCATCATCGCCCAGATCGGCGTGTCGCCCAGCAGATCGGCCAGCGCCTGCACATCGGTGGCAGAGTTGACCTTGGGCAGCAGGATCGCATCCGCGCCCACGTCTTTCATGGCGGCCACATCCGCCGCGCCCCATTCGGTATCCAGCCCGTTGATGCGCACGATCTTCATGCGGGGGCCGTAGCCGCCCGCCTTCAGGGTGGTGGCCAGCAGATCACGCGCCGCGGCTTTCTCCTCCACGGCGACGGCATCCTCCAGATCGAAGATGATCGCATCCACCGCCAGCCCCTTGGCCTTCTCAAGCGCGCGCTCCTTGGAGCCGGGGATGTAAAGGACCGAACGATAGGGCCGTGCGAGCTGTTCCATGATTCCGCCTTCCGCAATAAAGTTGCGCAAAACATCGCAATTGGGCAGGAAATGGCAACCCCCATTTTGCCGCAGCGCAGAAAAAATCGGTCTCAGCCGGCTTCCGCCCCGCCCGTTAACCACTTCTTGGAGCCTCTGGGCGCAGCCTGAGGGACATGACGCCGCGCGGTTGCGGCGCATGAACTCGAAAGGGGTTACCCATGAAAGACGGCTTCTTTGCCCTGTCGCTTGGTGTCGGCGCCCTCTTGCTCGCCACCAGCCACGCCTTTGCCCAGCAAAGCAACTGCGCCACCCGCGAAGAGGTGGTGGAACGGCTCACCAGCCACTACGGCGAAACCCGGCGCTCGATCGGGCTTGGCGCGAACAACGTGGTGGTCGAAACCTACGCGTCTGACGAAACCGGCAGCTGGACGATCACCGCCACCCTGCCCAACGGCACTACCTGCCTCGTGGCCTCGGGGCTGTCGTTTGAAAACATCGCCGAGGCGCTCCCCGCCAAGGGAAGCGACGCTTAAGGCCGGGCTGCCCGCCCCAGCGGCCCCTTTAGAACAGCCCGTCGTGGACGAGTTTCACGCCGGTGATCAGAAGCAGCGCATAGCTGAGGATGAAGAACGGCCGCTCCGGCATCCAATTGTGCGCGCGCACCCCGATCCAGACCCCAAGCACCGCCACCGGGGCCAGAAGCACATTGGCCAGCAGCGTCTGCGCGGTGAACATCCCCAGCACGGCATAGGGCAGCGCCTTGAACAGGTTGATCGCCCAGAACACGATGACCGACGTCGCCTGATAGGTGGTTTTCCCCACGTTTTGCGACAGCATGTAGATCGCCACCGGCGGCCCACCCGCATGGCTGATATAGCTGGTGAAGCCTGCCACGGCCCCCGTCACATAGCCGATCCAGCCCGCCAGCGGTTTCTCGGAGATGCGGATCCAGTTCACATGGCGGCCGAACTGGAAGGCGACAAAGGCCAGCGCCACGAGGCCGAGCATCAGCCGCAGCAGATCCGCATCCGCCAGCCCGAACAGCAGTGCGCCAAGGGCGATGCCGGGCAGGCTGCCAAGGATCAGGCGCTTTGAGCTGGGGCCATCCCACTTGCGCCAATAGGGCTTTAGCGCGGTGACATCCATCAGCATCAGAAGCGGCAACATCAGCCCAACGGCCAGCTCAGGCTCCAACACCAGCGCCAGCAACGGCGCAGCGGCAAAAGCCGCACCAGAGCCGAATCCCCCTTTGGAGATTCCCGCGTAAAGCACCGCCGGAACAGCGAACAAAAAGAATGTCAGGTTCAGCTCCACAGCCCGGCTCCTCCTGCCGTTGGGTCAGCATGACACCCCATTAGCGGGTAAATGTTAGCGCTAAAAGCAATAATGTTAGCGCCCTCAGCAAGAATGTTGCGAAATGCCGCGCTGCAGCGCACTTGCGTGAAAGCCCTGAAACCCTTACGCATCGCGCCAAGCTCAACCAAACTGGAGATCGAATCCATGGCCAGACCCAAGATCGCCCTCATCGGCGCCGGTCAGATCGGTGGCACGCTCGCCCACCTCGCCGCCCTCAAAGAACTGGGCGACGTCGTCCTCTTCGACATCGCCGACGGCGTTCCGCAGGGCAAGGCCCTCGACATCGCCGAATCCGGCCCCGTTGACCGCTTCGACGCCGCCCTCTCCGGCACCACCGATTACGCCGACATCGCCGGCGCCGACGTGGTGATCGTGACCGCAGGCGTGCCGCGCAAGCCGGGCATGAGCCGCGACGATCTTTTGGGCATCAACCTGAAAGTGATGAAATCCGTCGGCGAAGGCATCCGCGACAACGCGCCGAACGCCTTCGTGATCTGCATCACCAACCCGCTGGACGCCATGGTCTGGGCGCTGCGCGAGTTCTCCGGCCTGCCCCACAACAAGGTCTGCGGCATGGCCGGCGTGCTGGACTCGGCCCGCTTCCGCCACTTCCTGTCGGTGGAATTCGACGTGTCGATGAAAGACGTCACCGCCTTCGTGCTGGGCGGCCACGGCGACACGATGGTGCCGCTGACCCGCTACTCCACCGTGGCCGGCGTGCCGCTGCCCGACCTCGTGAAGATGGGCTGGACAACGCAGGAAAAACTGGACGCCATCGTGCAGCGCACCCGTGACGGCGGCGCCGAGATCGTTGGCCTGCTGAAAACCGGCTCCGCCTATTACGCGCCCGCCGCTTCCGCGATCGAGATGGCCGAAGCCTACCTCAAGGATCAGAAGCGCGTTCTGCCCTGTGCCGCCTATGTGGACGGCGCGTTCGGCCTCGAAGGCATGTATGTGGGCGTGCCCACCGTGATCGGCGCGGACGGCATCGAGAAGATCCTCAACATCGAACTGTCCAAAGACGAGCAGGCGATGTTCGACAACTCCGTTAACGCCGTGAAAGGCCTCGTGGACGCTTGCAAAGGCATCGACCCGACGCTGGCCTAAGCCGCATCTGCCTTTGAACGGATCGGGAAAGCGGGGCTTTGGCCCCGCTTTTTCTTTGTTCCGCTATAGCTTGCCCTCCCTGCGGCAAGTTTTGCCTTTCGCCCGGGGTGGCTTAGGTGCAGGCTACGGCCAGATCGTCCGACTGATCCCCCCGAAGGAGCCTGCCCCGTGTCATCGCGCCAGAACGCCGCCCGTCTCCGCCGCTGCGCGCTGGCCTATACGCTTCTGGCGCTGACCGCCTGCGCCTCTGCGCCCCGCGTGCCTGCCCCGCCCCCGGAAGAAACCGTGGCCCGCATGACGGCGCTGTTTCGCGACGCCTGCCTTGCCAATGCCGGAAGCTTCGCGCGCACAGAAAAGGCGCTGATCGACTACGGGTTCGACGCCTCCTCCGGGCTAGGCGGCCTTGTGAGCTTTGTCGATACGCGCAACTTCCTGATCGCCTCGGTCGGCGACGCCTCCAAGGCCCCCGTGCCTGAGGGAAGCCCGCCCCGTCGCGGCGAAATTTACTGCAGCGTCAGCTCGCCGAACATCAGCGAGGGGCAAGCCCGCGCTGCCTTGCAAGACTCCGTGGCCGGTTTCGTGGAAAGCGCACGCCTCGTAGAAGGCGATCGCGCGATGAGGGAGGCCGGCGCGGCATGGCTGCTGATCCCCACCGCCCCGGCCTCCCGCGCCGACGACAGCCTGCTGGCCGTTACCCTAGAGGATCTGCCCCTGCCCGATTTCTTCCAGCGCGCCAACGGCCGCCCCGATCAGCGCGTCCCGGTGTTTCGCAGCTACGGGCTTGGGATCGTGCGCTTTCGCTAGCCAGCCGGCTTGCAAAGCCTGTGCTTGCTGGATAGCCTTCAGCGCTTTCTGACCACGCCCAGCCGGAGACCCCAGCGATGACAGCCAGCGCGCTTCCTTCCTTCAAGGTCATGGGCGAGCGCAATTCCGGCACGAACCTGCTGCACAAGATGCTGGCCAGCCAGTTCGATGTCTTGGTGCACCCGACATCTTCCGGTGTTTCGGACCGGCAAAAGAGCATTCTGCCCCGCTTTGCCAGCCGCTGGAGCAGCCCTCGGGCGGCCAAGGAAGCGGTGCAGGATCACAACCACTTTGCGGAACTGCCCGAAAACGGGGGCTGGAAACATGCCGCGGCTTCCGAGCGGCTCTGGGACGAATTTGCCGATCCAAGAAATGTGACTCTCATCTTCCTGCTGCGCCACCCGGTGAGTTGGAGCCAATCGATGCACCAGAACCCGTTTCACGGGCTGGCCCGCGTGCCGCGCGCCTATGCGGAGTTCATCCGCGCGCCCTGGCTCACCGTGGCGCGGGACGGGTTCGATCAGCGGATCTTCGAAACGCCCCTGCACCTGCTGCGCGCCAAGGTGGAGAGCTATCTTGCTTTCGCCGAAGCCCACCCAAACGCCTGCGTCCTGCGCTACGAGGATCTGGTACTGGATCCCGAGGCCGCCTTCCGCAAGATCGGCGTCTGGGACGCGCGCAAGGTGGAGCCCCCCGGCCTGCCCGCCCAAAGTGCGCGCACCTTCGGGCGCAATCCGCTCTCGCGCGAGGGCTATATCGCCAAGGCGCAGGCCACCGGATACCACAGCCTGTCGCAGGCGGACCGGGACCATTTCCAGAGCGCACTGACCGGGAGCCCGCTTCTTGCGCTGTACCCTTTTGACACCGCGTGAATGCCTGAACCGAGCCGCGGTGAGGTGAGCGCTAACAGCACCCGCCGGGGCGCGGTGAGTCGCTAACCACGCAAAAACACCCTTCTTTTCCTTGGGTCAGTATTTGTGATCACACTTTTTCCGCCTGTGATCACAAAACCCGCTATTTTGACGGTTTTCCGCCGATGTTCGCGCAAACCTCTTTTTTTGCGGGGGCGGAATGTGCTTATACCTCCCACCGAGAGCATTCAACAACGGGACAGTTTCATGAACATTCATGAATACCAGGCGAAGGCGCTCCTTCGCGAATATGGCGCGCCGGTTTCCGACGGCCGCGTCGTGCTGAAAGCCGAGGACGCAAAGACCGCCGCCGGTGAACTCGACGGCCCGCTCTGGGTCGTCAAGGCACAGATTCACGCGGGTGGGCGCGGCAAAGGCTCCTTCAAGGAAGCCGCTGCCGGCGAAAAAGGCGGTGTGCGCCTGGCGAAATCGGTGGAAGAAGCCGCCGAGGAAGCCCAGAAGATGCTGGGCCGCACGCTGGTCACGCACCAGACCGGCCCCGCCGGCAAGCAGGTGAACCGCATCTACATCGAAGATGGCTCCGGCATCGAGAAAGAGCTCTACCTTGCTCTGCTCGTGGATCGCCAGACCTCCAAGATCTCTTTCGTCTGTTCGACCGAAGGCGGCATGGACATCGAGGAAGTGGCCGCTGCCACGCCCGAGAAGATCCTCTCCTTCTCCGTTGATCCCGTTACGGGCTACATGCCCTACCACGGCCGCCGCATCGCCTTCGCGCTTGGCCTTGAAGGCAAGCAGGTGAAGGAATGCGTGGCGCTGATGGGCCTTCTCTACAAAGCCTTCGTCGAGAAGGACATGGAGATGCTCGAGATCAACCCGCTGATCGTGACCGATGCGGGCTCGCTCAAAGTGCTCGACGCCAAGCTCGGCTTTGACGGCAACGCGATCTACCGCCACGCCGATATCGCCGCCCTGCGCGACGAGACCGAAGAAGACCCGAAAGAGCTGGAAGCCAGCAAATACGATCTGAACTACATCGCGCTCGACGGTGAGATCGGCTGCATGGTGAACGGCGCGGGCCTTGCCATGGCGACGATGGACATCATCAAGCTCTACGGCGCTGAGCCGGCCAACTTTCTCGACGTTGGCGGTGGCGCCACGAAAGAGAAAGTGACGGAAGCCTTCAAGATCATCACCTCTGACAAGAACGTCAAAGGCATCCTCGTGAACATCTTCGGCGGCATCATGCGCTGCGATGTGATCGCGGAAGGCGTTGTGGCGGCTGTGAAAGAGGTCGGTCTGCAGGTTCCGCTCGTGGTGCGCCTTGAGGGCACCAACGTCGAGAAAGGCAAGGAGATCATCAACACCTCCGGCCTCGACGTGATCGCTGCGGACGACCTGAAAGACGGCGCGC
Organism: Pseudoruegeria sp. SHC-113; assembly: GCF_025376885.1. Lineage (NCBI taxonomy): Bacteria > Pseudomonadati > Pseudomonadota > Alphaproteobacteria > Rhodobacterales > Roseobacteraceae > Pseudoruegeria > Pseudoruegeria sp. SHC-113. The sequence goes on from NZ_JAHUBR010000001.1 coordinate 2,937,331, forward strand.
AGAAAATTGTTAAAGCGGTGAAAGGCTGAACCCATGGCAGTTCTCGTCAATGAAAACACCAAGGTGATCTGTCAGGGCTTCACCGGCTCGCAAGGCACCTTCCACTCCGAACAGGCCATCGCCTACGGCACCAAGATGGTGGGCGGCGTGACGCCCGGCAAAGGCGGCCAGACCCACCTTGACCTGCCGGTGTTCAACTCCGTGCACGAAGCCAAGCACGTGACCGAGGCCAATGCCTCCGTCATCTACGTGCCGCCGCCGTTCGCCGCCGATTCCATCCTCGAGGCCATCGACGCCGAGATGGAACTGATCGTCTGCATCACCGAAGGCATCCCGGTGCTGGACATGATGAAGGTGAAGCGCGCGCTGGAGGGGTCCAAATCCCGCCTGATCGGCCCGAACTGCCCCGGCATCATCACCCCGGACGCCTGCAAGATCGGCATCATGCCCGGCCACATCCACAAGCGCGGCTCGGTGGGCGTTGTCTCCCGCTCCGGCACGCTGACCTATGAGGCCGTGAAGCAGACGACAGATCTGGGCCTTGGCCAATCCTCCGCCGTCGGCATCGGTGGCGACCCGATCAAGGGCACCGAGCACATCGACGTGCTGGACATGTTCCTCGACGATCCCGAGACGCAGTCGATCATCATGATCGGTGAGATCGGTGGCTCCGCCGAGGAAGAGGCCGCCGAGTTCCTGGCCGAGCAGCGCAAGAAAGGCCGCTGGAAGCCAACCGCTGGCTTCATCGCCGGCCGCACCGCCCCTCCGGGCCGCCGCATGGGCCACGCCGGTGCGATCGTTGCCGGTGGCAAGGGTGGCGCGGAAGACAAGATCGAGGCGATGAAAGCCGCCGGGATCGTTGTTGCCGACAGCCCCGCCACGCTGGGCGAAGCCGTTCAGGCCGCGATCGCCAAGGGTTGATCGAAAGGGGCTTGTTCCCAACATCTGCCCAGCACGCGCTGGACAGGACGAAATACCAGAGGTTCCGGGCCAAACCGCCCGGGGCCTCGCCGCAGGAAGGGCCACGACAGGGGCCGCTATGGGCCCCTCTCCTGACGCTTCGAAGGAAACGGAAAACGGATATGTTTTCGGTGACGGCACATCAGATTGACAGGGCGCCCGGAGCCTTCCGGCGGCGGTCGGCCCTGCTTTGCGCCGCCTTTGTGCAGGAGGCCCGCCCATGACCTTCGCACAATCGATCCAGAGCTGCTTTCGCAACTACGTGACTTTCTCGGGACGCGCCGCGCGTTCGGAATACTGGTGGTTCTTCCTCTTCGGCCTCCTCGGCTCCGCCGCCGCTGGCGTGCTCGACACGATCTTCTTCGGTGCAACCGTCGTGGAAACCACGGTGACGGACAGCTCCGTGTCCGGCTCGGTTGAAAACAACGGCCCCCTCGCTTCGCTGTTCTCCCTCGTCATCCTGCTGCCCAGCCTCGCCGTGGGCTGGCGTCGCATGCATGACACCGGGCGCTCAGGCCTTTACCTGCTCTATCCGCTGCTCGTCTGGCTCGGCATCCTCGGCTTCATCGGCTTTGCGCTCATGCTGAGCGGCGCCACGGGCGGGCTTGGCTTCTCGGGCCTTGCCGCCGCCATCGGCGGGCTGTCGGCTGTGATCCTGATACCCGCGTTCATCATCCTGCTGATCGCCCCGCTCATCGTGCTCTGGTGGCTGACCCGACCCTCGCAGCCCGGCACCAATGCTTACGGTCCCCATCCTTCGGAGGAGAACTAAATGACCGATCAATCCCCGAACGACGTTTTCCACGCCTCCTCGTTCTTGCAAGGCCACAACGCCGAGTATGTGGAGCAGCTCTACGCGCAATACGCCAATGATCCGGCCGCCGTGGACGCCGCCTGGCAGGAGTTCTTCCGCCAGCTTGGCGATGCGGAGATGGACGTGAAGGCCGAGGCCCATGGCCCCTCCTGGCAGCGTGCCGACTGGCCGCCGATGCCCAATGACGATCTGACGGCGGCGCTGACCGGGGAATGGGGCGAAGCCGAGGTCAAGGATGCAGGCCGCAAGATCAAGGAGAAGGCCGCCGAGAAAGGTGTCGCCGTTTCCGAGGATGCGGTGAAGCGCGCGGTGCTGGATTCGATCCGCGCCCTGATGATCATCCGCGCCTACCGGATCCGGGGCCACCTCGTGGCCGATCTGGATCCGCTCGGCATGCGCGAAAACACCCCGCACCCGGAACTGGACCCGAAATCCTACGGCTTCACCGAGGCCGACATGGACCGCCCGATCTTCATCGACAACGTGCTCGGGCTGCAGATGGCCTCCATGCGCCAGATCGTGGAGATCGTAAAACGCACCTACTGCGGCACCTTCGCGCTGCAGTACATGCATATCTCCAACCCGGAAGAAGCGGCCTGGCTCAAGGAGCGCATCGAGGGCTACGGCAAGGAAATCGCCTTCACCCGCGAAGGCCGCAAGGCGATCCTGAACAAGCTCGTCGAGGCCGAGGGCTTCGAGAAATTCCTGCACGTCAAATACATGGGCACCAAGCGCTTCGGTCTTGATGGCGGCGAGGCGCTGATCCCGGCGATGGAGCAGATCATCAAGCGCGGCGGCGCGCTGGGTGTGAAAGAGATCGTCATCGGCATGCCCCACCGCGGCCGCCTCTCGGTGCTCGCCAACGTGATGGGCAAACCCTACCGCGCGATCTTCAACGAGTTCCAGGGTGGCAGCTTCAAGCCCGAGGACGTGGACGGTTCCGGCGACGTGAAATACCACCTCGGCGCCTCCTCCGATCGCGCCTTTGACGGCAACAAGGTGCACCTCTCGCTCACCGCGAACCCGAGCCACCTTGAAGCGGTCAACCCGGTGGTGCTGGGCAAGGCGCGCGCCAAGCAGGACCAGCTCAAAGACCGCAAGCGCACCTCGGTGCTGCCGGTGCTGCTGCACGGCGATGCGGCCTTCGCGGGCCAGGGCGTTGTGGCCGAGGGCTTTGGCCTCTCCGGCCTGCGCGGCCACCGCACCGGCGGCACGATGCATATCGTGGTGAACAACCAGATCGGCTTCACCACCGCGCCGCACTTCAGCCGCTCCTCCCCCTACCCGACCGACATCGCCCTGATGGTGGAAGCCCCGATCTTCCACGTGAACGGCGACGATCCGGAGGCCGTGGTGCACGCCGCGAAAGTGGCCACCGAATTCCGCCAGATGTTCCGCAAGGACGTGGTGCTCGACATCTTCTGCTACCGCCGGTTCGGCCACAACGAGGGCGATGAGCCCATGTTCACGAACCCGATCATGTACAAGAAGATCAAGAAGCAGAAGACAACGCTGCAGCTCTACACCGAGCGCCTCGTGAAGGATGGGCTCATCCCCGAGGGCGAGATCGAAGACATGAAAGCCGCCTTCCAGGCGATGCTCAACGAGGAGTTCGAAGCCGGCAAGGCCTTCAAGCCCAACAAGGCCGACTGGCTGGATGGCCGCTGGTCCCACCTCGACAAGCAGCAGGAAGATTACCAGCGCGGCGAGACCGCCATCGCGGAGGAAACCTTCAAGGAGGTCGGCAAGGCGCTGACCACCTACCCGGAGGGCTTCCCGATCCACAAGACCGTGGCGCGGATGCTGGACAACAAGGCCGAGATGATCAACACGGGCCAAGGCATCGACTGGGCCACCGGCGAAGCACTGGCCTTCGGCTCGCTGATGACGGAAGGCTACCCGATCCGGCTCTCGGGGCAGGATGCCACCCGCGGCACCTTCTCCCAGCGCCACTCGGGCTTCGTGAACCAGGACACCGAAGAGCGCTACTACCCGCTCAACCACATCCGCAAGGGTCAGGCGAAATACGAGGTCATCGACTCGATGCTCTCGGAATACGCGGTGCTCGGATTCGAATACGGCTACTCGCTGGCCGAGCCCAACGCGCTGACGCTCTGGGAAGCGCAGTTCGGCGATTTCGCCAACGGCGCGCAGATCATGTTCGACCAGTTCATCAGCTCCGGCGAAAGCAAATGGCTGCGGATGTCGGGCCTCGTCTGCCTGCTGCCCCACGGCTTTGAAGGCCAGGGCCCGGAGCACTCCTCCGCCCGCCTTGAGCGCTTCCTGCAGATGTGCGGTCAGGACAACTGGATCGTCGCCAACTGCACGACCCCGGCGAACTACTTCCACATCCTGCGCCGCCAGCTGCACCGCTCCTTCCGCAAGCCGCTGGTGCTGATGACGCCGAAATCGCTGCTGCGCCACAAGCTGGCCGTCTCCACGATGGAGGATTTCACCACCGGCTCCAGCTTCCACCGCGTGCTGTGGGACGACGCCGAGAAGGGCAACTCCGACACCAAGCTCGTGGACGACAAGAAAATCAAGCGCGTCGTCATGTGCTCGGGCAAAGTCTACTTCGACCTGCTCGAAGAGCGCGATGCCCGCGGGATCGACGACATCTACCTGCTGCGCGTGGAGCAGTTCTACCCCTTCCCCGCCATGTCGGTGATCGACGAGCTGCAGCGCTTCCCCAACGCCGACATCGTCTGGTGCCAGGAAGAGCCGAAGAACCAGGGCGCCTGGTTCTTCATGGAGCCCAACATCGAGTGGGTTCTCGGCCGCATCAAGGGCAAGGCCAAGCGCCCTGTCTACGCCGGCCGCGCCGCCTCCGCCTCGCCCGCCACGGGCCTCGCCAGCCAGCACAAAGCCCAACAATCCGCGCTCGTGAACGACGCGCTCACCATCGAAGGATAAGCCACCATGTCCACTGAAGTCCGCGTCCCGACCCTTGGGGAAAGCGTAACCGAAGCCACCGTCGCCACCTGGTTCAAGAAGCCCGGCGATGCCGTAGCCGTGGATGAGATGCTCTGCGAGCTGGAAACCGACAAGGTGACCGTCGAAGTGCCGAGCCCCGTGGCCGGCACCCTGGCCGAGATCGTGGCCGCTGAGGGCGATACCGTCGGCGTCGACGCGCTGTTGGCCAACATCACCGAAGGCGCGGGCGCTGAGGCCCCGGCCCCCGCCGCCCCCGCCAAGGCCGAAGCCGCCCCGGCAGCTGCCGGTGGCGATGCGGTCGACGTGATGGTGCCGACGCTGGGCGAAAGCGTCTCGGAAGCCACCGTCGCCACCTGGTTCAAGGCCGTGGGCGACACCGTCGCGCAGGATGAGATGCTCTGCGAGCTGGAAACCGATAAAGTCTCCGTCGAAGTGCCCGCCCCTGCCGCTGGCGTGCTGACCGAGATCGTCGCGCCGGAAGGCACCACGGTTGAGGCTTCCGCGAAACTGGCCGTGATTTCGGGCTCCGGCGCCGCCCCGGCGAAAGCCGCCGCGCCCGCCGCCGCTGCCGCAGCGCCCGCTTCTGCCGCCACCGGCAAGGACGTGGAAGATGCGCCTGCCGCCAAGAAGATGATGGCGGAAGCCGGTTTGACTGCGGGCTCCGTTCAGGGCTCCGGCCGCGACGGCCGCGTCATGAAGGACGACGTGCAGAAGGCCATCGCCGCCGGTGCCGCCGCCGCCAAGGCCCCGGCCCCGACGGCTGCCCCCCGCGCGCCGGTTCCGGCCGATGACGCCGCCCGCGAAGAGCGCGTGAAGATGACGCGCCTGCGCCAGACCATCGCGCGCCGCCTGAAGGACGCCCAGAACACCGCCGCGATCCTGACCACCTACAACGAGGTGGACATGACTGAGGTCATGGCCCTGCGCAACGCCTATAAGGATCAGTTCGAGAAGAAGCACGGCGTGCGCCTTGGCTTCATGTCCTTCTTCACCAAGGCCTGCTGCCACGCGCTGAAAGAGGTGCCGGAAGTCAACGCCGAGATCGACGGCACCGACATCGTCTACAAGAACTTCGTGCACATGGGCGTCGCCGCCGGCACGCCGCAGGGCCTCGTGGTGCCGGTGATCCGGGACGCCGATGCGATGTCCTTCGCCGACATCGAGAAAGCCATCGCCGAGAAGGGCCGTCGCGCCCGTGACGGCAAGCTTTCCATGGCGGAAATGCAGGGCGGCACCTTCACCATCTCCAACGGCGGCGTCTACGGCTCGCTGATGTCCTCGCCGATCCTGAACCCCCCGCAGTCCGGCATCCTCGGCATGCACAAGATCCAGGACCGCCCGATGGTCATCAACGGCGAGATCAAGATCCGCCCGATGATGTATCTCGCGCTCTCCTACGATCACCGCATCGTGGACGGCAAAGGCGCGGTGACCTTCCTCGTGCGCGTCAAGGAAGCGCTCGAAGATCCGCGCCGCCTGCTGATGGATCTGTAAGCCAGCAAACCCAACGGGCGGAAGGCACGCTTTCCGCCCGCCCACCGGGACATGCGCCGATGATGACCCCCGAGCTCAACGCCCTCGCCCTTCTGGGCCTGCTGCACGCCGCACTCTTCGTTGCGATGTCGGTCAGCGCCAACCGCCTGCTGCCTGCGTCTAAAACGCTGGGCACCCGCGAAGCGCCGCTGGAGCATGAACTTACGGGAAAGACGGGGCGCATCTACCGCGCCCTGCGCAACAACACCGAGAACCTCGGCTTCTTCGCCGCCGCCGTCGTGGTGGTGCAGCTCTCAGGCGCCAACTCCGGCTTCACCGCCACCTGCGCCTGGCTCACGCTCGCCACCCGCATCGCCTATGTGCCCGCCTATGTCTTCGGCTGGGTGCCCTGGCGCAGCCTGATCTTCACCACCGGCTTCGGTACCACCACGCTCATGTTCGTGGCGGCGCTTCTCTGATGCTACTTTGTTCCGAAAATATCTCGGGGGAGGCCCGCAAGGGCCGGGGGCAGAGCCCCCATCCCCGCGCCACGAAAGGAAATCCCCATGGCAGACTATGACGTCATCGTAATCGGCGCTGGCCCCGGCGGCTATGTGGCCGCCATCCGCTGCGCCCAGCTGGGCCTGAAAACCGCCTGCGTGGAGGGCCGCGAGACCCTCGGCGGCACCTGCCTGAACGTCGGCTGCATCCCATCCAAGGCCCTGCTGCACGCCACCCATTCGCTGCACGAAGCCGAGCACAACTTCGCCACTATGGGCCTGAAGGGCAAAAGCCCGTCCGTCGACTGGGATCAGATGAAATCCTACAAGCAGGATGTGGTGAACCAGAACACCAAGGGCATCGAATTCCTGTTCAAGAAGAACAAGATCGACTGGCTCAAGGGCTGGGGCTCGATCCCGGAAGCGGGCAAGGTGAAAGTGGGCGACGAGGTGCACAACGCCAAGTCGATCATCATCGCCTCCGGCTCCGAAGCGGCCTCCATCCCCGGTGCGGAAGTCGAGATCGACGAGAAGATCGTCGTCACCTCCACCGGTGCGCTGGAGCTGGGCAAGATCCCGAAAAAGCTCGTCGTCGTCGGTGCAGGCGTGATTGGACTTGAGATGGGCTCTGTCTACGCCCGCCTCGGCGCGGAAGTGACGGTGGTGGAATTCCTCGATCACATCACCCCGGGCATGGATGCCGATATCCAGAAGCAGTTCCAACGCACGCTCAAGAAGCAGGGGATGGAGTTCATCCTCGGTGCCGCCGTGCAGAAGGTGGAGACGGCCAAGAACAAGGCGAAAGTCAACTACAAGCTGCGCAAGGACGACAGCGAACACACGCTCGATGCCGACACCGTGCTCGTCGCCACCGGCCGCAAACCCTACACCGAAGGCCTCGGCCTTGATGCGCTCGGCGTCAAGCTCAGCCCCCATGGCCAGATCGAAACCGACGCCCATTGGGCCACCAACATCCCCGGTGTCTATGCCATCGGCGACGTGATCGACGGCCCGATGCTGGCCCACAAGGCCGAGGACGAAGGCATGGCCGTGGCCGAGGTGATCGCGGGCAAGCATGGCCATGTGAACTACTCGGTGATCCCCGGCGTGATCTACACCACGCCCGAGGTGGCTTCCGTGGGCAAGACCGAGCAACAGCTGAAAGAAGAGGGCCGCGCCTACAAGGTCGGCAAGTTCCCCTTCATGGGCAACGCGCGGGCCAAGGCCGTGTTCCTTGGCGACGGCTTCGTCAAACTGCTCGCCGACAAGGAAACCGACCGCATCCTCGGCGCTCATATCATCGGCCCCGCCGCCGGCGATCTGATCCACGAGATCTGCGTGGCGATGGAATTTGGCGCCTCCGCACAGGATCTGGCGCTCACCTGCCACGCGCACCCGACCTACTCCGAAGCCGTGCGCGAAGCCGCGCTGGCCTGCGGCGACGGGGCGATCCACGTGTAAGTGGGGCACATGCACTGAAGGTTACGACGGGCGCTCATTTGGGCGCCCGTTTTCTTTTGCAGAAGATCCTTTTCGCCTGTCACGCAAGTGACAGGCACGCGCCTGCCCGCCCCACGGCGGGCGCGTTCCGCCCCCGCCCGGGCAGACGCTCAGCGCTTGTAACAATCCGATTTAAGCCACCAAGAGCCGCAGCCCCTGCGTCACATCGGTGCGCACCGCCAACCGAAGCCCCGGCTCATCGCCTGCCTTCAGCGCCGCGATGATCAGGCGGTGGTGCGGTGGCGGCTCGGTGCGCCGCAGGCGGCCATAGAGACTGCGCATCGTGGGGCCAAGCTGCAGCCAAACCGTCTCCAGCATCGCCAGCATCGCCGGTGCCTGTGCGCGCAAATACAGCGTGCGGTGGAACTCCAGATTCGTGCGGATGTAGCCGATGGCGTCCTTCTTGGCGACATTCTCGGCCACGGCGGTGTTAATCGTCTGCAGCCGCTCGATCAAGGCCATATGAGCGCGCGGCAGGGCGCGGCTTGCAAGCTCCGGCTCAAGCAGCGCACGCAGGGCGGCCAGCTCCTCGATCCGCTCTGGCGAGAGCGCGGGCGTGCTTACCCGGCCAGAAGCCGACAGCGTCAGCGCGCCCTCGGCCGCCAGACGCCGCACCGCTTCGCGCGCTGGCGTCATCGAGACATCGAACTCCCGCCCGATTCCGCGCAGTGTCAGGGCCGCACCGGGCGGCATCGCGCCATGCATGATACGGGCGCGCAAGGAGCGGTAGACGGTTTCATGGGCGGAAAGCGAGGCCTCCGCGGGGCGCTGTGTGGCTTGCATGTGAGATTGTGATCACATTTGCGCGGCGCGGGCAATCCGGTACTGCAATCAGGCAAATCGATAGCGATGCAACTGGCTGCCATGATCGCGCAGCCAGCGGCGCGGGGCCTCATATCCGGGCTCAAGCTCTGCCACCACGGCCCAGAAGGCGGCGGAGTGGTTCATCTCCCGCAGATGCGCCACCTCATGGGCGGCCACATACTCAAGCACCTCCCGCGGGGCGAGAATCAGACGCCAGGAATACATCAGCGCGCCCGCACTGCTGCAGGAGCCCCAGCGCGAACGCGTATCGCGCAGGGTCAGGCGGCTGTAGCTGCGCCCGATCCGAGCCGCATAGCCCGTGGAGGCCGCCGCCAGCCTTTCACGCGCCAGCGTTTTTAGAGCACCGCCAAGCCTTGCGCCGATCTCCTCTTCCGGCCCCGGCACGGCGATGGCTTCTGCGCCGATCTCCACCCGCCGCCCGGACGCAGGCTCAAGCAGGCGCGGCGTGCCTTCCAACGGCAGCTGCGCCCCGAACCGCAAGGCAACCTCCGGCAGGCAATCGGCCAACTGCCCCCGCACCCAGCCTGCCTTCAGCGCCAGAAACTCCCGCGCCTCGCGTTCCTTCGCGCCCCTTGGCAAGGTCAGCGTCACCCGGCCATCCAGCCGCGAGACGCGCAGCGAAATCCGCTTCGCCCGTGCAGATCTGCGAAAGCGCACCGCGATCTCCGGCGCGCCGGGCAGGCTCCAATCTTCCATGTGTTCCCGACCTCCCGCGCGCCACCAAGCCCGCGCATTGCTGCCGCCATGCCTACCGCAGGTCGCGATGCCGGAAAAGCCTTTGACACCCGGTGGCACTTGTGGCAGTTGGCTGCGACTCTGATACTGTGAACAGTGCTGCTGGAAAGGGAAACCCATGCCCAAGGAAGAATGGGGCGTGAAGCGCGTCTGCCCGACAACGGGCAAACGGTTTTACGACCTGAACAAGAACCCGATCGTCAGCCCCTATACCGGGCAGGTTGTGCCGATTGATGACGGCAGCAAATCCCGCGTCATGGTCGCCGACAAGGCCGACAAGCAGAACCCGGCCAACCAGGTGGACGACGAGGATGACGTTCTGGAAGATGACGAAGATACGGACATCGATCTGGACGATGATCTGCTCGACGAGGACGATGACGAAGACAACGTCTCCCTCGACGATCTGACCGATGTCGCCGGAGACGACGAAGAGAACTGATCTCTTCCCACGCTTTGAAACCTTGAAACGCCCGCCATTCGGTGGGCGTTTTTTTGTAGGTAAAAAGTCCCCACGCGATCAGCGCGCGGGCGGATAGTGAGGCAAAATGCCTCTCCGGTGGGCAATCAGGCGCGATTTTTGCGGATTTTACACATACACCGATATAAGAGTCGTAGCGAAGCCCTCCTAAAATGGGATTTCACTTGTTTGCAACTTGGGCCCCGGCCAATGAACATAGTCTTTTTTGGCGGTGCTCTTCACAGCGTGGGCATCCCCACTGTTTTGATACGGAGATATTGGAATGACTGAAGAAAAGAAAAAGAACGCGATCAACCCGAAGCTCGTGCGCACTTTTGCCAAGGCGATGTGGTCGGCAGACGTGGCCGAGCAAAAATTCGAAAACGCTGAGGCACGCCAGGCCGCCTTCAAGGCGACGGCGAAGGATTATGGCAAGAAAGCCCGCGTCATCATCCGACAGCTTCAGAAAGCTGGCGCCGAGATTTCCATCAAGGAATCCGAAGCGGCCTGAGGGGATCCTCACGGCAAGATAGGCACGACGTAATGGCCGCGCGCTGACAGGTGTGCGGCCATGATCAATAGATGCGTGGAGGGACGCCGCAGGCAAGAGGTGGTTTTGCTGTGTTTTCTCCTCCGCTCTTGACTGTTTCTATAAAGGAAAATCCCATTGGGCGGCGAGAACGATTACCCCACTTTGGTGGTCCACATAGGTTCCGGGAAGACGGGTACAACGTCTATCCAAGGCGCCTTGAAGGACAAACCAGTCGTTCTGCGCAAACAGAAGGTAGCTTACCTGGGATTGATGCTGGAAGAACTGCGCGAGGCAGATGGCTACGCATGGGCCAAATCCAGCGCTCCCAACACTTTCCTTTCCAGCAAGGTCGACGATGAGGAAGCTGAGGTTTTCTTCGGCGCATTGATGAAGGGCCTCGCCAGGTTGCGACGCAACGGCATCGAGAAAGCCCTTATCATCAACGAGGCCTTTCTCGGCCGGAACCGCAGGATCCTTCCGCTTCTGAAACGGGTGCAGGATGCAGGCGTTCCAATGGAGATCCACTGCTACATACGGCGACCGGATAAATGGGCGACCAGCGCTTACTTGCAGTTTGGGTTGAAACACAAGTCAAAGGGGCCGCTACTGACCTTTGAGCAATGGCTTCAGCGCTTCGAGGAAAGCGGTGATTTTCTCGTAAAGCTTCAAGAGTGGGAAGAGGCGTTCGGCAGCGATCTTCGTGTTCACAACTTTGAAGCCGCAGGCAATGTTGTTGATCATTTCTTTTCCGTGATTGGGATCGACCTTCGTGATGCGCGCCAATCCAACCCTTCCCCTTCAAATGCAGCGCTCGCCAGCTGGGCGGTGTTTAACGCCATGCAAAAAGGTCGGGTCTTTCCGTCGGCTTTCCGACGGGTGGCGCGTCAGCTTGGCATTGCCGACCAGGTTGGACAGAAAGAGGACACCAATTTTCCGTTGCCGCCCGTGGACGAGCTCCTCCCCACAGCGAAGCAGTTAACGAAACTGCAGGTGGAGAAGCAGGGATATCTCGACTATGTAAACCGCCTCATTGAGCGCAGCGGAGAGCCGCCGCTTGAGTTTTCACAGGTCGCAACCAAGGAGGTCTCCGTCGACCCCTGGGAGATGAACCAGCTTCAGCTTCGAATGATTTTCAGCCTCGCCGAGCAGGTCGACGCCCTGCAGGAGCAGGTAAAAGAGTTGTCCGCTGCAGAGGCCGCGCCCCGCCGCAAGAAGGGTTCGACCTAGCTTCCGGAACCGGCTTTTTGCCCCTCCCGGGAAAAAGTGAGATGCCGCGAAAAAATCCCCCCGATCAACGTTTTTTTCGCTTGAACTCCCTTGGGGGCTCCAATACATACCCGCTCACGGAACGACGCAGCGGCCCACGCCGCACCGGTTGCTCCGAAAATGATGGGGCCTTAGCTCAGCTGGGAGAGCGCCTGCATGGCATGCAGGAGGTCAGCGGTTCGATCCCGCTAGGCTCCACCATCACCCTCCTTCAGATTTCGACAAACCGTTGAAACCAAGTGGTTTCGTTTGGCAAACACACTCAATTCGCTTGGTCTTGTAGATTAGGTTTGGGTGACGCCGAGCCGTTGCCGACGAGCGGAAACTCGTGAAGCACTCCTTGCCCACCTCAGCATCAGCTGAGACTTCCTGTCATGTCTGGCACCAAACCTCGGCACATTGCAGCCTGCGGCAGCCTGAAGCTGCATGCGCTTTTTCCGGGCCACTTAACGACCCGCCACATTCGGCGTGGCGCAATCTGGCAGAAAATCAAACCAGCAGGTCACGGGGCTCTTAAATGGGATCATGTCGCCTGCGCGTTGCCTTCAGGGGCGATCCGCTCAATCTGGCATAGCTGAAACGCCCGGTCGCGGCACATGAGTCAACAGGGTTTCCCGAAACCGTTTCGTGTTCTAACCTGCCAAAAATGGGAGGAAACATGGCTTCGCTTCGGGAAGTGTTGCGCGCGATCGGCGCTGCGTTGAGGGACGGGCGCGTGCGCAGCGTGCTGGCAATGACCGCCGCCATCGTCGTTTGGGCATCTATTGTCTACCACTTCGTCGAGGGCTGGAGTTGGCTCGATTCCATATATTTTTCGGTGGTCGCCGTTTCCACGGTCGGCTTCGGAGATTTCTCACCCGAAACCGCATTCGGGAAGATCTTTACCATCGGTTACCTCGTGATCGGCCTCGGCGTGTTCGTCGCGATGGTCTCAACGATCGCCGATGCAATCCTCACACAATACAAACAAGACAGAGACGACCCGAAGGGACAGAACGCCAAAAGGTGAACCGCCAAAACTCAAGCCCAAGGGTGCATTAGAGATGAAGGCACGCGCCTGCCTTCAATGCTTCATTGCACAGGCCGGGTGACAGCGGGGAAGGAACAGGGAGACGCACATGACAGACAAGACCCAAACTGGAGCAGACAGCCAGGATTCACGCGTGGTGGACCTAGCAATCAGGCTGATGTTCCTCGGGCTGTTCATCTACAGCGCGATCGTGATGGTCACGCCTCTGGCGAGCATCTTCATCTGGGCCGTGATCCTCTGTGTCGCGATCTACCCGGTTTTCGACAAGCTGCAATCGCTTCTGGGTGGCCGCAAATCGCTCGCGTCGACGCTTCTTGTCCTTGTCGGGCTCGCCCTGACGATCGGGCCGATTGCCTCGGCGGTTTCCGGCTTTGCCACCCTTGGCTCGGAGTTCACCGAACAGCTTGCGGCGGGGGAACTTAACCTGCCGCCACCGCCGGAAGGGCTAAATGACTTCCCGCTTGCCGGCCCGCAGATCAAGGAAGTCTGGCTGCTTTTCAACCAGAACCTCGACGTGGCACTTGCCAAATACAGCGAGCCCATTCTCGACATCACCAAATCGCTCTTCGGCAAGGTGCTTGGCGTGGGTGTCGGCCTGCTGGGGCTGGCGCTTTCGGCGATCATCATGGGAGCCCTGCTTTCGCCGGGGCCGACGCTTGTGGTCGGCGTTCAGAGATTTGCCAACAGGATCTTTGCACCGCGCGGAGGGGATTTCGTGCTGATGGCCGGCGCAACGATCCAAAACGTGATGAAAGGCGTCGTGGGTGTCGCCGCGATCCAGGCTTTTGTCGTCTGGCTGCTGCTCACGTTGTTCGGCATCGGCTCGGCCACCACGCTGGCCTTCATCAGCCTGATCCTCTCCATCGTGCAGATTGGCCCGGGCCTCGTTCTGATCCCGGTGATCATCTTCGCCTGGAGTTCGATGTCGGGTGGCTTGGCACTGGTCTTCACCGTGCTTGCGATACCGACGATGATCATGGACAGCTTCCTGCGCCCGATCTTCATCTCGCAAGGCCTGAAAACCCCGATGCTCGTAATCCTGATCGGCGTGCTGGGAGGGGTCATGGCCTATGGGCTGATCGGCATCTTCATGGGCCCCGTCCTGTTCGCCGTCTTTTACGAGCTGTTCACCGTCTGGATCGAAGCTGATCCCGAGGCAGCAGAGACGGGCGTGGAGACGAGCACGGAAACGGGCGACAGCGCGGGCGAAGCCTCATGAAACGCACGATCTGGACGACGGTCGCGATCCTTGCAGTGTTCCTCGCCTGGTACATTGCCGCAGATCGCATGACGCCGATCACTGGCAATGCCCGTGTGAAGGCGGTTGCAACAAGTGTCGTTCCCGAAGTGACGGGCACGGTTGTCGAGGTTCTGGTGGAAAACGGACAGGTCGTCGACGCCGGTGACGTTCTCGTGCGGATCGATCCGCGCAGCTACCAGATCGACCGGGAGAAGGCAGAAGCCGATCTCGCCTCCGCCACACAGGACGTTGGCGCATCTTCCGCGGAGGTCAGCGGGGCGCAGGCCAAGGTGGCGCGGGCGCAAAGCGATCTGGACACGCTGCGCCTGCAGAGCGAGCGTATCTTCGCCCTTGAGAAAAAGGGGCTTGTGACAACCGCCAAGGCCGACGACGCGCGCGGCAAGCTCACAGAGGCCGAAGCCAGTCTTGAGAATGCGCAGGCCGATCTTGAGCGTGCCAAGCAACGGCTGGGCAAGGAGGGCGAGGAGAACGCCAAGATCCAGCGTGCTCTGGCGGCGCTTGCCGAAGCCGATCTGAATCTTGAACGCACCGAGCTCAAAGCCCCTGCCCGCGGTGTTGTTTCGAACCTGCTGATCGCTCCGGGCACCTACGCGCGCTCCGGCAGCGACCTTGTGACCTTCCTCGATGCGACGGATGTCTGGGTGGAAGCCTATCTGACCGAAAACAACCTCGGGCTCGCGCAGGTCGGTGCCCCGGTGGAGGTTGTACTGAACATGCATCCGGGCCGGGTGCTGCAGGGGCGGATCGAAAGCTTCAGCGCAGCAGTGTCGGTGACGGGCTCGGATGCCCCCGGTGCGCTGGCGAGCGCGCCTTCCACGACAGGATTCCTGCGAGAGCCGGAACGCTTCCCTGTGCGCATCGTGCTGCCCGGCTACGAGGCCGGAAGTCTGGAAGATGATCTGCGTCTGCAACTGAACGGTCAGGCGGATGTGATCCTCTATCCGACCGACAACGGCTTCATGAACTTCATCGGGCGGATGTACATCCGTGCCGCCGCTTTCCTCTCCTATGCCTATTGAGGACAAGCGCGCGATCTGGCGGCTGATGCTGGGCACGTCCGTGGTCTTCGGCCTCGGCCTCCTTTTGGACTGGCCGATGGCGTTTCTGGGTGCTGTTTTCACGACGCTGTTTCTTCAAGCGCCCGCCGCCATGCCGGTGAAGGTGTCGGTCAAACTGTTCACCTTCGCGATTGGCGCGATGCTGCTGTCGTGGGTGCTGTTTTCCCTGCTTGTGCCCTACCCGGTGGTCTTCCTTGCGGTGGTCGCACTCGCGATCATGCTGTCCTTCGGCTGGACGATCTCCGGCGCAGGAATCCTGCCCGGTGTCCTTGCCTTGATGGCGGCGATGATGGTCCCCAACATCATCGTGCAATCTGAGGAACTGGCGCTGGTGCTTGTCAGCTGGATCCCGCTCAATCTGCTGATCGCAGGCTTCGCGTCCGCCCTTTGCTTTACGCTGATCCCTGCGCCTCCGCCCAAGGCCCCCCAAGCCAAAGCGCAACCGGCGCAAGCGGATTTCGATCCGAAGCGGCGCTTGCTGCGCATGACGATGGTGACGGTTCCCTTTGCGATCCTCTTTTTCCTGTTGGAATCCTCCGCCCTGCTGGTCCTGTTCTTCGTCGCGCTGCTGAGCCAGCAGCTTGCCGCGATGCCCTCTGCAGGAAAGGCCGTTGCCAAGGGCATGCTGACGGCAAACCTCCTTGGCGCGGCGCTTGCGATGGTGTTTTACGAGATCAACGTGATCGCGCCCTCCGCCATCACAGCGGTTCTTTTGATCGCCCTGCTTTGTGTGACGATGGGCACTTTGGGCAAATCACAACATGCGCTGGCACCCGCGGCTGGGTCGGCCATAACGACTGTGCTTGTCGTCTACGGCGGCTCCATCGCGCCTTTTTCAGACGAGGCCGATGTCAAAAGCCTTGTCCGCGTCATTCAGATCGGGGCTGCGGCGAGTTTTGTGATCCTCGCCTATCTCGTCGTCGACGAATTCCTCCCGGAACGCAAATTTGCAGAGGGCGTCGCGAACAAACCCGCTTAGACGGCGGCTGCAGGCTCGGTCTGCACGGGGTTCGGGCGCGGCGTAAAAGCCAAGCGAATGTGAAACTCAGTCAAACACGACACGAATGGGCGCTTGCCCTAGTATTTCATCCAGTTCCGTCGGTGACGTGTGCCCATAGCCGGGATCATTGGCCAGGCCTCTTCCAATCAACTGAACGACTTCTGGCGAGCCCGCGTATTTGGAATGACTTCCTGACGAAGAGTCGGCGATCTCCGACAGGTCAATTGCGGTCACTCCAAACTGTGAGAGAAACTCGATATCGCTGGCCCCAACTCGGGGGACGCCGCCCGCCAAGCGGCGCGAAACCTTCAGCGCCGCATCGTCCTGTGACAGCAACACATAGAATCGCGCACGGTCCTCGCCGATCTGGGCCATTTGCGTCTGGAACAGATCCACGTCGATGTCAGGTGCCGCGAGGACGACCGCCTTCAGGCGACCAATACTGCCCAGTCTGCCGTTTTGCGCCTGGTCGAGAACGGCCTCCATCGTGAGCAAGGTTCCCATCGAGTGTGCGAAGATATCAAACCCATTCGCGTCAGTTCTGGCGAGCAACTCCCCCGCCTCGATCAGCTTGGGGCGCGCCACCAGCGCACTGTTCAGATCGTAGACATATCGCGTGGTTTTACCGGCGGACGCCCAGGAGAAAAGGACCGGAACGCCCTGGAAACCGGTGTCCTCTACAAACTGCCCAACCCTAAGCAGCGCATCGCTGGCCGTATTGTTAAAGCCATGAACGAAGAAAAGAATGTCGCGGTCTTTTGGCGGGCGCTTGGCAAGCTCTCTGTTGATCGATGCAATGAAGGCTTCGTCGCTTCCAAAGGTCGCCGGATCAACGATCGCGAATTCCGTCCGCGGGTCCGGTGGCAAACGGCTTGGCCGTCTTAGCTCCCCGGCCACATGGGAGGGCGGAATCGAGACCGTCACTGACGCAAGGCCTAGCTCCGGCGCCCGTTGGCCAGAATAGAACGCCCCCACCATTTCGGAGGATTGACGGGTTGTCGCGATAAAGACTTTGTGCCTCTTGGCCTGTTCCACGGAAGCGGCAGGCGCTTCAGGATTGTCGATCCCGATCAACTCCGGCGGAGGGCTACAGGAGGCGAGCAGCCAAAAAGTCAAGATCCCCGCGCAGCAGGCTTTCGCATAATGGACACCTGCCAACTTCCCAATCATCGCCTTTACCCCGTGGAATTCGCCTCTTTTTCTTAACGATAGCAGTCAATCTACCAAAAATCATCCGTCCTTTCTGTGCCACTATGCCGACCTCTTCTGACGCGAAACTGGTTAGCCGATGTCGGATGTAGTAATCATCTTTGGCCTTAACTGATCAGGGCAAGAACGGCAGTTCTCGTGACCGCGTCAACCGGCATAGAAAGCGCGTCCCGCCGGAAAGCGGTCTTTGACCGCAGGGCCGAATTGCAGCGTGTAAATTCACTTGAGCGCCATTTTTCGTTCGCTACAGATAGTCCGCAGTCTGCGTGCCTAGCGCAGGTGCCGCGCGTGATGCGGTAAGGGTTGCGCCATCAATGCGGATCGGGCAGCGCGTGGTGCGCAGGCTTTGGCCCTCCCCAGCATCCACCGTTTGCACCATGTCCAGCGCCGCGAATCCTTCCGTCGCCGTCAGTGCTGGCCAGTCCAGAACTTCGGCGCACCAGATGTCTTCGGGTTCAAGCCGGGCCAGCCAATGGGCCACCGACTCACTCGCCAAGTGATCACGCAGGATCGCCTTGATCGCATCGCGCCGCGCGAAAGCATCATCGGCAAAAGGCAGGATCGCCGGGCAGTCCAGCAACCGGGCCAGCGTGTCGATCGGGGCCATGGCCAGTGCGAGGTGTCCGTCGGTGCAGGCGTAGAGGCCGTAAGGCGCGGCCACGGTGGCATTGGCATTGCTGACCGCGCTGCGGGTTGGCATCGCGCCATCGCCGTTCAGGTAGCTTGTGAACAGCTCAAACTGCATGTCGATGGCGGAGGAGAGCAGATCCACCTCCACAAGCGCGCCCTGCCCCGTCGTGCCCCGGCGCAGGAGTGCGGCGAGGATGCCCTGCACAAGGTGATTGCCGCAGGTGATGTCGAGCACGGCAAAGCCTGCGGGCACCGGGCCGTCGCCGCCATCGCCCGAAAGCCACGCCATGCCGGAAAGCGCCTGCACCAGTAGATCCTGCCCGGGCTTCGCCACCCACGGCCCTTGCCTGCCATAACCGCTGACCTCGCCGTAGATGATGCCGGGGTTGAGCGCTGCCACCGCATCATAATCCAGGCCGATCCGCGCCATCACGCCGGGGCGGAAGTTGTGGATCATCACGTCTGCCGTGGCGATTAGCGCTTTCAGCTTCTCCAGATCGCCCGTGTCCTTCAGATCGGCCGCGACGCTGGACTTGTTGCGGTTGATGGTGTGAAACAGCAGGCTGTCAGGCCCCAGTTTCTGGCCTGCGATCACTAGGCCGCGGCACAGATCCCCCACGCCGGGGCGCTCGATCTTGATCACCTCCGCGCCAAGATCAGCGAGCCGGAGGGCCGCCATCGGCCCCGCAAGAAACTGGGCAAAATCCAACACGCGCAGGCCTTCCAGCGGTTTCATCAGCCCGATTCCTTTCCCTTTTTCAACTTTTCACGCGGAGAGGCCTGTCAGGCGTCATCCACGCAGACTTGCCGCTGCTGCCCCAGCCCCTGAATGCCCAGTTCCACCACGTCCCCGGCTTTCAGGAAGCGCGGCGGGGTGAAGCCCAGCCCCACGCCCGGCGGCGTGCCGGTGGAGATCACATCTCCCGGATGCAGCGTGAAAAACTGGCTCAGGTAGCTGATCAGATGCGCTACGCCATAGACCATGGTGCGGGTAGAGCCGTCCTGCACGCGTTCGCCATTCACAGAGAGCCACATGGCAAGATCCTGAGGATCGCCCGCTTCATCCGGCGTCACCAGCCAGGGGCCGATCTGGCCGAAGTTGTCGCAGCTCTTGCCCTTGGACCACTGCCCCTGCCGCTCGATCTGGTAGGCGCGCTCGCTCACATCGTTGATCACACAGTAACCCGCGACATGATCCAGCGCCTCGGCCTCGCTCACGTATTTCGCGGGCTTGCCGATCACCACACCAAGCTCCACCTCCCAGTCGGTTTTCTCGGAGCCGCGTGGGATGATGATCGGATCATCCGGTCCGCAGATCGCGCTGGTGGCTTTCATGAAGAGCACCGGCTCGCTGGGCACCTCCATGCCGCTTTCGGCGGCGTGATCGGCGTAGTTCAGCCCGATGCACATGAATTTCCCGGTGCCGCCGACACAGGCCCCGATACGCGGATTGCCCTCCACGAGCGGCAACTGGGACGGATCCAGCCCTTTGAGCCGGTCCAGATGGCACAACACATCGCCCGCGATGTCGGAGATGATCCCGGAGAGATCCCTGATCTGGCCGTCGGCATCCACAACGCCGGGTTTCTCGGCCCCGCGCACACCGTAACGCACTAATTTCATTTGTGTTCTCCTCTCTGCCTCAGATCGCCCAGCCGCCGTCGATCACATGGGCTTGGCCCGTTGTGTAGGCGCTTTCGTCGGAGGCGAGGTAGGTCGCCAATGCGGCGATTTCCTCGGCCTTGCCGATGCGCCCCATGGGTTGGCGGGCGATGAAATCGCGCATCGCCTTCTCGTAATCGCCCGTCGCGCGCAGGCGTTCGTGCAGGGAGGGGCTCTCCACGGTGCCCGGGCAGATCGCGTTGCAGCGGATGCCTTTGGTGACCCATTCCGCCGCCACGGCCTTGGTGATCCCGATCACGGCGGCCTTGGAGGCGGTATAGGCAAAGCGGTTCTGCGTGCCGGTGACGGACGACAGCACCGAGGACATGTTGATGATCGAGCCGCCCCCGTTGTCCAGCATCGCCGGCAGGAAGGCGCGGATCATGCGGTATTGCGCCTTGGCGTTCAGTTCGAAGGCGAAATCGTAATCGGCCTCGCTGCACTCCAGCACCGAGCCCGCATGGACAACGCCCGCGCAGTTGAACAGCGCATCAAGGGGGCCAAGCTCTCCGGCCAGTGCCGCGATCTGGGCGGCGTCGGTCACATCCAGCCGCCGGGGTGTGATGCCCGCGATGCCCTCCAGATCCGCAAGCGCGGCTTCGTTGATGTCGGCCGCGATCACGTCAGCGCCTTCAGCGGCAAACATCTCCGCACTTGCGCGGCCGATGCCCTGCCCGGCGGCGGTGATCAGGGCCTTTTTTCCGTCCAATCGTTTCACGTATGCTCTTCCTTCTTTTTGCGGGCCAGTGATCCGGGCCAATTCGGATCAGGCGATCTTGGGCAGACAGGCGGGGCCTGTCGGTGTGAAGCTTTTGTAGGTCAGGATGAACTCCTGATGGCCGAGGCTTTCGGAGCAGGTTTCTTCCCCCGCAGCCGTTGCCATGATGCGCGTCAGGATCTCTTCGGCAACCTCGGAGAGCGTCTTTTCGCCCTCGATCACCGCGCCCGCGTTCACGTCCATGTCGCCCGCGAGCGCGCGGTAGGTGTCGGGGTTGGCGCAGATCTTGATCACCGGCGAGAGGGCCGAGCCCACAACCGAGCCGCGCCCGGTGATGAAAAGCGTCAGATGCGCGCCGGAGGCGATCATCTCCACGATCTCGGCGTTGTCCGCGATGTTGGGAAAGCCGAAGCGCACCTCGCCATCTGGCACCACGTCCATCAGGTAGAGCCCGCCCGTGGGCGGCATGTCACCGGGCTTTATGATGCCGCTGATCGGCGAGGCGCCGGATTTCACGTAGGCTCCGAGGGATTTCTCCTCGATCGTGGACAGCCCGCCGGTGGCGTTGCCCGCCGCGAAACTGCCGTAGCCGAGCGTTTCATAGTAGCGCGCGGCCTTGGCGACGCAGGCTTTCAGTTCTTCGGCCAGTTCCGGCGTGGCGGCGCGCTCTGCCATGATGTGCTCGCAGCCGATCAGCTCGCCGGTTTCCTCGAAGATGCAGGTGGCCCCCTGCTGCACCAGCGCGTCAAAGGCCAGACCGGCGGCCGGGTTGCCGGAAATGCCCGAGGTGCCATCGGAGCCGCCGCAGATCGTGGCGACGGTCAGATCGCTCACCTTCATCGGCACGCGGGGCACGTCGGCAATCGCCTCCAGCGCCTGCGCCACGAAGGCTGCGCCCTTACGGATGGTTTCGCGCGAGCCGCCAGCTTTCTGGATCACCAGCGTTTCCACAGGGCGGCCCGTGGCTGCGATCACCTCTTCAAGCCGGGAACGGTTGAAGCTTTCGCAACCAAGGCTCACCAGCAACACCGCGCCCACGTTGGGGTGGGTGCAGAGCTTTTCCATCATCGCCTGCGCGTAGTCATTGGGGTAGCAGCCGGGGAAGCCGATCAGGTGGACGGGCTGGCCGCGGAACTCCGCCACCACTTGGCGCGCCACGAAATGCGCGCATTCCACCAGATAGGCCACGGCCACCACGTTGCGGATGCCCTTGCGCCCATCGCTGCGCGCGTATCCCAATAGCTCAGTCATGGCTCAACCCCGCCTCCTCGGCCCGGTAATGCGTGGCCGTGTAGCGGCTGCGGATGTTGTGGACATGGACATGCGCGCCCGCCGGAATGTCCTGCGTCGCCTCGCCGATGGGCATGCCGTATTTCACCACCAGCGCGCCGGCGGGGATGGGCTGATCGGCCACCTTATGGGCCATGGAAACATCCGTGAGCGTCACCACGCCGCCTGCCCCGGCAAGCGCTGTGCCCGCGGGCGCGGCGCGCAGGGCGACCTGCACGTTATCTGTGGGCGAAAGCTTTAGAAACGCGCTCATGCCGCCCCCTTCATCTTCGCCAGCAGGATGTGATCGGTGGCCAGCACCACCTGATCCTCCTGATTGAGCACTTCGCAGGTCTCGATCACCTGCCCCATCCCTGCGCGTTTGACGTCGGGCTCCTTGCGGGTGATGGTGACGCGGGTGCGGATCGTGTCGCCGATGTGCACCGGGCGGATGAAACGCAGCCTGTCGTAGCCGTAGGAAAAGGCCTGCGGGTTGATCACGCTAGCCGTCATGCCGATGCCGATGGAGAAGACCATCGTGCCATGGGCGATGCGCTGCCCAAACGGCTGCGTGGCGCACCAGTCGGCGTCCACGTGGTGGGGGAAGAAATCCCCAGTGTGGCCCGCGTGGACGACGAAATCCGTCTCCGTGATCGTGCGCCCGAGCGTTTCGCGGGCATGGCCGATCTCGTAATCCTCGTAGTAGATGTCTTCGGTGTGCATGGCGGCCTCAGGTTTCCGGCGTATGGGCGGCGGGATCGCGGTATTTCACCGTCTGGATATGCTCGGCATAAAGCGCCAGCTCGCCTTCGTTCTTGAACACTTCATAGGAGACCTTCACGAGGCCCATATCCTTGTATTTGGGGCGCTTTTCGAGGTTTGTGCGTACGGTGTGGATGGTGTCTCCGATGAAGACGGGCTTGATGAAGCGCAGCTTGTCGTAACCGTAGCTGAAGGTGTTGACGTTGTTATGCGCCATCAGCCCCAGCCCGTAGGCAAAGACCATCGCGCCGGCCACCAACCGCTTGCCGAAAATGCCTTCTTCGGAGGTGAAGATGTCGTCCGCCACGTAAGGGTGATTGTCCATCACGAGGCTGTTGAAGAGCATCGCCTCGCCTTCCGAAATGGTGCGCCGGATGGAGCGCCATTTCTGGCCCGGCTCGAAATCCTCGTAGAGCCATGTTTCCACGTTGAAGAGCGGGATATCCTCGGGGCTGTCGCCTTCGGCGTAGTAGCTTTTCGGGCTCATCTTGCGCTCCTTTCCTAAGGTTTCACGGCCAGCGGCGTGGCCGGAGCGGCGCTGCTTTCATAGGCGGCTTCCACCAGCGCCATCGTGTGCCAGGCGTCCTCCACGCTGCTGATCAGCGCGTCTTCCTCGCCGGTGGCGAAGCGCTGAAGCTGGCTCATGCGGGAGGCGAAAGCGTCGGGAAACCACGCGCCGGTGAGTGGCACCGCCTGCCAGCCGTCGCCGGTGTTCAGTTCCAGAATGTCGGGCTCGCCGCGCGGGTAGTCGAGGTTGACGCCTAGTTGCAGGTAGGCCGCTCCCTCGCTACCGCAGATGCGGAACTCGCAAGCCTGATGACGGCGGCCGAAGGCGTGGTTGTGGTTGATCGAGAGCGCGCAGCGGATGCGTTCGCCGTAGTCCAGAATGGCCGCCGTGCGCGTCTGGGCGATCTTGCTTGAGGGGTGGCCGATGGATTTGGCGTGCACGCCTTCGGGATTGCCCAGCAGGCTGCGGATGACATCGAGGTAATGGATCGAATGCAGCGAAAGCTCCACGCGGGGCAGCGGCTCAAGGAACTTCCACAGGCCCCAGGGCGTATCCAGCGCCAGCCAGGCGTCGAAATCCAGCACCTCGCCCAGAAGGCCCCGGTTCACCGCATCTTGCAGGGCCAACATCATCGGCGCGAAACGCAGCTGGAAATTCACCGCCGCCTTGAGGCGTTTTTCGCGGCAGATCTGAAGAATTTCCGTCGCCCCGGCCAGATCGCTGCCCATGGGCTTTTGCAACAGAACGGGCGCTTCATCGGGCAGGAGCCGCAGGATCCCGGCGTGGGCATCGGGTGGCGTGGCCAGATCGAAGAGCGCGCCGGGGTGCGCGGCGGCGGCTTGCGGCGTGTCAAAGGCGATCAAGCCATGAGCGGCGGCGAGCGTCCCGGCCTTTTCAAGGTCAGGGTCATAGATCCCCGCCACCGCGTAGCCCGCCTTGGCGTAGGCGGGCAGATGGGCGTCCGTCACGATGGAGCCCGCCCCGAAGATCACGATGGGGCGCGGACGGCTGGCCTTGGGCCAATGCTGTTGCAGATCGTCAAACATGGCTCACTCCAAATGGAAGACTTCATCCATCATCGCCCACCACTCGCCCTCCTTGCGGGTATCAAGCGGCACCTGGCAGGGCATGCAGACATCCCACCAGCGCTGGGTTTCGGGATCGGCGGCCATCTTCGCGGCGTCAGCGGCGAAATCGGAGCCGTGGTATTCCCAGTACCCAAACAGGATGTTCTCGGGTTCTTTTAGGAAGATCGAGTAGTTGCGGATGTTGCAGGCAGAGATCATCGCCAGCACACCGGGCCAGACATCGGCGTGCAAGCGTTTGTATTCCTCCACCTTTTCGGGAGCGAGCCCGATTATCATACCCATGCGTTGCATCAGGTTGCTCCTTTCCCGAAGCTGTGGCTCAGGCCCTCGATGCGGCAGGCATCAATGGCCTGGAAATCCCAGGCGATGCCGAGCCCCGGCGCATCGCTGGCATAGGCGCGGCCCTGCTCCATGCGCATCGGCTCGGTGGTGAGGCTGTCAAGCTGCGGGATGTATTCGAGCCACGGCGCATTGGGGATCGCGCAGACGAGGCTCACATGCAGCTCCATCAGGAAATGCGGGCAGACGGGCACGTTGAAGGCTTCGGCCAGATGGGCGACCTTCATCCACGGGGTGATCCCGCCGATGCGGGCCACATCCACCTGCACGATGTCGGCGGCGCCGGCGGCGAGGTAATCCTTGAACTGACTGAGGGAATACATGCTCTCGCCCACGGCGATCGGCACCGATGTGGAGGCCGCGAGCCGCGCGTGCTCCAGCAAGTCATCAGCCGGTAGCGGCTCTTCGAACCACGCGATGCCCTGCTCTTCCAACACCCGCGCACGGCGGGCGGCCTCGGCCCCGGTGAGGCTCTGGTTGGCGTCCACCATGATCTCGTAAGCTGGGCCGACGGCGTTACGCACCGCCGCGAGCCGTTCGCGATCCTCGCTTAAGTGAGGGCGACCGATCTTGATCTTGGAGCCTGCAAACCCCTTGGCCTGCGCGTCCAATGCATCGGCCACCAGATCCTCGGTGGGGATATGCAGCCAGCCGCCTTCGGTGGTGTACATCGGCACGCTGTCCTTCGCGCCGCCGAGCATCCGCCAGAGCGGAAGATCCGCCCGTTTGCAGCGCAGATCCCAAAGCGCGGTGTCGATCGCAGCCAGCGCCAGCGAAGTGATCACGCCGACGCTGGTGGCATGGGTGGAGAACAGCAGATCGCGCCAGATGCGCCCGATCTCCTCGGCCTCGCGCCCGATCAGCTGCGGCACCAGCGTTTCCTTCAGAAGGCTCATAACGGCGGGGCCGCCCTGCCCGATGGTGTAGCTGTAGCCGACCCCTTGCGCGCCGTCAGAATCCGTGATGCGCACGAAGGGCGTCTCCTGCGAGACGAAACTCTGGATCGCATCTGAGCGCCGCACCTTGGGCTTCAGGTCGTTCATCCAGATCTCGACATGTTCGATCTTGGCCATTTCGCTTACCTCAGGCTGGCTTCACTGGCGGCATCGAAAAGATGGCAGCGCATCAAATCAAGCTGGAAGGGCAAAACCTCGCCATCCCGGATGGGGCGCGGATTGAGCATCTTGGCCTGCACCTCGTTTCCGGCCAGCGTGGAAAAGAGCAGCGTTTCGGTACCCAGCGGCTCCGAGAGGTTCACCTTCATGTCGAAGGCCGCGTGCTGGCCCTCCATCGGCAGGGAATGGCCGCGCGGCATCAGGTTGTCGGCCCGAAAGCCAAGGATCACCGCCTGCCCCTCGCGCACCTTGCCTTCAAAGGCGGTGGGCAAGGCCACGGTGGGGCCGTTTTCAATGGCCACCGCACCGTTCGTGATGGTGGCGGGCAGAAGGTTCATTGGCGGGGAGCCGATGAAGGTCGCCACGAAGGTGTTCACCGGGTTCTCAAACACCTCCAGCGGCGTGCCGACCTGCTCGATATAGCCGTCGCGCATGATCACGATGCGGTCGGCGAGCGTCATCGCCTCCACCTGATCGTGGGTCACGTAGACGATGGTGGATTGCACCTTCTGGTGCAGCTTCTTGATCTCTGTGCGCATCTGGGTGCGCAGCTTGGCGTCGAGATTGGAGAGCGGCTCATCGAACAGGAAGACCTCGGGGTGGCGCACAATGGCGCGGCCCATGGCAACTCGCTGGCGCTGCCCGCCCGAAAGCGCGCCGGGCTTGCGGTCCATGTAATCGCTCAACGACAGGATATTGGCAGCCTCCGCCACCGCCTTGTCGATCTCGCCTTGCGGCTTGTTGGCGATTTTCAGCGAGAAACCGAGGTTCTCGCGCACCGTCATATGCGGGTAGAGCGCGTAGTTCTGGAACACCATGGAGATGTTGCGGTGGCGGGGCGGCAGATCGTTGACCACCCGATCCCCGATGGAAATCTCGCCGCCCGAGATCGCCTCAAGCCCGGCGATCATCCGCAGCGTGGTGGATTTGCCGCAGCCCGAAGGGCCGACGAGCACGACGAACTCGTTGTTGGCGATCTCAAGATCGATGCCGTGAACGACTTCCAGCGCTCCGTATTTCTTCACGACGCTGCGCAGTTGGACCTGGGCCATGTCTTATCCTTTCACGCCGCCGAAGGTGAGGCCGGCAATGAGGTGTTTCTGAACGATGAAGGTGAGGATGAGGGCGGGGATGATCATCAGCACGGCCAATGCGCACATGCCCCCCCAGTTGATGGTGAATTCGCTGGTGAAATCCCGCAGGCCCACGGGCATCGTCTTGGAAAAGGTCGAGCGGGTGAGCTGGCTTGCGAGCGCATACTCGTTCCACGAGGTGAGGAAGGCGAAGATCCCGGCAGAGGCGATCCCGGCGCGGGCGACGGGGAACTCCACCTTCCAGAAGGCCTGCCAGCGGGTGCAGCCATCGATCTCGGCGGCTTCGGCCAGCTCGATGGGCACCTGACGGAAGAAACCGTCAATCAGCCAGATCGTGAAGGGCACGTTCAGCGCCACATAGACGAGGATCAACCCGAGGTGGGTGTCGATCAGCCCGGTTTTCGCCATCACGATGAACAGCGGCAGCGAGAGCGACACGCCGGGCACCGCGCGGGTGAGCATGAGGCCGATGAAGATCCCGGCCTTGCCCTTGAACTTGAAGCGCGCAAACGCGTAGCCCCCGGCCATGCCCACGAGGATGGCGATCACGGTGGAGGTGACGGAGATGATCAGCGAGTTGGTGAAATACTGCACCACCGGCACGCCGCCCTCGCCCACCGCGCCGAACATGGCGCGGTAGTTGTCGAGGTTCAGCTCCGACGGGATCCAGACTGGCGGCTTGGCCATGATCTCTACCGTGGGGCGGAAGGAGTTGAGCACGATCCACAGGCCGGGCACGCAGATGATGGCCATGGCGATGAAGAGCGCGAAGAGGTGGAGCGCCTTCAGGATGCGCGCCTTGATGCGGTGTTTGAGGTTCTCGTTCATGGCGCGCCCCTAGCCCCCCATGCCCAGCTCGGCGCGCGCGGCGTTGAGCTTGCGGAAGAAGTAAACGGTGAAGAAGATCGCCAGAAAGATGGAGATGTAGCCCATCGCGTTGGCGTAGCCCATGCGGGCATCCACGTAGCCGGTGCGCCCGATCAGCGTCCAGAGAAGCTCGGTGCGCCGCGCGGGGCCGCCGTTCGTCATGATCTGCACGATGTCATAGGCGCGGGCCACGTCCAGCGAGCGGATGGCGAGCGCGATATAGATGAAGGGCATGATGAAGGGCAGCGTGATGTGGCGGAAGGTCTGCCACGGGGTGCAGCCGTCCACGGTGGCAGCCTCGATTGGATCGCGCGGCACCGCGAAAAGCCCGGCAAGGATCAGGATCGCGAAGACGGAGGTGGAAGACCACATCTCGGCCACGAGGATCGAGAAGAAGGCAAGCTTGCCGTCCACCAGCCAGGGGATCGCCTGATCGGTGAGCCCCAGCGATTGCAGGGCGTTGTTCACGAGGCCGACGTTGTCGTTGAAGATGAACTTGAACTGAAACCCCACGAGGATCGGCGAGAACATCATCGGAAACATCATGATGGTGCGCAGGGAGCGCTGGCCCCATGTGACCTTGTTCACCAGAAGCGCCAGCCCCAGCCCCATCAGCATTTCAAGGTTCAGCGCGATGGTGAGCAGCAGCACAGTGCGGCCGAAGGCTGTCCAGAAATGGATGCTGGTGAGCGCCTTTTCGTAGTTGGCAAAGCCGATCCAGCGATAAAGCGAGTCCGGCCGCGTCAGGCGGTAGGGGGTGAAGCTCGAATAGAGCGACAGCAGCAGCGGGATCAGCACAACAGCCGCGAGGATAATGACCGCAGGCAGCAGCAGGACAAACCACGCCGGTGGCTTCAGTCGGGACATCGGCCAAACTTTCCTGATTGGGGTGTCTGTAGGGTGCGTGTCGGCAGGCGGCGCGGGAGATCCGCCGCCTGCCGGATCAGGTGAGGCGCTTAGTAGACGCCTTCCTCCTGCATCAGCTCGTCAACCGCGTCGGCTGCGGTCTGGAGCGCGTCTTCCACCGATTTGTCGCCAAGGATCGCGGCTTGAAGCTCGGGGTAGATGAGGTTCGTGGCTTCGATCCAGTAGGGCGTCTGCGGGGCCGGGAAGGCGTGGCTGGCCGCCGCCTGGAAAGCTTGCAGCACTTCGGTGCGATAGGCATCGCCCTCGGCACTGGCCACCACATGCTCCCAGACCGCCGTGCGGGTGGGCAGCGGGCCTGCCGCGCTTTCAAGCTTCTGGCTGTCTTCGTTGGTCAGCCAGTCCACCAGCGAGGCGGCGGCCTCCTTGTGCTCGCAAGACTCCGTGACGGAGAAGCCATGGTGCCCAGACCAACCGGTGCGTGCGCCGGAGGAGCCTGCAGGCTGCACTTTCACGCCCACATTGCCAGCGGCCTTGGAGCTGTCGGTGCCGTTGAAGAAGCCCGCCCAGCCCGGCCAATCCAGATTGAGCGCGATGGTGCCGGAGGCAAAGCCCTGCCCGAGGTCATCCCAGAGGTAGGAGGTGGTGCCCGGCGGCACGGCGCCTGCTTCGTAGAGATCCACGAACCACTGCAGTGCCCGCGCGCCCGCGTCGGAGTTGAACGCCGGGGACCAGTCTTCGTTGAACAGCTGGCCGCCCTCGGCCACCACCATTTCGTAGAAGCGGCCCACGATGGCTTCGTCCTTGCCTGCGTATTGCGTGCCGTAGAAATTGGGCGCATCGGTGAAGAAGATCGCCTGTTCCTTCACGTCTTCCCATGTGTCGGGCGGAGTCAGATCCTTGCCCGTCTTCTCCTTGTAGGCCGCCTTGTTGGCTTCATCCTCGTAGATGTCTTTCAGGTAGTAGAGCGCCGATACGTCGAACTGTGCGCGCGGCAGCATCACCAGCGCGTCGCCGATCTTGGAGGCTGCCATGTTGGCGGGCACGAAGCCGGCCATGGTTTCCTCGGAGAGATAGGGCGTCAGGTCGGTGTAGAGGCTCGGGTATTGCGAGGCGAAGGACGAGTGGTTGGAGCCGACGCACCAGCCCAGCGTGCCGGCGGCGAGGTCGGATTTGAACTCCTTGTCCAGCTCGAAGTGGTTCTTCTTGCTGATCACTTCCACGGTCGCGCCCGTCGCTGCCTCCCACTCGGCGATGCGCGCATAAAGCGCCTCATATTGCTGCCCGCCGATGAGTTTGGCCTGCAGCGTGATCCCGTCAAATTCTGCCGCGCCCGCAAGGCCCGCGGCCATCGACAGCGCCGTTGCACCAAGCAACACGTTGATTCCAGAGCGTTTCATCAAGTTCCTCCCATGATGACGAGCCTTCGGTTTGGATGTCTTGCCGGCCCGTAGCGTGTTTTATGGATAAACTTGACTTTCATATTTAGTCAATGCTTATCTTCCTCAAGGGCAATTACCCCATCGGAGGACCCATGCTTTTCGACACGCATCTGCACCTGATCTACCCGGAACGCCTGAGCTATCCGTGGCTTGCCGACGTGCCCGCGCTGGATGCGCCCAGCCGCTTTGACAGCTACACGGTGCTGGCCGGGCGGCTCGGGATCGCCGGCTGCCTGCACATGGAGGTGGATGTCGCCGAATCGCAGATCGCGGCGGAGACCGATCTGGTGGAGGAGCTGATGGCGGCCCCCGGCTCCCTGATGCGCGGCGCGATCTCCTCCTGCCGCCCGGAGAGCGAAGGTTTCGCCGCCTTCCTTGAAGCCGCGCAGGACCGCGCCGCGATCAAGGGCTTCCGCCGTGTGCTGCATGTGGTGGAGGATGCGCTCAGCACCACGCCCCTGTTTCGGGACAACGTGAAACGGCTCTCGGGCACCGGGCTGACCTTCGATCTCTGCGTCCTGCCCCGCCAGCACGGGATCGTGGTGGAACTGGTGGATCACTGCCCCGATGTGACCTTCATCCTCGATCACTGCGGCGTGCCCGATATCGCGGGCGGGGCCTATGAGAGCTGGAAAGAGGGGCTGTTGCGGCTGGCCGAGCGCCCCAACGTGATGGCCAAGATCTCGGGCGTCGTCGCCTATGGTGACCCCGAGCGCTGGAGCCTCGCCGATCTGCGCCCCTATGTGGAGACGACGGCGGCCGTCTTTGGCCCAGACCGGCTTGTCTGGGGCTCCGATAGCCCTGTATGCAATCTGGGCGGCGGGCTGCCCACATGGGTGGCCGCCACCCACGCCCTGACCTCCGGTTGGAGCGAGGCCGAGCGCGCGGCGCTCTACGCGGGCAACGCCCGGCGGATTTGGAACCTGTAAGGCGGGCTGTGATGGACAAGGTGGTGCGCGAGACGACGGCGCGGTTAGAAAGCGGCAAATACAGCGCCCCGGCGCTCTCCAAGGGGCTCGACATCCTCGAACTGCTGGCCGAGGAGCCGCGCGGCTTCAAGAAAAGCGAGATCGCGGCGGCGCTGGATCGCTCCCTTTCCGAGATTTTCCGCATGCTCACCGTTTTGCAGGAACGCGGCTACGTGATGCTGGACCCGGACAGCGAGCGCTACACGCTCACCATGCTGCTGTTTGAACTGGCCCACCGCCACCCGCCCACCAAGCGCCTCACCCGGCTGGCCGGAACGATCATGGAAGAGGTCGCGCAGGAAACGAACCAATCGGTGCATCTGGCGATCCTGCACGGCAGCAACATCCTTGTCATCGCCCAGACGGACCCGCCCGGCAACAACATCACCTCTGTGCGCCTCGGCGCGCGGGTGCCGATCGTGGTGACGGCCTCCGGCGCGGTGCTGACCTATGCTTATGAGCCGGAGCGCCGCGAGGAACTGCTCGCCCGCATCCCCGGCGTGAAACCCGCCGACCGCAAGAAATTCAACGAAAGCGTCGCGCAGGCGGAGACGCTGGGCTACTGCGAAAGCCCCTCAATGGTGATCGAAGGGGTGCACAATATCTCGGTGCCCGTCTTCTCCTACGCGGGCGAGGTGATCGCGGCGCTGACCATGCCTTACATCCGGCGGCTGACGGAAAAGGGCGATCCGGATTTCGCCTCCTGCAAGAAGATCCTGATCGACGCCAGCGCAGCGCTTTCGGTGAAACTCGGCGCCGGGGCCGCCGCGCCGGGAGCAGGAGAATGAGCGCGCCGCGGCTTCACACGAGCGCTGAGCCGATCACCCTGCGTGGCATGACATGGTCCGACCCGCGCGGCTATGATCCCGTCGTGGCGGCTGCAGAGGCCTTCATGCGGGCCAATCCCGGCGTCACGATCACATGGGACAAACGCTCGCTGCAGGGGTTTGAAAGCACCCCGGTGGATGAACTCGCCGCCGCCTATGACCTGATGGTGATCGACCACCCCCACACCGGGATCTGCGTGGCAGAGGGCTGCCTGCTGCCGCTGGATGCATGGCTCCCCCCAGAGGTGCTGCAGGCGCTGGCCAATGAGACCGTGGGCAAGAGCTACGTGAGCTACACGCTGCAGGGCCACCAATGGGCGCTGCCCATCGATGCCGCCACGCAGGTGCAGGCCCACCGCCCCGACAAGGGCGCGCGCGCCGCCACATGGGCCGAGGTGATCGCGGCAGCCCAGGCGGGTGAGGTGATCCTGCCCCTGCGGCCCCCGCATGGGCTGATGTGCCTCTACACCCTGGCCGCCAATATCGGGCAGCCCTGCGGCTCTGCGCGCGATGAGCTTCTGCCCCGCGCCACCGGGCTTGCCGTGTTCGAGGCCCTGCTGGCCGTGAGCCGCCACCTTGATCCGGCATGTTTCGGGATGGACCCGATCGCCGCGCTGGATGCGCTCTGCGAAGAAACGGGCCGCCTGCGCCTCGCCCCGCTCACCTATCTTTACAAGGGCTACGCCAACGCGGGCTACCGCGCGAAACCCGTGGCCTTCACTGACATCCCGACACTGGGCCAGAGCGGCCCCATCGGCTCGGCCCTTGGTGGCACCGGCATCGCCGTCTCTCACCGCTGCACGCACCCGGCACTGGCCGCAGGCTTTGCCGGCTGGCTCGCCGGGGCGGAATGTCAGCGCGGGCTTTATGCACAAGCCAACGGCCAGCCGGGCAACGCGGTGGCCTGGGCGGATGCAGAGGTCAACGCCCCGGTGAAGGGCGCGTATTTTGACACCCGGGCCACCCATGAATCCGCCTGGCTGCGCCCGCGCCACGCGGGCTACATGGGCTTTCAGGAAGACGGCGGCACGATCGTGACAGAGGCCCTGCAGGGCAAGATCGCCCCCGAGGCCGCCCTTGATGCGCTAAACGCCCGTTTCGCCGCCAGCTTCCCCATCGACTGAAAGAGCCGACATGACATCAACCGCCCCCCTCGCCGGCCTCAAGGTGCTGGATTTCAGCCAGTTCCTCGCCGGGCCCTACGCCTCGCTGCGGCTCGCTGACCTTGGCGCAGACGTGATCAAGGTGGAGCGCGCCGGGACAGGGGATCTGTCGCGCTATCTCTATGTCTCGGAGGTGCGGATCGACGGCGAAAGCACGATCTTTCACGCGATCAACCGGGGCAAACGCTCGATCTCTGCCGATCTGCGGCAGGAGGCCGACCGCGAAAAGATCTGGGCGCTGATCGATGAAGCGGATGTGGTGATCCAGAACTTCCGCCCCGGCGTGATCGAACGGCTGGGCTTTGGCCCTGAGGTGGTGCGCGCGCGCAAGCCTTCTATCGTTTATGGCTCGATCTCGGGCTATGGCAGCGGCAACCAGTGGCAGGGGCTGCCGGGACAGGACCTGCTGGCGCAGGCGCGCTCAGGCATCATGTGGCTTTCGGGCGGCGCAGCGGATGGCCCGGTGGCTCTTGGCCTGCCCGTCGCCGACATCCTCGCAGGCGCGGCGCTGGCCCATGGCATCCTTGCGCTTCTGGTGCGGCGCGGGATCAGCGGTGAAGGCGGGCTGGTGGAAACCAGCCTCATCGAGGCGATCTGCGATCTGCAGTTCGAGCTGCTCACCACCCATTTCAACGACGGCGGCCAGCCGCCCCAGCGGCCCGGCAACTTCCCCGCCCATGCCTATCTGGCCGCGCCCTACGGCGTCTACCGCACGGCGGATGGCCATGTGGCCATCGCGATGAACAGCCTAGACAAACTCGCCGCCTGCCTCTCGCTCGATGCGCCCTTCTCAGGCCTTGACCCCTTCCGCCACCGCGACGCGATCAAGGCGGAACTGGCGATCCATCTGGAGACCGAACCCACCGACCACTGGATCAGGATTTTCGTCGCCGCCGACATCTGGGCCGCGCCGGTGCTGGACTGGAAAGGGCTTGTGGAGTCCGGCGTGCTGCAATCGCTGGACATGCTGGGCGAAACCACGCGCGGCGGCCAGTCCATGCAGATGCTACGCAGCCCGCTGCGCATCGACGGTGCCCGCGCCAGCACCGACACGCCCGCGCCCTACCTTGGCGGCCCCGCGCCAGCATGGGGCCGTGACGAAAGCTGACGGGCCGAAAAGTGCCTTCAGGCTTCGTCCTCGAAGAAATCGGGGTTCTGCGCACGGGCTTCGTCGAGCGTCTGGTGGATCGCGCCAATATGGCTGCGCAGGCGCTCTTCGGCCTTGGCCGCATCGCCCTCGATGATCGCCGACAGCAGCGCGCCGTGCTCGCCCAACACCTTGTGCCGCCGCTCCGCCGAGAGCGTGATGTAGCGGACGCGGTCCATATGGGCCTTCTGCTCCTGGATCAGCACCCAGGCATGGGGGTGGCCCGCGATCTGGCAGAGCTTTTCGTGCAGCGCCTCGTCCAGCGCGTGAAAGCGGGCCGGATCCGGGTTGGCCAGCGCCGCCTCCTGGCTAGCGAGATTGGTTTTCAGCGCGTTCACATCGGCAGGCGTCAGGTTGCGCATCGCCTCGCGCAGGCATTCGACCTCCAGCGCGATCCGGGTGAAAACGGCATCCTGCACCGCCTTTTTGGAGATCCGGGTGATCAGCGTCGCCCGTTGCGGCCGGATCGACAGGAACCCCACCTTCGAGAGCCGAAAGAACGCATCGCGCACCGGCTGGCGCGAGACATCAAGCCGCCGGGCGATCTCGGCCTCCGAGACTTTCGAGCCCGGGGGCAGCTCCAGCGAGATCACGGCATCATAAAGCGCCTGATAGACCTGTTCCGTCGCGGAATTGGCGGCGGCGGGCAAAGGGGCGATCAGGGGATCTTTCATAGGGGCTCCGTGGGGCGATTGATCACGGGAAACCTAGTGCAGAATATATTTTGACACAACTAATAAACTAGCATATCAGTTTTTCAACGCGACGCGCAGAAGGCCCCCACATGCCCCTCACCGATCCCGACAGGTTGTTCCCCGCAGAGCCCGGCCAGCGCGCCCTTGCGCGCGCGCTTTATGAAAGCGTCGCTGGCTTGCCGATCATCAGCCCGCACGGCCATTGCGACCCAAGCTGGTTTGCGCAGAATGCGCGCTTCCCGAACCCGGCAGAGCTCTTCGTGGTGCCTGATCACTACGTCTTCCGGATGCTGGTGAGCCAGGGCGTTTCGCTCTCCGATCTAGGCGTGCCACGCGTGGATGGCGGCGCGGTCGAGAGCGATCCGCGCAAGATCTGGGCGCGGTTTGCGGCCAACTACCACCTGTTCCGCGGCACGCCCTCGGCCATGTGGCTCGATCATTCCTTCGAGCATGTCTTCGGCATCGACGAGATCCTGCGCCCCGAAACCGCCGCCGCCACCTATGATCACATCGAAGCCTGCCTCGCGCAGGAGGCCTTCCGCCCGCGCGCGCTGTTTGAGCGGTTCAACATCGAGGCGCTGGCCACCACCGAAGGCGCGCTGGACGATCTGGCCCACCACAAGGCGATCCGCGAGAGCGGCTGGCAGGGCCGCGTGATCACCACCTACCGCCCCGATGCCGTGGTGGACCCGGAGTTCGAAGGCTTCACAGCCAATGTGGAAGCGCTTGGCGCGCTCACCGGCGAAGATACCGCCAGCTGGCAGGGCTACCTCGCCGCCCACCGCGCCCGCCGCGCCTTCTTCCGCGCCCATGGGGCGACAGCCACCGACCACGGCCACCCCTCCGCCCGCACCGAGGATCTGGGTGACGCGGCGGCGGCGGCGCTTTTCGCCAAAGTGCTTTCAGGCGCGTTCACCGCTGAGGAGGCCGATGCTTTCCGGGGCCAGATGCTCACCGAAATGGCGCGTATGAGCCTTGAGGACGGCATGGTGATGCAGATCCACGCCGGATCGCGCCGCAACCATTCCGTTCGTGTCTTCGCCGAATTCGGCCGCGACAAGGGGTTCGACATTCCGGGCCGCACCGATTTCGTGGGCGCGCTGAAGCCGATGCTCGACGCAGTCGGCATGGAGCCCGTCCTCACCATCCTGCTTTTCACCTTGGACGAAACCACCTACGGCCGCGAGTTGGCCCCGCTGGCCGGCGCCTACCCTTCCTTGCGCCTTGGCCCGCCGTGGTGGTTCTTCGACAGCTTCGAGGGCATCCGCCGGTTCCGCGAAGCCACCACCGAAACCTGCGGCTTCTACAACACCGCAGGCTTCAACGACGACACCCGCGCCTTCTGCTCCATCCCCGCCCGGCACGATGTCTCGCGCCGTTCGGATTGCGCCTATCTCTCTTCGCTCGTGGCCACGGGCCGCCTGCGCGAGGCCGAGGCCTTCGAGGTGGCGCAGGATCTGGCCTACGGGCTGGCCAAGGCCGCCTACCGCCTCTGACATTTCCCGACTACAAACAGGACGCCCATGACCCTCACGTCGCAAAACCGCTATGCCATTGACCCGGAGGCCGCCAAGGGCTTCGACACCGAGGCCCTGCGCCGCCATTTCCACGTGGGCGATCTGTTTGCGCCCGGTGAGATCCGGCTGGTCTACACCCATTACGATCGCCTGATCCTCGGCTCCGCCGTGGTGGACGCCGCGCCGCTGGTGCTGGATCACATGGCCGAAACCGGCACGCCGGGCTTTCTGGACCGCCGGGAGATGGGCATCCTGTGCCTTGCCGACGCGGGCACCGTCTCCGTTGGTGGCAGCCGCCACGAGATGGCACGGGAAGAGATCCTCTATATCGGCATGGGCGCAGGCCCGATCACGTTCGAAACCGGCCGGTTCTATATCCTTTCCGCCCCGGCGCACCAGAGCCACCCCACCCGCCTGATCCGCCACGCCGAGGCCCGCCGCGTGGAGCTGGGCGCGCCGGAAACGGCCAATGAGCGCACCATTTTCCAGTACCTGCACCCTGACGTCTGCGACAGCTGCCAGCTTGTCATGGGGATCACGCGGTTCAAAGCGGGCTCCGTCTGGAACACCATGCCCGCCCATGTGCATGATCGCCGGATGGAGGCTTATCTCTATTTCGACATTCCCGAGGCC
Organism: Pseudoruegeria sp. SHC-113; assembly: GCF_025376885.1. Classification (NCBI taxonomy): domain Bacteria; kingdom Pseudomonadati; phylum Pseudomonadota; class Alphaproteobacteria; order Rhodobacterales; family Roseobacteraceae; genus Pseudoruegeria; species Pseudoruegeria sp. SHC-113. Next base: position 2,974,196 of record NZ_JAHUBR010000001.1, read on the forward strand.
CAGCGCGTTTTCCACTTCATGGGCCAGCCGCAGGAAACCCGCCACATGGTGATCGCCAACGAGGAGGCGATCATCTCGCCGCCGTGGTCGATCCATTGCGGCGCGGGCACATCCGCTTACGCCTTTTGCTGGGCGATGGCGGGGGATAACGTCGATTTCACCGATATGGACATGATCGCTATGGAGGATCTGCGATGAGCGGCACATTCAGCCTGACAGGCAAACGCGCGCTGGTAACCGGCGCAAACACCGGGATCGGGCAGGCCATCGCGCTTGGCCTCGCCGAGGCGGGCGCGCATGTGATCGCCGCCGGGCGCTCCTCCTGCGCCGAAACCGTTGAGGCCTTTGCTGCCAAGGGCTGGTCGGGCGAGGCCATGACGCTCGATCTGGCCGACCCGGCCGCCGGGGCCGCCAAGCTTTCGGAAGCGGGCGATCTGGACATTCTCGTCAACAACGCGGGCATCATCCGCCGCGCCGACAGCACCGATTACACCGAGGCCGATTGGGACGACGTGATCGACGTGAACATGAAGGCCGTGTTCCTGATGTGTCAGGCCTTCGGCAAAGCCGCCATCGCCGCCGGGCGCGGCGGGCGGATCGTCAACATCGCCTCGCTCTTGAGCTTTCAGGGCGGCATTCGCGTGCCCGCCTATACCGCCTCCAAACACGGCGTGGCCGGGCTGACGAAGATCCTCGCCAATGAATGGGCCACGAAGGGCATCAACGTGAACGCCGTGGCGCCGGGCTACATCGCCACCAACAACACGCAGGCCCTGCGCGAAGATCCCGTGCGCAATACGGCGATCCTTGAACGCATCCCGGCAGGCCGCTGGGGCGATCCGGCCGACATCGCGGGCGCCGTGACCTTCCTCTGCACCCCGGCTGCGAACTACGTGACGGGCACCGTGCTGAACGTGGACGGAGGCTGGCTTGCCCGCTGACGCGCCACGTCTGAGCCGCGCCGGGTCTGCCCCCCGGCGCAGCATCGTCCACCTCGGCCCCGGTGCCTTCTTCCGCGCCTTCAACGCTGTCTTCACTGAAGAGGCGATGGCGGCGGAAGGTGGCGATTGGGGCATCACGGCGGTGTCGCTGCGCAGCGCAGGCGCGCGCGATCAGATGGCACCGCAAAGCGGGGCCTACACCTCTGTGACGCTGTCCGAGAGCGGCAACCGCGCGCAGGTGATCGGGGCCATCGTCGAGGTGCTCGTGGCCCCTGAGGATCCCGAAGCCGTGCTCGCCGCACTGGCCGATCCGGCGGTGAAGATCGTTTCGCTCACCATCACCGAGAAGGGCTATAGCCACAACCCGGCCACCGGCGCGCTTCGGCTGGAGGATGTCGACATCGCCCATGATCTGGCCAACTCCGCCGCGCCGCGCAGCGCCATCGGCTTCATCGTGGAGGCCCTTGCCCGCCGCCGCGCCGCGGGCGTGGCCCCGTTCACCGTGCTCTCGTGCGACAACCTCCCCTCCAACGGCCACCTCGCCAAGGGTGTGACGCTGGATTTCGCCCGCGCTCGCGATGCTGGCCTTGCCGCCTGGATCGAAGCCGAAGTGCCCTTCCCCGCCACGATGGTGGACCGCATCACCCCGGCCACGACGCAAGCCGATGTGGACGCGCTGGCAGCGGCCGAGGGCTACCTTGATCCGGCCTGCGTGGTGCATGAATCCTTCCGCCAATGGGTGATCGAGGATCGCTTCGCGCAGGGCCGCCCCGCGTGGGAGGCCGCCGGCGTGCAGTTCGTGCAGAATGTGGACGCCCATGAAACCATGAAGCTGCGCTGCCTGAACGGCACCCATTCCACGCTGGCCTATCTGGGCTATCTGGCTGGGCTCGAAACCATCTCCGACGCCGCGCATGATCCGCTCTTCGCCGCCCTGCTGGAACGGCTCTGGGCCGTGGAGATCCTGCCCACCGTGCCCCAGCCCGAGGGCGAGGATCTGCCCGCCTATACCGCCGCGCTGCTGGACCGCTACCGGGATCGCGCCATCCGCCACAGGCTCTGGCAGATCGCCATGGACGGCAGCCAGAAGCTGCCCCAGCGCCTGCTGGGCACCATCGCGGACCAGCGCGCCAAGGGCGTGCTGCCGCAAGGGCTCTGCCTCGCTGTGGCCGCCTGGATGCGCTACGTGGGCGGCGTGGACGAAGCGGGCCAGCCCATCGACGTGCGCGATCCGCTGGCTGCGCGTCTGAAAGCGGAGAGCGACGGCGCGGGCGATGCGGCGGGCAAAGTGGCCGTCCTGCTCGCCTTCGGCGAAGTCTTCCCCGAGGCCCTGGCCACGGATGCCGCGTTCCGCGCCGCCGTGACCGAGGCCTACAGCCGCCTCGCCACGGAAGGCGCGCGGGCCGCGATAGAGGGCTACCTCTCCGGCGCGGCGTAATCCGCGCCGCTGGCTGCCTTCGGGAAGGCGTCCAGCACCTCACCCACCAGCGGATTGGGAAACCGCCGCTGGCGGGTGATCGCGTAGAAGCCTTCCGTCACCCCCTCAAGCTGCGCCAACTCCAACAGGCGGCCCGAGGCCAGCTCGTCCTGCACAACAACCGGCGGCAACACCGCGAGCCCCGCCCCGGCGCGCACCAGAAGGCGCAGCATCGCCATGTCGTCGGCCTCGGCTGCGATGCGCGGCACGATCCCCATCCGCCCGAGCAGCGCATCGATGGAGGCGCGCAGCGCGGCCTCCGGCGTGGGCAGGATCAGCGCCTCCTGCGCCAGCAGCTCCGCCAGCCCGCGGCCCGCAAGGCCGGGCGGGCCGATCAGGCTCACCGGTTGCTGCGCGAGCCGATGGACAAGGTAAGGGCTCGCCGCATCCCGCGCGGGCACGAGATTGCTCAGCACAACATCCAGCGCGAGGCTTTCCAGCCCGCGCAGGAGCTCTGGCAGAGGGCCGGAGCGCAGCACCACTTCCACGTCGTCGCGCCCGATCACCGGGGCGACGAATCCGAATTGGAAGTTGCGCGACAGCGTGGCCAATGCGCCGACGCGCAGCACACGACGCTCCGCGCCTGCGCCTTTCAGGGTGGCGCTCAAATCTTCTGCAGTGCGGAAAATCGCCTCCGCATGGTCCAACGCGATCCGCCCGGCCTCCGTCAGCACCAGCCCCCGCCCTTGCCGGGTGAAAAGATCATGGCCCAATGACGCCTCCAAGGCCTTGATCTGAGTGGATAAAGCGGATTGCGACAGGTTCAGCATCCGTGCCGCGCCCGTCAGCGTGCCATCCTGCGCCACGGCGCGAAACAGGCGGAGGTGGTGGAGATTCAGCGCCACATCAATTCCAAAATACAGAACGTTTTGACCCAACATATGTAATTTTTAAAACCATTGCTAGCCGCTAGTTCTCCTCGGAGTTCCATTTCCCCACCGGAGACACCCATGTTCCCGACCATCGCCACAGCGCTCCTCGCACCGCTTTTTCTGATCCTCGCCGCCCTCGTGATGGCGCTGACACCGGGCCGCCGCCCGGCCACGGTGCGCTGGCTGCCGGAAGCCGCGAGCCTCGCCGCCCTCCTGCTTTCGGTTGCGGCGATGGCGCAGCTGCTGTTCGTCGGCCCGGCGCAGCTTTCGCTGGTGGGAGATCCCATCGCCATCGCCTTCGCCTCGGACGCGATCAGCGCCACGATGGCGCTGCTGGTGGCCTTCATCGGCTGGATCGTGATGCGCTATGCCCGCAGCTATCTGGACGGCGAAGCCCGCGAAGGGCGGTTTCACAGCCTGATGCTTGCCACGCTGGCCGCTGTGCTGCTTCTGGTGCTCTCTGCAAGCCTTCCGGTGCTGATCGCGGGCTTCCTGCTGGTCGGCGCGGGCATCCGCCAGTTGCTGCTGTTCTACCCCGAGCGCGCCGCCGCACAGCGCGCCGCGGCGAAATTCTCCGCTGTCTGGCACGCAGGCGACGCCGCTCTGGTGGCCGCGACACTGCTGCTTGGGCTGAGCCTTGGCGCATCCTCCTTTGACGGGCTGGCTACAGCAGCGGCAGGTGGCCTGAACGCGGGCGCGCAGCTCGCCGTGGCGCTGATCGTGCTGGCCGCGCTGCTGAAAACCGCCGCCTTCCCGGTGCATGGATGGCTCACGGAAGTGATGGAGGCCCCGACCCCGGTATCGGCGCTGCTCCATGCCGGGATCATCAACGCGGGCGGCGTCATGCTGATCCGTCTGGCGGAACTGGTGCAGGCCAGCCCCGGCGGCATGGCGGCGCTGGTGATGCTCGGCGGGCTGACGGCGCTGTTCGGCGCAGTGGTGATGCTGACGCAGAGTGCCGTGAAAACGGCGCTGGCGTGGTCCACCGTGGCGCAGATGGGCTTCATGCTGCTGCAATGCGGCCTTGGGCTCTGGGCGCTGGCGCTGCTGCACATCGTGGCCCATTCGCTCTACAAGGCCCATGCCTTCCTGTCCTCCGGTGGAGCCGTGCAGGCCGTGGCCGCGCTGCGCCGCCCCGGCCCCGTCGCCGTGCCGGGCCTGAGCGCGGTGCTGAAATCCTTCGCCATCGCGCTGGCGATCTACGCCACGATGGCCACGGGCTTCGGCCTTGTGACCGGCGCGAAAAGCGCGCAGGCGCTGGCGCTTGGCACCATGCTGATCTTCGGGGTGGCCTACCTCGTGGCGCAGGGGCTTGCCGATGCCGCCCCCGCCGCCCTGACCCGCCGCACGGCGCTGGCTTCCTTCGCGGCCGCCACCGCCTATTTCGGCTTCCAACTGATCGCCGCCGCGATCTGGGGCCCGTATCTTCCGGCCGCCCCCACCCCCGGCGCGCTGGAATGGGCGCTGATCGTGCTCACCGTCGTCTCCTTCGGCTTCGTCGCCTTCGCGCAGGCACTGTTTCCCCATTGGTCGCACCACCCGGCGAGCAACGGGATGCGGGTGCACCTTGCCAATGGGCTCTACCTCAACGCGCTGCTCGACCGCCTGATCGGCGGCTTCAAATCCGCACGCCTCCAGTAACCGCAACGAAAGGGCAACCAAGATGTTCATGAACCACACCACCATCGCCCCGGCCCGAGTCACCGGCCTTTTGCAGGCTGCAGGTGCTGCCGGACGCGCGATCCCGCCCGCCTTCCCGCTCGCGGCCACCGTTGCGGTGAACCCCTTCCTCGGCCAGACCGGCGAAGACCTTGCCACCACAGCCGCGCGGCTGGCCCGCGTGGCGGGGATCACCGTCACGCGGCCCCGGGCTGCGGCGCTCGCGCGCATCGCGGATGGCACGATCACCGACGATGACCTCGCCGCCGCGTTGATCGCGCATCCGTCTCCGTTTAAGCCGATGGATCTTGCCATGCTGAAGGCCAAGGCCCATGCGCCCGCGCCGGAACCGAAAGCCCTGCCCACCGTCGCCGAACTGGCCGCCGAGTCCACCGGCACCGATTGGCCTGCCGTGATCGAACGCACGATCGGGCTCTGGGCGGCTGGGCATTTCGATCAGGGGCAGGCGCTCTGGATGCCCGACCATGATCGCGGCGCGTTCGCCGCCTGGCAGGCCTGGGCCAGCCGCGACCTGACGCCCGAAATCGCCGGGCTCACCGGGTTCTGCGCCCATGTCTCCGCCGCGCCCGACACGCCGGAACGCGCCGTGCTGCGCGCCTGCGAGCGGCTCGGCCTGTCGGAAGCGGCCTCGGAAACCGCCTTCCACCGGCTGCTCACCGAGCTTGGCGGCTGGGCCCAACACGCGCGCTGGCTGCTGTGGCAGGCCGAACAGGCCGGTGGCAACGACGCCACGCTGGGCGATCTGCTGGCGCTGCGGCTGATCTGGGAAGAGGCACTTCTGGCCCATGTGCCCGAAATCGCCCCCCGCTGGGCCGAGACCGTGGCCGCCCATGAGGCCCCCGTGGGGCCGACCCCCGCGCAGGTGGTGGACGCGATCCTTCAGGACGCAAGCGAACGGGCGCATCAGCGCAAGCTGGCCGGTGCCTTCGCGGCCCCCAGCCCCGCCACCGCGCGGCCTGCGCTGCAGGCGGCTTTCTGTATCGACGTGCGCTCCGAGGTTTTCCGCCGCGCGCTGGAAGCGCAGGCACCCGGCATTGAAACCATTGGTTTTGCGGGATTCTTCGGCCTGCCGCTGTCGCACCAGCCTGCGGGCTCTGATGTGGTGGAAAACCACCTGCCGGTTCTGCTTGCCCCGGCGCTGCATTCCTGCAGCCACGCCATCGAGGAGCGCGAGCAGGCCAGCCGGATCGCGGCCCGCGCCACCCGCGCCTGGGGGCGGTTCCGGCAGGCGGCTGTCTCTTCCTTTGCCTTCGTGGAAAGCGCAGGGCCGCTCTACGGCGCGAAGCTCGTGAAGGATTCCTTCGGCGTGAAAACCGAAAACGCCGCCAGCAGCCCGCCGCCGCAGCTCACCGATGCGCTCAGCCTCGATGAAAAAGCCGCGCTGGCCGCCAAGGTGCTGAAAGCCATGAGCCTGACGGGCAATTTCGCCCGCATCGTGCTGCTGCTCGGTCATGGCGCGCAGGTGACGAACAACCCCCACGCCAGCGCCTATCATTGCGGGGCCTGCGGCGGGCACACCGGCGAGGTTTCGGCCCGGCTGCTGGCGATCCTGCTCAACGATCCCGCCACGCGCGAGGCGCTGCCTGCCCACGGCATCACCCTGCCGCAGGACACGCGCTTCGTGGCGGGGCTGCACGACACGACGACGGACCAGATCACGCTCTACACCGACGGGCTCTCCAGCGGCCACGGGGCCGATCTGGCCCATCTGCGCGGCTGGCTCGACGCTGCCGGCGCGTTGGCGCGGGCCGAACGGGCGCAAAGGCTGAACGGCGCGACCCCGGACAGCCTTGCCCAGCGCGCGCGCAACTGGGCCGAGGTGCGCCCGGAGTGGGGCCTTGCGGGCTGCGCCGCCTTCATCGCCGCGCCCCGCAGCACCACGGCGGGGGCCGATCTGGGCGGGCGGGCCTTCCTGCACAATTACGATTGGGAGTCTGACGCGGGCTTCGGCACGCTGGAGCTGATCCTGACGGCGCCCGTCGTCGTGGCGAGTTGGATCAGCCTGCAATACTACGGCTCCGCCGTGGCACCGGAGGCCTTTGGCGGCGGCAACAAGCTGATCCACAACGTTGTCGGCGGCATCGGCGTACAGGAGGGCAACGGCGGACGGCTGCGCGCAGGGCTACCCTTCCAGGCGGTGCATGACGGCGCGGCGCTGGCCCATGATCCGCTGCGGCTCTCGGTCTTCATCGAGGCCCCGCAGGAGGCGATCAGCGCCGTACTGGCCAGCCACCCCGAAGTGGCGCAGCTGTTTGACAACGGCTGGCTGCACCTTTTTGCGCTCAAAGAGGGCACGGTGGCGGCGCGCTACCAGCCGGGGCGTGGCTGGCGCGACGAGCATGTGTCTGGCCTCGCCGCCTGAACTTAAACAACGCGGGCGGGCACCACGGCGTGCCCGCTCACGGCTTTACGAAGAGCTTGCGCGGCACCGAGCACAGGGGCTCTGCCGCGCCAGTTTCAGTGATGAGGATGGTTTCGGTCGTCTCCAGCCCCCAGCTTTCCATCCAGAGCGCGGGCATGAAGTGGAAGACCATCCCCGGTTTCAGCTCGGTTGTATCCTCCGCCCGGATCGAAACCGTGCGCTCGCCCCAGTCTGGCGGATAGCTCAGCCCCACCGGATAGCCCGCGCGCCCTTCGCGGTGGATGCTGTGGCGCTTGAGCACATCGGTGAAGGCATTGGCGATGTCACAGGCCCGGTTGCCCGCCCGTGCCGCCTCCAAACCGGCCGCGATTCCCTCCAGCTGCGCAGCTTCCGCGGCCAGCATTTCGGGCGGCGGCGTGCCAAGGAAGACCGTCCGGCACAGCGGCGCGTGGTAACGGCGGTAGCAGCCCGACAGTTCGAAAAAAGTCGCCTCGCCCGCGCGCATCTGATCACCGTTCCACGTCAGATGCGCCGCAGTGGCGTCCAGCCCTGAGGGCGTGAGCGGCACGATGGCGGGGTAATCGCCCCAATCCTCCCCGACGCCCAAAAGGGCCGCGCGGCTGATCTCGGCCACCAGTTCGTTCTTGCGCAGCCCCGGTGCGGCGTGCTCGATCGCGGTGGTGACGATGGCGTCGGAAATGCGTGCGGCCTTGCGGATGAAGGCGATCTCCTCGCCGGATTTCACCAGCCGCTGCCAGTTCACCAGCGCCGTGGCATCCACAAGCTGCGCTTCCGGCAGCGCCTGGCCCAGCACCGCGTGGGCCTTGGCGGAGTAGTAGTAATTCTCCATCTCCACCCCGATGCGCCCACGCCCCTGCCCCAGATCGATCAAAAGCCGCGCCAAATCCTCCATCGCGTGGCGCTCGGTGGATTGCACGAAGTGATCGCCGTAGCCGTGGATATGACCAGCCCCCATGTAACAAGTGCGCAGCGCGCCGAAGCTGTCCATCCTGCGCCCCCACCACTGCGGCGCACCGCTTTGCGTCACGATCACCCCCTGATGCACATAAAAGGACCAGCCGTCATAGCCCGTCAGCCAGGCCATGTTGGAGGGATCGGTGACCAGCAGTGCCGACAGCCCGGCTTGCTCCATCGCGGTACGCACGAGCGCAAGACGGCGGGCGTATTCCTGTGCAGAGAAGGGAAGCGACTCTGGGGCCATGGGCGGATCCTTCCTTGGGGTGAGACGCGAATGGCGGGAGCCTAGCAGGTTTCACACGACGTGACGCAAGGTTCCCGCGCCCGGTTTGACAGGGATCATACCGCCCGCCCCGCTCCTGCGTCTTTCTGAGGACAAAGCCAGACACAGGAGCACCCATGGGCACCCCATCCTACCCCGACCTCACAGCCGCCATCAGCAAGCAGATCGGCACTTTGCGCAAGGACATCCCCGGCACCATGACCGGCTTTTCGCAGATGTCCAAGGACGCCTGCGGCGAAAGCGTGTTGGACGAGAAGACCAAGGAGCTGATCGCCATGGGCATCGCCATTGCCCTGCGCTGCGATGGCTGCATCGGCTTTCACACCAAGGCGCTGATCCGGCTCGGCACCACGCGGCAGGAGTTCGAGGAGATGCTCGCGGTAACGATCTACATGGGCGGCGGGCCCTCGCTGATGTATGCCGCGCAGGCGCTGGACGCCTGGGAGCAATTCGGCGGGCCTTCCTAAACCGCTTTGCAAACAAAACCCCCGGCGGGCACGCGTCCGCCGGGGGCTGTGTCAGAGACGATCTGACGGGATCCCTTCCCCGCCCGCAAGGGGCGTGGGGGCCGGGGGCGCTTCGGGAAGCGGGGGGATGGCAGAGTGCCAATCCATCCCCGCGCCGATGGCCGCACCGCCGATCAGGGCGGTCGCAGCCGCGAAACCCCAGGCCAGGAAGGTGTCCGGTTTTGCCTGTCGCTTTGGTTCCGCCATGATCTGCTCCCTCTCCTGATCGCGGCGTCCCTTGCGCTCTTAGTCTGCCATATCCTCGATCAGACCGGCCTCGACGGCGGCGGTAAGCTCTGCCTCATCGGCAAAACCGTCGCCGCTGGCGTCGATCTCGGTGAAGACCTCTTCCGTCAGGTCGGGGTAGTTGACGGTGATCTCGGCATACGAAACCAGGCTGTCGCCGTCCGTGTCGATATCCGACAGGGTGATTGCGAAAGCCGGGGCCGCGAACAGAGCGACCAGCATGGCACCAACTGCTGCACGACGCATGTGTATTCTCCTGTTGAGATGGGTGGCGGACTGCCCGCCACTGAACGCGAGATCATCATCCGCCCGCGCCGTTTCAAGCCCCCGCAAGGGCCACCCTGAAAATATTTTCTCGCAGCGCCGCTCTCTATGTACTGCACTGATTCAAGGCGATTTTTCAGAGCGATTCGGCGTCAGCCTCGGGCACCGCAAGGTGGTGGGGCGGCGTGGCGTCGGGCTGTTCGATCACCGCAATCGCCGCTTGCGCAAGGAAGCGCCCGGCGGCCTCGACGTCTTCGGTGAGGCTCATCGCCTCGGGCGCGAAATCGCGCACCAGCGGGATGGTTTCCTTGGTGTAGAGATCCACGTCGCGCCCCAGCACCAGCCCACACGCGCGCATGGCCTTCAGCGCGGCCAGCGCGTCCGTCGTGGAGCAGCAGATCAGACCGTCGGGGCGCTCCGGCCCCGCAAGCTTCCCGGCGATCAGCGCTTCGCAGGCGGCGCGATCGGGGTTGCCGAGAATGCCCTCCAGCATCCCAAACCGCGCGCCTCCCGGCGCCAACACCGCTTCGATGCCCTCCCGCAAATGGCGGGCATAGCTCTGAGCGGCGGGTGGCGCGAGGCACAGCAGCCGCCGACGCCCCCGCGCCAGAAGCCCGCGCGCGGCGATCTCGCCAAAGGCGCGGTTGTCGAAATCGTAGGAGGCCATGGGCTCGGGCCAGTCGCAACGGCCCATCGTGGCAAAGGGAAAGCCCGCGTCCAGCATGTAGCGCACACGGGCGTCGCGCGGCTCGATCTGTTCGATCAGAATGGCATCGGCCAGCCCGTTTTCCACCACCTGTTTCACCGCGCCCAGAGGATCGCCGGCGCTTTGGGAGAAGGTGGTGACGATCAGATTGTAGGGCGTCGCGCGCAACGTATTGGCGACAGAGGCGATCAGCCGTCCCGCGTGGTCAGACACCCGATCCTCGATCCCCAAGACCAGCGCGATGGTGAAGGTCTTGCCCGTGCGCAGCCGCAGCCCGCCGCGATTGGGGGAATAGCCAATCTCCCGCGCGATGGCCTGCACCCTGTCGCGCGTGGCCTGCGCAATGTCGGGCGCATCACTCAGCGCGCGGCTCACCGTGGGCACGGCAAAGCCGCTGAGTTGCGCAATCGTCTTGAGGGTGGGCTTGGGCTTCATCTGGCGGCCAATCGTAGCGAGGAACCTTATCTAAAACGTTTCAGGAACCTCTTGCAATATTCCTAAATCGTTTTAGAAACCTTTGAACCGAGTCTTTTCCGCCCGATGGCGCGCTGATGGGAGGCACACCCGATGACACAGACAACCCCGCTCACAGGCCAATGGGCCGTGGCCGATTGCACTGGCAAGACGCAGTTCACCATGGATCTGCCCGGCGACATCACCAGCGCCATGGCGGCGCAGGGGCTCATCGAAGATCCCTATTTCGGCCAGAACGAATACAAGGCGCGCTGGATTGCCGGGCGGGACTGGACGGCCACCCGGCGGTTCACCGTCTCTGACCCGCGTCAGGTTCTGGTGCTTTCGCAGCTCGATACCATGGCCACGGTGCGGGTGAACGGCACCCCCGTTCTGGAGGCCTCCAACGCCTTCCGCCGCTACCGCGTGCCGCTCGCCGAGGTCCTGACCGAAGGCGAAAACGAGATCGCGATCACCTTCCACTCCCCCACCCGCGCGGCAAACGAGCGGCAGGCGGCCCAGCCCTATTTCGTGCCCTACACCCAGAATTACCCCGTGCCCAACGGCAACATGCTGCGCAAGCCGCAGTGCGATTTCGGCTGGGATTGGAACGCCGCACTCATGCCCTCTGGCCTCTACGGCGATCTGCATCTTGAACCCGAGGCCGAGACCCGCATTGCCGATGTGCTGGTGCATCAGACCCACAGCCCCGGCCACGCGCAGGTGGAGGTGAGCGCGCTCATCGAAGGCGCAGGCGGCCCCGCGCAGGCCACGCTCTGTGGGCAGGCGGCGACCGGCGTGGTGGAGGGCGATCAAGTGTGCTTCACCTTCGAGATCGCCAATCCCGCCCTCTGGTGGCCCGCAGGCCAGGGCGCACAGCCGCTGCATGATCTGGAGATCACCATCGGCACGGCGCAAACCTCCCTCCGTATCGGCTTGCGTGAGATTGAGCTGGTGAGCGAGCCTGACGAGGTCGGCCGCAGCTTCGGTTTCCGCGTCAACGGGCGCGATGTGTTCGCCAAGGGCGCGAACTGGATCCCGCAGGATGCGCTGCCGGGCAACGCCAAGCCCGAAGAGCTGCGCGGCCTGCTGCAATCGGCCGTGGACGCCAATATGAACATGCTCCGCGTCTGGGGCGGCGGCTGGTACGAGAGCGAGGCCTTCTACGATCTCTGCGACGAGATGGGCCTGATGATCTGGCAGGACGCCATGTTCTCCTGCTCGCTCTATCCGGCCGATGAGGCCTTCCTCGCCGAGGTCGCGGAGGAGGTGGCCGACAACGCCCGCCGCCTGCAGCACCGCGCAAGCCTCGCGCTCTGGTGCGGCGACAACGAGCTGATCGGCGCGCTCACCTGGTATGAGGAAAGCATCAAGGACCGCGACCGCTACCTGGTGGCCTATGACCGCCTCAACCACACCATCGAACGGGCGCTGAAATCCGTCGATCCTGCCCTGAACTGGTGGCCCTCCTCCCCCTCGCCCGGCCCGCTCTCCTTCGGGGATGCCTGGCATGATGACAGCTCGGGCGACATGCACTTCTGGTCCGTCTGGCACGAGGGGCGCAGCTTTGAACACTATCGGGATGTAAACCCCAGATTCTGCTCGGAATTCGGCTTCCAATCCTACCCGTCGATGGATGTCGTCCGCCGCTTTGCCGACCCTTCGGATTTCAACATCGCCGCCCCGGTGATGGAGAGCCACCAGAAGAACGACGGCGGCAACGCGCGCATCGCGGAGACGATGTTCCGCTATTTCCGCTTCCCGGTGGATTTCGAGAACTTTGTCTACATGAGCCAGGTGCAGCAGGCGATGGCGATCCAGACGGCGGTGAGCTACTGGCGCAGCCTGCAACCCCACTGCATGGGCGCGCTGATCTGGCAGCTGAACGATACATGGCCCGTCTGCTCCTGGGCGTCGCTTGATCACGGCGGCGGCTGGAAGCTGCTGCACCACGCCGCGCGCCGCTTCTTTGCGTCCGTCGTGGCCACCGTGGTGCCGCTTGAGGCGGGCTATGAGATCCGCGTGGTCAGCGATCTGCCCGAGGCGGCCGAGATCACGCTGGAGGTCTCTGCCTTCACGCCGGACGGCAAGGAGCGCCACCTGACAAGCGTCAAACGCGCGCTTGTGCCCGGGCAGGCGCAAAACTGGGCCACGGTGCGCGACATCGAGGCTGATGAGATGCTGCTGCTGCGCTGGAACGGGCCGGAGGGCACCTCGGGCAGCGACTGGTTCGCGCCCAAGCCCTACAAGGCCTATGATCTGCAGGCCCCGGCCATCACGCAGGAGGTTGTGGAAGACAGCGGGGCCTATGAGATCACGCTCACAGCTTCCGCCCCGGCCTTCTTCGTTGCGCTGGAGGCGGACCAGCCGGGACGGTTCTCCGACAACGCCATCCTGCTGATGCCGGGCGCACCGCGCAGCCTGCGCTTCGTGCCTGCGGAAGCTGGCGCAAGCGCGCCGACATTCTTGGTTCGCGATCTGCACTCCGCCACCTACGGCTGAGCGCGCAGGCGCCGGGCCGCCGAAACCCATTGAAAGCCCCAGCATACCCCTGAATACCCCTGACAATCGCCGGGCCGCGTGCTAGAGCGCAGGCCCGGCGCCACACGCGGCGCGCTCGAAGGAACGGCTGCATGTATCTCGACCTGACACCCCGCTACACCCGGCGCGAGCGCTGGCGGCTGCGTGGCGTCTATGTCGTCTACCAGATCGCCATCCACCTGCTGCTGCCCGTCTTCCTCGTGATCCTCGCCCTGCGCACCCGCAAGGAGCCCCTCTACGGCGCGCAATGGTGGAACCGCTTCGGCTTCATCGGCCCGCGCACGCAGGGGCGCGTCTTCATCTTCGCCGCTTCGCTGGGCGAAACCCGCGCCGCCACACCCGTGATCGCCCGCCTGCTCGCGCGCGGCGAGACGATCCTGCTCACCCATTCCTCCGCCGCCGGCCTCGCCGAGGCGCGCCGGGCCTTTCCGTCGGAAATCGCCGATGGCCGCGTGGTGTCGGCCTATGTGCCTTTTGATATGTTCTGGGCGCTCTCGCTCTTCTATCACCGCCACCGCCCCAAGCTGGGACTGGTGGTGGAGGCCGAGCTTTGGCCCGCCATGCTGGTGCAGGCCGCGCGGGTGAAGCTGCCGATGTTCCAGATCAACGGCAACTACACTGAGCGCGGATTTACCCGCGATTCCAAGAAGTTAGGCGGCGCACGCCTGCTCTTTTGGCGACTCTATCAGGGCATCCTCACCAAGTCACCGGAACGGGCCGAGCGCTATCTGGCCGCCGGAATGCCGCCGGAAAGCGTGCAACTGGTGGGCGAACTGAAATTCGACCAGCAGCAGAAAGAGCCGCAGATCGAGGCCGCCAAGGCGCTGCTGGCCACGCATCCCGCCGGCGCGCCCGTCTTCGGCATCGCAAGCTCCATCGAGGGCGAGGAAGCGGCGCTGCTGGCCATCGTGGCGCAGCTGCGCGGCGAGGTTTCGCCTGCGCCCCGCATCGTCTGGGTGCCGCGCAGCCCGCAGCGGTTTGAAGCCGTCTGCACACTTCTGCAGGAGGCAGGTGTGGACGCGCGGCTGCGCAGCGCGGTTTTGGCGGCGGATTTCACTGCTCCGGACGGCTTCACTTGGCCCGAGGTTCTGGTGGGCGACAGCATCGGCGAGATGGATTTCTACTACAGCCTCTGCGACCTGATGTTCGTCGGCGCCACGCTCTATCCGATGGGCGGGCACAACATCATCGAGCCGCTGGCGCTGAACAAGCCCGTCGTCACCGGCCCCTCGATCCACGGCATCCTCTACCCGGCGCTGGAAGCGATCGAGGCAGGCGCGCTGCGGAAGTATGAAAATGAACAGGAAATGGGCAAAGACCTCGTTTCTCTGTTCTCAGATGTTGAAAAACTGCAAGGCTTTGCCGCCAAAACCGGCGGCTTCCACGGCCAGCACAAGGGGGCCGCAGACCGCACGGTTTCCACGCTTGCGCCCTATCTGGAGGCAGACCATGGCTGAGCCCTGCATCGCGCTACGCTATGATGCCTGGCCCGAGATCGGGCTTGGCCATCTGCGCCGCGCCTATGCACTGGCCCGTGAATGTGCGGCACGTGGCATCACCGTGCTTCACGTCGTGCCCGCACAGAGCCGTGCCCTTTTGCTGCGCGACGGCATCCCGGAAAACACGATCCTCGACGCAGGCAGCGACTGGCTCTCCCCCGCCATCACCCATGTGATCACCGACATCAACTGGCACGGCAATGGCGCGGGCGCGTCGGAGGAAGTTGCGCATCTCACGGCGCAGGGCGCGACGGTCGCCATGATCGATTGCATCCCGCCCGATGAGTACCGCGATCAACCCTCGCCCCCGGCCCTGATCATCACGCCCTACCTGAACGCCCGCGCGCTTTTCCCCAAGCCGCCCAACGCTCCGCGGTGGGAAACCGGCGCGCGGTTCACGATCCTTTCACCGGACTACAGCACCCTGCGCGCCGCCCCCCCGGCCAAGACCGAGCGCCTGCTGATCACCTGCGGCGGCTCGGATCCGGACGCTTTCTCGCTCGCCACCGTCGATGCTCTTTTGCCATCCGGCCTGCCGCTCGACGTGGTCATCGGCCCGCTCTTCTCCGAAGACATCCGCGCTGGCCTTTCAGCCCGCGCCCAAGCCAATCCGCAGATCGCCCTGCATGACGCCCCCGCCACGCTCGCACCGCTGATCGCGCAGGCCGGGCTTGTCGTGGGCCGCGTCGGACTGGTCCGATACGAGGCCGCCTGCCTTGGCACCTACGGGATTTACCTCGCCGCCGGAGAGGCTTACGCTGAATACTTCACCCGTTTCACTGCACGCGGTTTCGCCGAGATTTACCAAGACGGCCAGGCCGGTGGCCGCGCCGCCTACCTTGACCGCCTACAAGCCCTCGCCGATCCAGCCACACGCGCGCCCCTTCTGGCCCGCAATGCGGAAGCCATGAAAGCCGTGGATGGCAACGGCGCCGTCAATGTGATTGATTTGGTCCTGACCCTGAACCCCGGAGGCCCCGCATGAGCCTGACCATCGAAGGCAAAACCATCGGCCCGGAAGAAAAGTGCTTCCTCATCGCCGAAGTCAGCGCCAACCATGACCGCGATCTCGAGCACGCGCTCCAACTTGTGGACATCGCCGCCGATGCCGGCTGGGACAGCCTGAAACTGCAGACCTATGACGCCGACACTCTGACGATCCGCTCCAATCACCCCTCGATGGCAGTGGATCCCGTCTGGGGCAAAGAAAACCTCTACGAACTCTATGAAAGCGCCGGAATGCCGATGGAGTTCCACGCCCCGCTCTTTGCCAAGGCGCGCGAACGGGGGCTGCTGCCCTTCACTTCGATCTACGATCCGCGTGATCTGGATTTCATCGAGAGCCTCGATTGCCCGATTTACAAGATCGCTTCCTTCGAGATGACGTTCGACGATCTCCTCGTGGCTGTCGCAGGCACGAGAAAGCCGATCATCCTTTCCACCGGCATGGCCAATCTGGCGGAGATCACCCATGCGGTGGAAATGTTGGATAAACACAATTCCGGCGAGCTGATCCTGCTGCATTGCTGCTCTTCCTATCCGGCGCCGTTCGAAAACATCAACCTCAACGCCATGCAGACCATGCGCGAACGCTTCGGGAAAATGGTCGGATTCTCCGATCACACCATCGGTGCCCTCGGCCCGCTCACCGCCGCCGCCATGGGGGCTGTGGCCGTCGAGAAACACTACACGTCTGACCCGACGCGCAAGGGCCCGGACCACAGGTTCTCGGCCACGCCCGACGTGATGAAAGAGATCGCAGAGGGCATGAAGGGCATCCACGCCCTTAAGGGCAGTGCCGAGAAAGGCACGACAGAGGCCGAGCAGGTCTCCAAATCCGTCGGCCGCCGCTCCGCATTCGCCCTGCACGATTTGCCTGTGGGCCATGTGATCACAGACGCCGATTTTCGCTTCGTGCGCCCGGCTGCCGGCATCCCGCCCAACGACGCCGGCGCGGTGCGCGGTCGCAGCCTGAAAACCGCCGTCAAGGCAGGCCATCCGATCACCTACGAGGACATCGCTTGAGCTGCCTTGCGATCATGCAGCCAACCTTTCTGCCTTGGCTTGGCTATTTCGCGCTGATCGATCAGGCCGACCGTTTCGTCTTTCTGGATGACGTTCAATTCTCCAAGCAAAGCTGGCAAAGCCGCAACCGGATCAAGGGGCCCAACGGGGAGGTTATGCTCTCACTTTCCGTAGCCCGCAAACCTTCCAAGCCCCTGATCATGGAGGCAAAACTGGCAGAGAACGGGTTCGAGGCCAAGCTGATGAAATCGGTCCAAGCCTGCCTCGGCAAAGCTCCTCACTATCCACTGGTGGCCGAGATCCTCACCGAGGGTTTCGCACAGATCCCCCTAGGGCTCTCCGCCGTGAACCGCTCCATCATCGCCGCCATCGCCAAAGCCACCGGCATCGAAACGCCCATGGTTCTGGCGAGCGAAAGCGGCATGCCGGGCGGGGAGAAATCCGATCGACTGCTGGCCTTTTGCGAGACCTTCGGCGCCAGCAGTTACCTCTCGCCCGTCGGGTCCTACGGCTACCTCAGCGCCCAAAATCCCTTTGCCCAAAGCACCGTCACCCTCGGTTTCCAAAACTTCGCACACCCGGTCTACCCACAGTTCTTCGGCCCCTTTCAATCCCACCTCGCCGCCATTGACGCGCTCGCCCATGTTGGCCCCGAGGGCTTCCTGCCCCTTGTCAGATCGGGCATTCACCCGCCACACTCCATCGAAGACATCGCAAGGATGAGCCAGTGAAACACTACGATATCCTCATCGCAGGCGCCGGATTCGCCGGCATCTACGCCGCCTGGCGCCTCGCCCGCTCCGGTGCGAAAGTGGCGCTTGTCGAGGCCTCCGACAAGATCGGCGGCAACCTGCAGTCCAAACGCTGGAAGGAATGGTGGGTGGACAATGGCACCCACAATTTTGACATCCGCACCCCTATCGGCGAGGCCTTCTATACCGACATTCTGCGCGACAACATCCTGATCTGGGACGATCAGCAATGGGGCTGCACCACCGACAAAACCTGGACGATGGGCTTTGAGATGCCCGACTTCAGCGTCGATGATCCGGCCCTCGCTCAGACAGCCCTCGCCGAGCTTGCCGCATTGGAAGCGGAGCCGGAAAAACCCGTTCCCGCACAGTATCTTGACTGGTATCAGGCCACCTATGGCCCCACGCTCACCGAAGCGGTTAAACCGATGCTGGCCAAATACACCGGCAGCGATCCGGCGCTATTCTCCTCCGACGCGCGCGGCGCGCTTGGCATGTTCTCCCGCCCGAAACTCGGCAACGATGCGGAGATGATCGCGCTCAAGGAATCCTCGCCCTTCTGGGACGCCCGCGTGGGCGTCTCCCTCGCGTCCGGCGATCCGCGCTTCGCTGGGAAAAGCGTGAACAAGAAGTTCTGCTACCCGGCCAAAGGAGCGCTCACCGGCTTCTGCGATGCCGCAAAAGCGCGGCTTGAAGCGCTCGGCGTCGACATTTTCACCTCCAGCGGCGTGAGCCACATCGAAGACGGCAACGGTTGCGTGGAAGTCAAAGCCGGGGATCATTCGTTCCGCGCCGGAAAGCTGTTCTGGTCCCTGCCGGAAGTGGTTCTGGCGAAGGTGCTCGGGATCGACGTGGACCTGATGAGCAGCGCCGTGCCCGTTGGCACCTGCTTCTTCGTCTTCGAGGTTCCCGAGGCCAGCATCCTCGGCCCGGATTACCTGCAGGATTACAGCCTCTCCCGCCTGCCGTTCCGCTACAACAAGCTGGGCGTCTACAGCGAACAGACAAAAGCCGACGGCACCACGCTTGTCACCGCCGAAGCCCCCTGCCATCCGGCGAAGATCAAAGAGGTGGCCACGGAAGCCAATCTCGCGCGCGCCTGGGAGGCCATGCTGGATGTCGGCTTCGTGAAACAGGGCACTCAAGCCAGCAACGCTATGTTCTGGGGGCACCCCGTTGCCTATACGATGCCGAAAACCGGCTGGCGCGCGCCCTACGAGCAGGCACAAGCCGCCTTCGCCAAGGTCTCGGAACGGATCGTCGGGGTGGAATTCGGCTACCGGGGGCGTTTCAATTTCATGACATTTTACGACACCAAGCTCGAATCCCGGCTTCTCGGAGAGCCCACGTGAGCGACACCCTGATTTCCCACTACCAGGCCCTGCTCGCCGAGCATGGTCCCGGCGCGCAGGCCGTCCAATGGGCCGACGCCCAGACCCAAAGCGCCCGGTTTGCCGTGCTCACAGGCATCGCGCCGGAGCTGGGCCACGTGCTCGATGTCGGCTGCGGCCTCGCCCATCTCCATGCTTTCCTCAAGGCGCGCGGGCATAGAGGCAGCTACCACGGCGTCGATATCGTGCCGGAGTTCATCACCCATGCAAATGCCGCCATGGCAGACGATCCCAAGGCACAGGCCACGCTCATCTCACCGGATGCGCCGCTCCCGACATGCGATTACGCGCTGCTCTCGGGCGTCTTCAACAACCGCATGGACGACAACTGGGGTTTCATGACCCAAACCCTGCGCCGCATGTGGGCATCCGCCGAAAGAGGCATCGCCTTCAACGCCATGACGAGCCACGTGGATTACCACGACGAAGGGCTCTACTACGTTGATCCGATGCAGGTTTTCACCTTCTGCAAGGCGGAGCTCGGCGGCCACCCTGTCCTGCGGCACGACTATGTCTTGCGCCCCGGCGGCTTCCCCTTCGAGTTTGCCATCTACCTGTACAAATCTCCTGCACAACCCCTGACCTGACTCGGCTGTTCCGAGCCAACTTTGTTCTAAAAAAATCTCGGGGGTGCGGGGGCAGAGCCCCCGCTCCGGTCTGGCGCGCAAGCGCCAGAGACATCCTGCCTCCAGCCGGGATATCTCGGTCAGAAAGGTGTGCGCGAAGCGCTTAAATGCCCTGCAATGCGCGGAACATGACTTCGGCGCGGACCCAGTCCTCGGGCGTGTCGATGTCCTGCACCCGATGGCGCGGCAGGATCAGGGGGCGGGCACCGGCCCCGAAGGCCGGGCGGTTCTCGCGCCAGGCCACCGCTGTGCCCCAGTAGAACTGGCCGGCGTCGTGATAGGCCTCTTCCAGGTCCTGGGAGCGAGTGGCGTAGTTGGAGGAATCGAACATTTCGAGCCCTTCCCCCTTCAGGCGCACCGCGCGCTGGATCGGGAAGGCGAAGCTCGTCACCGGGATAATGTAATCCGCGCCTTCGATCATCTGCGCGCCGGTCCGAATGTCGTCCGGGCGCACGAAAGGGGCGGTGGCGTAGAGGCAGCAGATCGCCGTGGGCTCCTGCCCTCTTGCCTTCAGATGGTCCAGCATATGCACGATCACCGCAGCCGTTGTGGCGTGATCGTCCGACAACGCGGCCGGGCGGATGAAAGGCACCTCCGCGCCGCAGGCACGGGCAACCTCCGCAATCTCGGTGTCGTCGGTTGACACGAGAATGCGATTAAACACCCCGCTCGCCTGCGCCGCTTCGATGGACCAGGCGATCATCGGCTTGCCGCAGAACGGCTTGATGTTCTTGCGCGGGATCCGTTTGGAGCCGCCGCGCGCCGGGATCATGCAGATGCTCATGCCAGCGCCGTCTCCACCGCCGCAATCACCTGATCCTGCGCCGCTTCCGACAGCCCATAATAGAGCGGGATCGAAATCGCCTGCGCATAGTAGCTTTCGGCTTGCGGGAACTGGCCAGCTTCAAAGCCGAGGCGGCGGTAATAGGGTTGGGTGTGTACCGGGATGTAATGCACGTTCACGCCGATGCCCGCCGCGCGCAACGCTTCGAACACCGCACGCCTGCGGGCGGCTTCCACCCGGATCACGTAGAGGTGAAAGGAGGAGCGCGCCGTGGCGAGGCGGCCGGGGCGTTTGAGGGGCAGGTTTCCGAGCGCCGCATCGTAGCGTTCGGCCAGCAGGTTGCGCCGGTCCACGTATTCAGACAGCCGCGCCATCTGCGTCACGCCCAGCGCCGCCTGAAGCTCCGTCATCCGGTAGTTCAGCCCCAGTTCCACCTGCTGGTAATACCACGGGCCTTCGGATTCGCCTTCCATCAGCACCGGATCGCGGGTGACCCCATGGCTGCGGAACAGCTCCATCTTCTGCGCCAGAGCGGCGTCCTGCGTGGTTGCCACGCCGCCTTCCGCCGTGGTGACGATCTTCACCGGGTGGAAACTGAAGACGGTGATGTCGGAGTGGCGGCAATCGCCGACCGGCTTGCCTTCGAAACTGCCGCCGATCGCATGGGAGGCATCTTCAACGACCTTCACGCCATACTCCCGCGCCAGCGCGCCGATGGCGGCCATGTCGCAGGATTGCCCACACATATGCACCGGGATCAGCACCTTGGGCAGGCGACCTGCGGCCTTGGCGGCTTCCAGCTTTTCGGACAGCGCCTTGGGGCACATGTTGGCGGTTTCGGGATCCACATCGACGAAATCCACATCCGCCCCGCACAACAGACCCACGTTCGCGGAGGCCACGAAGGTGATCGGTGAGGTCCAGAGCAGATCGCCGCGGCCAAGGCCCAGCGCGAGGCAGGCGATGTGCAGCGCGGAGGTGGCGGAGTTCACCGCCACCGCATGGACCGCGTTCGTGGCCTGCGCCACGGCGGCCTCAAAGGCCGGCACCTGTGGCCCTTGCGTGAGAAAATCGCCGCGCAGCACCTCGGTGACGGCGTCGATGTCCTCCTGCCGAATGTCCTGCCGGCCGTAGGGGATCATCGCTCGACGTCTTTGGCCATTTCGAGGAATTCATCCTCGGGCAGCCATTGGGTGTTGTTGCCGGAGTTGTACTCAAAGCCCTGCGCCACCGGCGTGCCGGTTTCGCCGATCAGGTTCTGGGCGAAATCGGTGTGGTGGGCGAACTGGATCGTCGGCTTGATCACGTAGTGATCATGGAACTCCAGCGTCAGATGGCTGTCATCGGCCGGGCACATGACCTCGTGCAGCTTCTCGCCGGGGCGGATGCCGACGATTTTCTGCGGCAGATCGGGGGCCATGGCCTTCGCCAGATCCACCATCCGCATGGAGGGGATCTTGGGTACGAAGATCTCGCCGCCCTGCATGCGGGTGAAGTTCTTCAGCACGAATTGCACGCCTTGATCCAGCGTGATCATGAAGCGCGTCATATTGGCGTGGGTGATGGGAAGCTCGGTCGCGCCTTCTTCCATCAGCTTCATGAAGAAGGGCACAACGGAGCCGCGCGAGCCCACGACGTTGCCGTAGCGCACCACGGCAAAGCGGGTGGCGCGGCTGCCGACCATGTTGTTGGCCGCCACGAAGAGCTTGTCCGACGCAAGTTTCGTCGCGCCATAGAGGTTCACCGGGTTCGCCGCCTTATCCGTCGACAGCGCGATCACTTTTTCCACCCCGCGCGAAATCGCCGCCTGAATCACGTTCTGCGCGCCGTGGATGTTCGTCTTGATGCATTCGAACGGGTTGTATTCCGCTGCGGGCACCTGTTTCAGCGCCGCGGCGTGGATCACGTAATCCACCCCGTCCATCGCCTCTTTCAGGCGCTCGCCGTCGCGCACGTCGCCGATGAAATAGCGCATGCAGGGCGCGTTGTACTTCTGCTGCATCTCGAACTGCTTCAGCTCGTCGCGCGAAAAGATGATCACCTTGTTGGGGCTGTAATCGGCGAGGATATGCTCCACGTATTTCTTGCCGAAGGAGCCGGTGCCGCCGGTGATCAGGATATTCTTGTTGTTAAACATGCGTTTTCGTGTCCGTCGTACAGCCTTGGCCTTTGGCGCAAAGAATTACCCGCCCTGCCCGGAAGATGCCATGTAAAAAAGCCTTCTGCGGTGGTCAGGGGCGGAAGGCCGCCATGAGCGCCGCAACGTCGGCGCGCAGGCGGGGGCGGATCTCGCCGGGGCGCGGGGCATCGCGCAGGGTGGTGAACCAGTGATCGGGGGGATCCTTTGCCAGCCTGTGCCCGCTCCAGTGCAGGCCGCGCAGGATCGCCTCGGCGTCTCGCGGGGCGCGCTCGGGCAGTTCCTGCCCGGTGAGCGCCGCCCAGACTCCGGCCCAGCAGCGCCCCACCGACCACGGATTGTAGCCGCCGCCGCCCAAGACCAGCATCCGGGGCGCAAGCGGCAGCAGGGCGCGGACGCAATCGGCGTGCGAGTTGTTGGACAGCGCGAGACGGGAGAGCGGATCTTCCAGCAGCGCATCAGCCCCGCATTGCAGCACGATGGCTTCCGGTTTGAAAGCCGCCACCGCAGGCAGGATCAGCTCATCCAGCACAAAGGCAAATTCGCTGTCGTTGAAGCCCCGCTCCACCGGTAGATCCACGAGATTGCCCGCCCCACGCACCCCCAACGCGCCGGTGAAGGGCCAGCGTTTTTCCTCGTGCACGGAGAGGCAGAGCACCTCCGGCTGATCTTCAAAGGCCAGCGCCACGCCGTCGCCATGGTGGGCGTCGATGTCCACATAGGCGACGCGCGAGATACCCAGATCGCGCAGGCGCAGGATCGCCAGAACCGCGTCGTTCAGGTAGCAAAACCCGCTGGCGCGGTCGGGCAGCCCGTGGTGGGTGCCGCCCGCCGGGTTGTAGGCCACGCCGCCTTGCGCGATCAGCTCGGCGCCCAGAAGCGAGCCGCCCGCCGCCGTGGCGGGGCGGCGGTACATTTCAGCAAACACCGGATTGGAAGGCGTGCCCAGCGCGAACTGGTGGCGCTCCGCATCGCTGGCCACCTGCCGCTCCTCGCAGCCTTGAAGGGCCGCGATATACTCCGGCGCATGCCAGCGGGTCAGCGCGGCCGGTTTGGCGCGCGGGCTCAGGCGGAAACTGCCCGGCGGCAGCCAGCCCAGCGCGCGGGCCAGATCCATCACGGTGGAGACACGCGGCACCCGCAGCGGGTGATGCGCGCCGTAGCTCGATGCGCGGAAGATCTCGGCCCCGATGAAGGCTGGCGCTGTGCTGGCGCTGGGGGTGGGGGTGGTCACGGCGGCGGCCTCTTTCAAACGGCGATCCCACGGGGATCTTTCACCCGGTGAGATAAGCCAGCCACGGCGCCACAGCAAACCGGCTGTTTCGAGCCATATGTCCCATTGATCTTGCCCGGCGAATGCATAACTCTCGCTTAGACAAACGAAAATGTGCCTCGCATGATCAAATACGCGCTCAAATGTGAGAACGGACACGGCTTTGAAAGCTGGTTCCAATCCGCCGCCGCCTTCGACTCGCTCAAGGCGGCCCATATGGTTGCCTGCCCAGACTGCGGCTCTGCCGATGTGGCAAAAGCGCTGATGGCCCCGCCGGTGCGCCCGGCGCGCAAGGCGGCCACCGTGCCAGCGGCCGAGCCGAAAGTAAGCATGGCCGCAGGCGAGGCCGCGCCGGAGATGACGCCGGAAGCGCGTGAAAAGGCGCTCAAGGCGCTGCGCAAACAGGTGGAGGCCAATTCCGACTACGTCGGCACCTCCTTCGCCAAGGAAGCGCGCAAGATGCATCTGGGCGAAAGCCCGGAGCGCTCGATCTATGGCGAGGCCAGCGCGCAGGACGCAAAGGCCCTGCTGGAGGACGGCATCCCCGTCGCGCCCCTGCCCTTCCGCCCGACCCGAAAATCCAACTGAAAGCCTTCCCATGACGATCCTGATCACCGGCGCGAACCGCGGCATTGGCCACGCCCTGACCGAAGCCTACCGGGCGCAAGGTGAGGAGGTGATCGCCACCGCCCGCAGCGCCGGGCCGGGGGACGTGCCGCTGGACGTAGCCGATCCGGCGTCGGTCGCCGCGCTGGCGGCAACGCTTGAAGGCCGGCCGATTGATCTGCTCGTGTGCAATGCGGGCGTCTACCTCGACAAGGGCCAACCGATGGATGGCTACCCGGCGGAGATGTGGGCCCAGAGCTTCGCGGTGAACGTGACGGGCGTTTTCCTGACCATTCGGGCGCTGCTGCCCAACATCCGTGCGGCAAAGGGCAAGATCGCGATCATCTCCTCGCAGATGGCCTCGCAGGAGCGTGCGCCGGGCGGCAGCTACATCTACCGCGCCTCCAAGGCGGCGGCGCTGAACCTTGGGCGCAACCTGGCGGTGGATCTGGCCCCGGACGGCATTGCCGTGGGCATCTACCACCCCGGCTGGGTGCGCACCGACATGGGCGGCGGCACGGCGGACATTTCAACCGCAGAGGCCGTGGAAGGGCTGATGCTGCGCTTTGATGCGCTTTCGCCGGCCACCACGGGCTGTTTCGAAACATGGGACGGGCGCGCGCACCCCTTCTGAGGCCCCCGCGCGCAAGCTTTCGCGCGCCCAGCCGGGCGGGAAGGCAACTTTCGGCAAGATTTCCGCGCTTTGTCGCAACCTGAATGGCCTGCGCGCCCTTGCGCGCGGCCCCGCTCGCCCGTATGAAGCCAGCGGCTCAGATCCCGCACTGCAAGGAATTCCCGATGCCCACACTGGTGATGAAATTCGGCGGCACCTCCGTCGCCACCCTGGACCGCATCCGCCGCGCCGCCAAACGCGTGGGCGTTGAGGTGTCCAAGGGCTATGATGTGATCGTGATCGTCTCGGCCATGGCCGGCAAGACGAACGAGCTCGTGGGCTGGGTGCAGGAAACATCGCCCCTGTTTGACGCCCGCGAATATGATGCCGTTGTCTCCTCCGGTGAGAACGTGACGGCGGGCCTGATGGCGCTCGTGCTGCAGGAGATGGGCGTGCCCGCGCGCAGCTGGCAGGGCTGGCAGGTGCCGCTGAAAACCACCAGTGCGCATTCCTCGGCCCGGATCGAGGAAATCGGCACCGAGAATATCAACGGCAAATTCGCCGAAGGTATGAAAGTGGCCGTCGTGGCGGGTTTCCAAGGCATCAGCCCGGAAGGCCGCATCACCACGCTGGGCCGGGGCGGCTCCGACACCACCGCCGTGGCCTTCGCCGCCGCGTTCGATGCCGAGCGCTGCGACATCTACACCGACGTGGACGGCGTTTACACGACCGACCCGCGCATCAGCTCCAAGGCGCGCAAACTTGACAGGATCGCCTTCGAGGAGATGCTGGAACTGGCCTCGCTCGGGGCCAAGGTGCTGCAGACGCGCTCCGTGGAACTGGCCATGCGCTACGGCGTGAAACTGCGTGTGCTTTCGAGCTTCGAAGAACAAACCGACACATCCGGCACCCTTGTCTGTGCCGAGGAGGAAATCGTGGAATCCAATGTTGTCTCCGGCGTCGCCTATTCGCGCGACGAAGCCAAAATGACCCTGATCTCCGTGGCCGACCGCCCCGGCATCGCCGCTGCCATCTTCGGCCCGCTTTCCGAGGCCGGGATCAACGTGGACATGATCGTGCAGAACATCTCGGAAGAGGGCCGCACCGACATGACCTTCTCCTGCCCCACCGATCAGGTGGCCCGCGCCGAAGCTGCGGTGAAGAAGGCCAAGGACGCAGGCATCATCAACTTCCACGCGCTGGACGCGGATACGAACGTTGCCAAGATCTCCGTTGTCGGGATCGGCATGCGTTCCCACACCGGTGTGGCCGCCCAGATGTTCAAGGCGCTCTCTGCCGAGGGCATCAACATCAAGGTCATCACCACCTCCGAGATCAAGATTTCGGTGCTGATCGACCGGAAATATATGGAACTCGCCGTACAGGCGCTGCATGATGCCTTCGAATTGGAAAAGGCAGCCTAAGAAAGGCCCCGATCAGAGGCCATGTCGGAAAGCACAGAGAGCGAAAGCCGCAAACTGCTGGGGCGCCTTCGGGATGCCCTTGCGGAAGACAGCGCCGGTCAGGCGCGGCTGGACAGGATCACCCACCTGATCGCAGATTCCATGCAGACGGAGGTGTGCTCTGTCTACCTGTTCCGCGATGCCGAAACGCTTGAGCTTTGCGCCACCGAAGGGCTGAACGCCGAGGCCGTGCACAAGACGCGGATGCGCCTTGGCGAGGGCCTCGTGGGGCGCGTCGGCAAGTTTTCCCGCGTCGTCAACACCGCCAATGCCCCCGCCGAACCGGGGTTTCGCTTCATGCCGGAAACCGGGGAGGAGATTTACTCCTCCTTCCTCGGCGTGCCGATCCAGCGCGTGGGCGAGAAGCTGGGCGTTCTGGTGGTGCAGTCCAAGCAAGCGCGCCAATACTCCGAAGATGAAGTCTACGCGCTAGAGGTCGTGGCCATGGTGCTGGCCGAAATGGCCGAGCTGGGCGCTTTTGTTGGCGAAGGCGAAGCGCTTTCCCGGCTGCACACCCATCCCGTCATGCTCAAGGGCACCGTGGGGCAAGAAGGCACCGCCGAGGGGCGCGTGTATCTGCACGAGCCGCGCGTCGTTGTCACCAACCCCATCGCCGATGATCCCCATGCCGAACTGCGCCGCCTGAACGAAGCCGTGGAGCAGTTGCGCGTCTCAGTGGACGAGCTGCTCTCCAATGCTGGCACGGGCGACAAAGAACAGCTTCAGGTTTTGGAAACCTACCGGATGTTTGCCAATTCGCGCGGCTGGCGCCGCCGGATGGAGGAAGACATCGCCCGCGGTCTTTCCGCCGAAGCCGCGGTGGAGAAAGAACAATCCGCCGCGCGTGCGCGACTGGAACAAAGCCCCGACGCCTACCTGCGCGACCGGCTCCATGATCTGGACGATCTCTCCAACCGCCTGCTGCGCATCCTGACCGGTCAGGGCAAGGACACCGGTGCCGAGATCCCCGACAACCCGGTTCTGGTGGCCCGCAACATCGGCCCGGCAGAGCTTCTGGATTACGGCCGCAAGCTCAAGGGCATCGTGCTGGAAGAGGGCTCGGTCGGCTCCCATGCCGCCATCGTCGCCCGCGCGCTGGCGATTCCGCTGGTGATCCACGCCGAACGCATCACGACAGATGCGCTCAACGGCGATCATATCCTCGTGGACGGCGAGCGCGGCGTGGTGCACCTGCGCCCCGAAGACAGTGTGACGAGCGCTTTCCGCGACAAGATCGCGATGCAGACGCAGGCGCAGGAGCGCTATTCCTCGATCCGGGATCTGCCCGCCACGTCCAAATGCGGAACGACCGTTCAGTTGATGATGAACGCCGGGCTGATGGCCGACCTGCCCTCGCTCGTGGGCTCTGGCGCAGAAGGCGTGGGCCTGTTCCGCACAGAGCTGCAGTTCCTGATCCGCAACAGCATGCCCCGCCGGGCCGAGCTGGCCGCGATCTATGCGCGCGTGATGGAAGCCGCTCAAGGCAAGCGCGTGGTCTTCCGCACGCTGGATATCGGCTCTGACAAGGTTCTGCCCTACATGAAGCCGCAGGACGAGCCGAACCCGGCGCTCGGCTGGCGTGCGATCCGCGTTGGGCTTGATAAGCCGGGCGTCATGCGGATGCAGTTGCAGGCGCTGATCCGCGCCGCCAATGGCCGCCCGCTGTCGATCATGTTCCCCTTCGTCGCCCAGTTCGACGAATACCGTGAGGCGCGTGCCTTCGTGGAAGGCGAATTGCACCGCGAAGCCCGCCTTGGCCACCCGCTGCCCGAGAAGATCGAGATTGGCGCGATGCTGGAAACGCCCTCGCTCGCCTATGCGCCGCGCCAGTTCTTCGAGATGACGGATTTCATCTCGATCGGCGGCAATGACCTGAAGCAGTTCTTCTTCGCCGCCGACCGTGAAAACGAGCGCGTGCGCCGCCGCTATGACACGCTCAACGTCAGCTACCTGAGCTTCATCGAGCAGATCGTGAACCGCTGCAACGAGACCGGCACGCCGGTTTCCTTCTGTGGCGAGGATGCGGGCAAGCCGGTTGAAGCGGTCTGTTTTGCCGCCATGGGCCTGCGCCAGCTGTCGATGCGCCCGGCCTCCATCGGCCCGGTCAAGAACCTGCTGCGTCGGGTGGATCTTGCGGAAGCCAAGGCCGTGATCGACGAAGCCCGCACCTCCGGCGTGCAATCGGTGCGCAAATCGGTTCTGGAATGGCTGCAAACGCAGGACGTGATCGCCTGATTGCCTTGCCTGCCTAGGGCTGCGTGATCTTCGTCACATCGCCGCCAACGCCTGCCCATGCGCCGGGCACCAGTTCCAGCCCCAGCACGCGGTCCGGGTTCGTGGGCGGCGGCATATGCACATCCGCAAGGCGCTCAAAGCCAAAACGGCTGTAATAGGGGTAATCCCCCACCAACAGGATGCGGCCCCAACCGTATTTCGCGGCGTTGGCGAGGCTTTCATACATCAGCAAGCCGCCCAGCCCCTCTCCCTGCCGGGTGGGGTGCACGGCGACGGGGCCCAGCAAAAGCGCCTCATCCGCGCCCACGTTCACCGGCCAATAGCGGATCGCACCGGCCATGATGCCATCGACATCGCGCGCCACCATGCACAGCCGGGCCACCGGCGGCACGCCATCGCGCAGACGGTAGGAGGAAAGCGCCTCACGGCCCGGAGCAAAACAGGTATCGTAGAGGGCTTCCACCTCCCACCAATCGTCTTTTGTTTCGCAGGTCAGCCTGTATGACACGTCTTTTTTATCCTCACGGGGTGGAAACGGCCCTAACACGGCGCTACCCCTTGGGCAAACCATTAGGAAGCCTAGATGTTCTATCGCCCGCATGAAGGCCACGGCCTGCCGCACAACCCGTTCAACGCCATCGTTACCCCACGCCCGATCGGCTGGATCTCCAGCAGGGGTGCAGATGGCAGCGACAACCTCGCCCCCTATTCCTTCTTCAACGCCATCGCCTACACGCCGCCGCAGGTGATGTTTGCCTCCACCTCCGACAAGCCCGACCGCCCGCGCGGCAAGGACAGCCTCGGAAATATCGAGGAAACCGGCGTCTTCTGCGTCAACATCGTGGAGTTCTCGGCCTTTCAGGCCATGAGCGATACCTCCGGCGCCTATGAGCGTGAGGTGGATGAATTCGCCCGCGTCGGCATCGAGAAGGCCCAGTGCCGCGAGATCGACTGCCCCATGGTCGCTGGCGCACCGGCCGCACTGGAATGCCGCCTCGTGGAGGTGGTGAAGCTGCGCGGCCCCTCCAACTACATGGCCATCGGCGAGGTGGTGGGCGTGCACATGCGCGACGATTGCCTGAAGGACGGCGCTTTCGACATCACCACCTTCCAGCCGCTGGCCCGCCTCGGCTACCGCGATTACACCCGCGTGGCGGAAGTCTTTACCCTGAAACGCCCGGACGACGCCTGAGCGCGGCAAAGGAGAGCAAAATGACAGACACCATGATCGGCGTGATCGGCGGCTCCGGCCTCTACGAGATCGACGGGCTCGAAAACGCCACATGGCAGGCGGTGGAAAGCCCCTGGGGCGCGCCGTCCGACGAGATCCTCACCGGCACGCTGGACGGTGTAAAGATGGCCTTCCTGCCCCGCCACGGGCGCGGCCATGTGCATTCGCCCAGCACGGTGCCTTACCGGGCCAATGTCGACGCGCTCAAGCGGCTCGGCGTGACGGATGTGATCAGCGTCTCGGCCTGCGGCTCTTTCCGCGAGCATATGGCGCCGGGCGATTTCGTGATCGTGGACCAGTTCATCGACCGCACCTTCGCGCGCGAGAAAAGCTTCTTCGGCACTGGCTGCGTGGCCCATGTGAGCGTCGCGCACCCGACCTGTCCGCGCCTTGGCGATGCCTGCGAGGGGGCCGCCAAAGCCTCCGGCATCACCGTCCACCGGGGCGGCACCTATCTGGCGATGGAAGGCCCGCAGTTCTCCACGCTGGCCGAGAGCAAGATGTACCGCGAAAGCTGGGGCTGTGACGTGATCGGCATGACGAACATGCCCGAGGCCAAGCTCGCCCGCGAAGCCGAGCTCTGCTACGCCTCCGTCGCCATGATCACCGACTATGACAGCTGGCACCCCGACCACGGCGAAGTGGATGTGAGCGAGATCATCAAGACGCTGATGGGCAACGCCGACAAGGCCCGCAGCCTCGTGGCCCGCCTGCCCGCCCTTCTGGGCGCAGAGCGCGCCGATTGCCCGCACGGCTGTGACAAAGCGCTGGAGTTCGCCATTCTCACCGCGCCCGAAAAACGCGATCCGGCCCTGATGGCCAAGCTTGACGCCGTGGCCGGACGGCTGCTTGGGTAAGGCAAACAGAAAGCTAAAGCTATGTCCTTCGAACTCTGGCTCGCCTTTGTCGCCGCCTCCACGGCGCTGCTGCTCATCCCCGGCCCTACCGTTCTGCTGGTGCTGAGCTACGCTCTGTCGAAGGGGCGTTCGGTGGCGGTGGCTTCGGCGGCCGGTGTGGCGACAGGCGATTTCATCGCCATGACACTCTCGCTGGCAGGGCTCGGCGCGCTGGTGGCCACCTCGGCCACGCTGTTTACGGTGCTGAAATGGGTCGGCGCGGCCTATCTGGTGTGGCTCGGGATCAAGCTGATCCGCTCCGCGCCCACCGAAGGCCTCGCAGTGCCACAGGCCGATGTGACGGCGCGCGGCGTCTTTGCCCATAACGCGGTGGTGACGGCACTGAATCCGAAATCCATTGCCTTCTTCATCGCCTTCGTGCCGCAGTTCGTGCGGACAGAAGCGCCGCTGCTGCCGCAGTTCGCCGTGCTCGTGGCCACTTTCGTGACATTGGCCACGCTGAACGCGCTGGCCTACGCGCTGGCCGCCGACCGCCTGCGCCGCGTCATCGCGCGCCCGGCGATCCTCACATGGATCACACGCGGCGGCGGGGCCGTGCTGATCGGCATGGGCGTGCTGACCGCCAGCCTGAGGCGGGCGGCATGAGCCTCAGTTCACCCGTACCCACTCCATACGAACCTTAAGCTTGGTCGCCCATCCGGGCTTCAGCAAAGTGTCAAGCTGGGCGAGCCTCTCGCAGGTGGCATCGCAGGCTTCCGGCTTCAGCGGCTCGGGCTTGAACACAACGATCCTCGGTTCGTTGTTCTTCTCCGGATCGCGCAGAACGGAATCCACGATGAACACGCTATAGGCACCATTCGCCAGCCGCTCTTCAATGGCTGGCAGGCAATCCTCACGGAACTTGCTGCGGAAACTCGCATCGAACTGCTGGCTCAGGATCCACTTCTTCTGGGCCCCTTCCGCCTTCAGGAAGGTCACGACGTTTTCTCCAAGCCAGCCCGACATGCTATCTACGGCATCGTTGAAGTTCTCGCCAACCGTGTTGCGGCTGATGAAGCCCAGCGTCTCCACGGACGTCTTCAGATCCGCGTTTTCCTTCACGCAGATCGGGGTGCGCTCGAACACGCGGCTTCTCAGGTGGAAGGCATAGGCATGGCCCGGTTTCGGCTCCACCACTTCCTGCGCGCTGACAAATTTCTTGAGGAAGAGGAAATCCCCCTCCCCGGTTTGCATCAGATGCGTCTTGCCGTAGGCAAAACTTGCTGCGACGCACAGCGCGCCACCCAGCAGCGCGTAGCGTTTCCAGTTGAATGTCTCTGGCATGCCACCCTCCCTCAATCCGGACAGCACACGGAGCCACCGCAATTGTGGTACCCGGCCTCGCAAGCGATGGCAGGTCCGGTGGCAAGGGTTAGATGCGCCAAAAGCGCCAGTACAGTGAGCCTGAACATGGGAACGTCCTTCTGAAATGATTGCCTTTAAATGCGAGCATTATAGCAAAAACTCGCCCATACCGCGAATCTCGGTCGACAAGGCCAGCTAAGCGCCTGATCCCTCTGCCTTCCCCGATCCCTTGCGTTGCAAGCCCGCCCCTCACCCGCATAGGCTGCGCGAGCAACAGCGAATCGCCAGAAATAGGCAGGGACAAGCGCCAT
This sequence comes from Pseudoruegeria sp. SHC-113, assembly GCF_025376885.1. Lineage (NCBI taxonomy): Bacteria > Pseudomonadati > Pseudomonadota > Alphaproteobacteria > Rhodobacterales > Roseobacteraceae > Pseudoruegeria > Pseudoruegeria sp. SHC-113. The sequence goes on from NZ_JAHUBR010000001.1 coordinate 3,006,652, forward strand.
GAAAAAAGACGTAAAAGACTACATCCGCACAATCGTGGACTTCCCCCACGAGGGGATCCTGTTCCGCGACGTGACAACGCTGTTCGCCGATCCGCGCGGCTTTCGCATGGCGATCGACCAGATGCTGCACCCCTATGCCGGGGAGCGGATCGACAAGGTTGTCGGGCTGGAGGCGCGCGGCTTTATCCTCGGCGGTGCCATCGCTCACCAGCTGTCGGTCGGCTTCGTGCCTGTGCGCAAGAAGGGCAAGCTGCCCGGCACCACCATCAGCGAGGAGTACACGCTGGAATACGGCGAAGCGATCGTGGAGATCCACGATGACGCCCTGCAGCCGGGCGAGAAAGTGCTGATCGTAGATGATCTTCTGGCCACCGGCGGCACGGCGGAAGCCGGTATCAAGCTGGTGGAGCGGCTCGGGGCCGAAATCATCGGCTGCGCCTTCGTCATCGACCTGCCCGATCTGGGCGGCCGCGAGCGGCTGGAGGCAATGGGCATGGATGTCTACACGCTCTGCGCGTTCGAAGGGCTTTGAATTCGCGCCTTAAGTCGCCATATGCTTGTCTATGAAGCGATTTACGGAGAAGCCCTTTGACCCCCGATGATGTGTTCAGCCTTCTGCCCGACGAAGGCCTGCCCCTGATCCTGCTCGCGATCTTCCTCGTGATCTGCATCGCCAAGGGCGTGAAGATCGTGCCGCAATCGGAAAAATACGTGGTCGAACGCTTCGGCCGCCTGCGCTCCGTGCTGGGGCCGGGGATCAACTTCATCGTGCCCTTCCTCGACGTGGTGCGCCATAAGATCTCGATCCTCGAACGCCAGCTGCCCAACGCCACGCAGGACGCAATCACCGCCGACAACGTGCTGGTGCAGGTGGAAACCTCGGTCTTCTACCGCATCCTTGAGCCGGAAAAGACGGTCTACCGCATCCGCGACGTGGACGCCGCCATCGCCACCACGGTGGCCGGGATCGTGCGCTCCGGCATCGGGGAAATGGAACTCGATGAGGTGCAGTCCAACCGCCAGCAGCTGATCGCCTCGATCAAGCAGCAGGTGGAGGATGCGGTGGACAACTGGGGCATTGAAGTGACCCGCGCCGAGATCCTCGACGTGAACCTCGATCAGGCCACGCGCGAAGCGATGCTGCAGCAGCTCAACGCCGAACGCGCCCGCCGCGCGCAGGTCACCGAGGCCGAGGGGCGCAAACGGGCGGTGGAATTGCAGGCCGACGCCGAGCTCTACGCCGCCGAACAAACCGCCAAGGCGCGCCGGATCTCCGCCGATGCCGAAGCCTATGCCACCGGCGTCGTGGCCGCCGCCATCCGCGACAACGGGCTTGAAGCCGCGCAATACCAGGTGGCGCTGAAACAGGTTGAAGCCCTCGTCGCACTCGGCAAAGGCGAAGGCAAACAAACCGTCGTCGTGCCTGCAAACGCGATGGACGCTTTCGCCAATGCCTTCACCATGCTGAAAGGCAAAGGCTGATGTGGGCGATCTGGTGGCTCTGGATCGCCGCCGGGCTGGTGCTGGCGATCCTTGAAGTGCTCATCCCGGGCTTCATCCTCTTGGGCTTCGCCATCGGCGCAGCCCTCGTGGGGCTGATCTTCCTGCTCCCCGGCGCCGCCAGCGCCACCTTGGCCGCCTCGCTTCCGCTCACACTCGTTGTCTTCGCCCTGCTCTCCGGCCTCGCCTGGGTCCTCCTGCGCCGGGCCTTCGGCACCCGCAAAGGGCAGATCAAAATCTGGGACCGCGACATCAACGAGGACTGATCCCCTTCCTCTCGCCTCAAATACCTCGGGGGTGCGGGGGCAGAGCCCCCGCCCCGGTCTGGCGCGAAGCGCCAGAGACTTCATGCCTCCGGCGGGGATATTTTCAGAACAAAGTGGGGCCCCAACTCAGGCGCGCAGAACAGCGCCGGGGTTCATGATCCCGGACGGATCCATCGCAGCTTTGATGGCGCGCATGGTGGCGAGTTTCGCCGGATCGCCGTAGCGCTCCAGATCGTCGACCTTCAGTCTGCCCACGCCGTGCTCGGCAGAGACAGAGCCGTCATAGGCCGCGACAAGATCATGCACGCCGCGTTTGACCGCGGGGCGCAGGTGATCGAAATCGGCGCGCGATTTGCCTTGCGGCGGAAAGACGTTGAAATGCAGGTTGCCATCGCCCAGGTGACCGAAGCAATTCACCCGCACCGGGCCGAGCGCGGCCATCGCCTCTGTGGCCTCGGTGATGAAAGCGGCGATCCGCCCCACCGGCACCGAGATGTCATGGGAGGAGATCGAACCGATCTTGCGGTTGGCGAGCGGGATGGTTTCACGCACCGCCCAGAAGGCCGCGCGTTGGGTTTCGTTCTGCGCGATCAGCCCGTCCGTGACGAGCCCTGCGTCAAGCGCCTCTTCGAAGACGGCTTCCAGCAGCGCGGCGGGCGCTTCGCCGCGGCCAAGGCCAAGGTCCACCAGCGCCATCCACTCGGGGCGCTCGGCGAAGGGCTGGCGCAATTCAGGCATGGTTTCAGAAAGGAAATTCAGCCCCTCCCGGTGGATCAGCTCAAAGGCGCTCACCCCGCCCCCGGCCTGCGCGAGGCAGAGCGAGAGCAGCTCCAGCGCTGCCGCCGGATCGCGTACCACGAAGAGCGCCGTGCCCTCCTGCAGCGGGCGCGGAAACAGGCGCAGCGTGGCGGCGGTGATCACGCCGAGCGTGCCTTCCGCGCCGATCAGCAGGTTCTTGAGATCATAGCCCGTGTTGTCCTTGCGCAGCCGTTTCAGACCGTTCCAGATACGTCCATCGGGCAGCACAGCCTCAAGCCCAAGGCAGAGATCGCGCGCGTTGCCGTAGCGCAGCACGTTCACGCCGCCGGCATTGGTGGCGAGGTTGCCGCCGATGCGGCAGGTGCCTTCCGAGGCCAGAGAGAGCGGAAACAGCCTGTCCGCCGCGGCCGCAGCCGCCTGCACCTCTTGCAGGATGGCCCCGGCCTCCACGATCATCAGGTTTTCCTCCGCATAGACGGACCGGATCCGGATCATCCGCTCCAGCGACAGGATCACAGGCGCGGGGCCTTCCGGCATGATCTGCCCGCCCACGAGCCCCGTGCCACCGCCAAAGGGCACAACGCCCACGCGGGCTGGCGCACAAAGCTTCACAATCTCCGACACCTGCTCCGTCGTCTCCGGAGCCAGCAGCACCCCGCCCTGCCCCAAATAGCGGCCCCGCGGTTCTTCCAGATAGGCGGGCGTCAGAGGGCGAAACAGGCGCTCGGGCAGCGCGGCGGCGAGCTGCGCGCGGAAGGCGTCATCGGCGGGGTTCAGCATAGGCGTTCCTTCAGATCTTGAACGCACCATGCATGCAGGCCGGGGCTTCGCAAGTCAGAAGTCTTCCTCCAGCAGAAAAGCCGGCTCCAAGACCACGATGGTGGGTTGGCGCGGCAGGGTCCGGAGGCTGGCGGTGTAGCTTGCCTTCGCGGAGCGCTCGATGGCGTAGCTTTCGCTCATCCCGGCCAGAAAACTTTCCAGCGTCGCGCGCCCGAACCAATGCATCGGGATCACCACCGAGGCCCGCAGGCGCGTGAGCACTTTCATCATCGTTGGCGTGTCGAGCGACATGCCCCCGTCCACTGCCGCCATGACCACATCGAGCCGTCCAAGGGCGGCGTATTGCGCGGCGTCCGGTTCGTGGTGCAGGTGGCCAAGGTGGCCCACGCAGAGGCCCGCCACCTCGAAGACGAAGATCGAATTGCCGCCGGTTTCGACGAAATCGCTCTCATACCGGCTGCGGATATCGGTGGGCACGTTACGGATCAGCATTTCCCCCAGATCGAGGTGATGATCGGCCGGCGTGCGGCCATCGCCCCACCCGCGCAACACATGGGGGATGCGCGGATCGGGGCGCGCTGTCCAATGGCTTGAATGGGCGTGGTTCATCGTCACCACGTCGGGCACGAAATTCACGAGCCCTAAATAGCCGGTGTAATCGGTCGCCACGCTGAGCCCTCCCGCGGTTTGCAGCAGGAAGGTCGCGTGGTTTACATAGGTGATGCGCAGGCTGTCTTCCTCAACCGGAGACAGGAAGGAAGCCTTCTGAAGGTAGGCGATGCCGGGTGCAGACTCCGCCAGCGCGATACAGTGGCTCGGGCGGCGCTCCTGCGCGCTGGCGGCGGTGAGCCCCAGCAGGCTGGCGGCGGCACAGGCGATCAGGTGTTTCAGCATCGGCGTTCCCTCCCTGCAGATCAGGATAGGGGAATTGGCCGCAAAGTCACGGAATGGGCGGCGGAGGCGCTATCCGGCCAAAGTCTTGCCGCGCCGATCGCCCCGCAGATTGGCGTAGAGCACATGATTGCGCCAGCGGCCGTTGATCTGCAGGTAGCTCTGGGCCACGCCTTCGTATTTGAAGCCCGATTTCTCCAGCACCCCGCGCGAGGCGGCGTTTTCGGGCAGGCAGGCGGCCTCGATGCGGGAAAGATCCATCTCGTGGAAGGCGTGATGCACCACGGCGGCGATGGCCTCGGCCATATAGCCCTGCCGGGCGTGGCGCGCGCCGACCCAATAGCCGAGCGTGGCCGATTGCGCCGGGCCACGGCGGATGTTGTCCAGCGTGATGGCCCCGATCAGCCCGCCGTGCTCGCGGTGGAACAGGAAGAGCGGCACCGCCGTATCCTGCGCCGCGCTGCGCTGCGCCCAATACACCCGATTGGTGAAGCTCTTGCGCGTCAGGTGGGCCTCCGACCATGTCGGCTCCCAGGGCTTCAGGAACTCCGCGCTTTCCTGCCGCAGGTTGGCCCAGCCGCGAAAATCGCCATGCACGGGCAGGCGCAGCAACAGCCGCTCGGAGGCGAGCCGGAGTTTGCGCCTGCGCCCAAGCATCAGGCCGCGAGCCTCTTCGTGACCTGCGCGAGCCCCGGCGCGGCTTCAACGGGCCCGTAGAGCGCCATCGCCACCCGCTGCGCCTCGATCATCTGGGCGGCGAAATCGCGCGTGTCCTGCAGGGTGACGGCATCGAAGCGCTCGACCGTCTCCTCAAGGCTCGGCACACGGTCGCGGATCGCCACCATGCGCGCCAGCCGCTCGGCCCGGGCCGAGGCGCTTTCCAGCCCCATCAGCATCCCCGCCTTGATTTGGGCGCGGGCGCGCTCCACCTCGGCTTGCGTCATCTCCTCGGCGCTGCGCTTGAGCACGTCAATGGTGAGATCCGTCAGCTCGCCGATCTGCGCCGCACTGGTGCCGGCGTAGATCGTGGTGAGGCCGGTGTCGGCATAGGCCCCCGTCTGGGCGAAGATCGTGTAGCAGAGGCCGCGCATCTCGCGCACCTCCTGAAACAGCCGCGAGGACATGCCGCCGCCGAAGGCTGTGGTGAAGATCTGCGCGCATTCGATGGCATCATCTCGGTAACCCGGCCCTTCGAAGGCCAGCGTGAAATGCACCTGCTCCAGATCCTTCACCTGACGGCGCTCGCCGCCCCGGAAGGCGGCTGCCTCGGTGGGCTGCTCGGTGCTGCGCTCCAGATGGCCGAACAGCTTCTCGGTCTCGCGCACGATGGCGTCGTGATCCACACCACCAGCGGCGGCGAGGATGATGTGTTCGGGGCCGTATTGCTCGGCCACGAAGCCCGCCAGATCGCCGCGCGTGAAGGCGCGGACGCGTTCGCTGGGGCCAAGGATCGTGCGGCCGATGGGCTGGTTCGGGTAGGCCTCTTCCTGAAGCCAGTCGAAGATCACGTCATCCGGCGTATCGAGCGCTTGGCCGATCTCCTGCAGGATCACGCCGCGCTCTACTTCGATCTCTTTCGGATCGAATACCGGGTTCAGTACGATGTCGCAGAGCACATCCATCGCCAGCGGCACATCTTGTGACAGGACACGGGCGTAATAGGCCGTCATCTCGCGGCTGGTGTAGGCGTTGATGTAGCCACCCACATCCTCGATGGCCTCGGCGATCTGCAGCGCGCTGCGCCGCTTGGTGCCCTTGAAGGCCATATGCTCAAGGAAATGGGCGATGCCGTTCTGTTCGACGCGCTCATGGCGGCCCCCGGCGGTGATCCAGAGGCCGATGGAGGCCGATTGCAGCCCCGGCATATGCTCGGTCACGACGCGGACGCCGTTGGGCAGGCGGGCGATTTCTACAGTCACTTCGCGCGGCGCTCCCGGATCAGCGCTTCGAGCGCGGCCAAATCGTTGGGCACTTCCGTCAGGCGCTCGGGGCGCTCGAACAGATCGGCCATGCGGGCGGGCAGCGCGGGGCGCAGGCCGCAGGCGCGTTCCACCGCATCGGGGAATTTGGCGGGGTGGGCCGTGGCCAGTGCAATCATCGGCGTGGCTTCCGTGCCCCGGCGGGCGGCCACTTCGGCGGCGATGGCCGAATGCGGGCAGAGCACCTCGCCCGTTGTCTTGTGGAAGCGGGCCATGGCGGCGAGCGTTTCCTCTTCGGAGACACGACCCGAGGCGAAGGTTTCGCGCAAGCTCTGCAGCGCGCCTTGGGACACCGGGAAAGCGCCCTTGGCTTTCAGCTCGTCCATCAGCTGCGCCACGGCATTGCCGTCGCCGCCATAGGCGAAGGAGAGCGCGCGCTCGAAGTTGGAGGAGACCTGAATGTCCATCGAGGGGCTGATGGAGGGATGGACGCTCTGGGTGGTGTAGGCGCCGGTTTCCATCGTGCGGTGCAGGATGTCGTTCTGGTTGGTGGCGATCACCAGATCCTTGATCGGCAGCCCCATGCGCTTGGCGATGTAGCCCGCGAAGATGTCACCGAAGTTGCCGGTGGGCACGGTGAAGCTCACCTCGCGGTGCGGCGCGCCGAGCGACACGGCGGAGGAGAAGTAGTATACGACCTGCGCCAGCACGCGGGCCCAGTTGATCGAATTCACGCCCGCCAGCCGCACTTCATCGCGGAAGGTGAAATCGTTGAACATATCCTTCAGCTTGCCCTGACAATCGTCGAAATCGCCCTCTAGCGCGAGCGCGTGGACGTTGGCCTCAGAAGGCGTCGTCATCTGGCGGCGCTGCACTTCAGAGACGCGGCCATTGGGGAAGAGGATGAACACATCCACGGCGTCGAGCCCGCGGAAGGCCTCAATCGCGGCAGAGCCGGTGTCGCCCGAGGTTGCGCCGACGATCGTGACCTTCTCGCCCCGGCGGCTGAGCGCCACCTGGAAGAGCTGGCCGATCAGCTGCATGGCGAAATCCTTGAACGCCAGCGTCGGGCCGTGGAACAGCTCCAGCAGGAAATCATTGGGGCCAAGCTGCACCAGCGGCGCGCGGGCGGCATGGCCGAAGCCCGCGTAGGCCTTCTCGATGATCTCGGCGAAATCCTCGTCGGTGAAAGCATCGCCGATGAAGGGGCGCATCACGCGAAAGGCGATTTCTTCGTAAGACAGCCCGGCCAGCGCGGCGATGTCGCCCTTGCTCATGGTCGGGATCTCGGCCGGAATGTAGAGGCCGCCGTCACGGGCCAGCCCCGTGAGCATGGCATCCTCGAACCCAAGTTCAGGAGCTTTGCCGCGGGTGGAAGTGTATTTCATTGTCGCCTGTGCCTTCAAAGGGTTTTGCGGTTGATACGCCAGAGCAGGAACGCTGTCATCCCCAACCAGACAATCGCGAGCCCGAACCACGTGAGGACGTATTCCAAGTGATCGTTGGGAATGCCGGAGGAGTCCAGCGGGAAGGGCGCCGTGACCTGTTCCGTTTCCGACGTTTCGCGCAGAACGATCAGCACGGGCTCGGTGTTCAGATGCGCGGCCATTGCCGGGATGTCGCGGCCAAACCAGATGCCCGCGACGAGATCCGGTTCGGGCGTTGAGGAGGTCATCTCGTCGGGCCAGTGCAGATTGCCGGTGATCTGCGCCTGCACCGGCGGGCGCGAGGCGTTCTTGGCCTCCAGCGCGACCCAGCCGCGATCCAGCAGCAGGCGGCGGCCGTCCTCAGACTCAAAGGCGCTCACGATCCTGTAGCCGGGGCCGATCTTCTTCACGCTGCCAAGGATCTGGATTTCCTGATCGGTGATCGTGCCCGTGGCTGTAACGGGAAGGTATTGATCCGCGTCCTGCGTGGGGGCCTCGGGCACCGGCACGGGGGCGGCGGTGATCGTCGTGTCGATCTCGGCAAGGATCGCCTCTTTCCACGCGAGGCGCTGCAATTGCCATGTCCCGAGCGAAATCAGAATGGCGGCCCCGCCGAGGCCGAAGAGAAGCGGAAGGAAGATCCGTTTGAACACTGCGAAGGGCATCCCTACTCAAACCGAAAGCGCGAAGCCTCAGGCTCCGCGCTTTGCCATTTCCAGATGCGGGCGCTGAATGTTCAGCGCCCGGCGCTAGGGCTCAGGAGCCCCAGATGTAGACGGCGGCGAAGAGGAAGAGCCAGACAACGTCCACGAAGTGCCAGTACCAAGCGGCGGCCTCGAAGCCGACGTGCTTTTCCTGCGTGAACTGGCCAGCCTGAACGCGCAGCAGGCAGACGAACAGGAAGATCGTGCCGATGATCACGTGTGCGCCGTGGAAACCCGTCGCCATGAAGAAGTTGGCGCCGTAGATGTTGCCGGAGAAGCCGAAGGCGGCGTGGCTGTACTCATAGGCCTGGAACACGGTGAAGATCGCACCCAGCATGATGGCGATGATCAGGCCGTTGCGCAGATCCTTGCGGTTGTTCTCATGCACCAGCGCGTGGTGGGCCCAGGTCGCGGCACAGCCAGAGAGCAGCAGGATCAGCGTGTTGATCAGCGGCAGGTGCCAGGGATCAAACGTCTCGATGCCGACCGGCGGCCAGACGCCGTCCACCGCCGGGCTTTCCGGGCCCATCGGGTACATGGCGTGCTTGAAGAAGGACCAGAACCAAGCCGCGAAAAACATGACTTCGGACATGATGAACATCAGGAAGCCGTAGCGCAGGCCGATGCGCACGACGGGCGTGTGATCGCCGGCTTGGCTCTCGGCGATAACGTCTTTCCACCAGCCGAACATGACGTAGAGCACGCCGACAAGGCCGATCAGGAACATCCACGGGCCGTTGTCATGGAACCAGACAACAGCGCCGAAGAGCATGACGAAAGCGCCCAGGGCGCCGAGCAGCGGCCAGATGGAAGGCGGCAGGATGTGATAATCGTGGTTTTTAGCGTGCGCCATGTTCGTTTCCGTCCCTCATTTCGCGCTAACTGTCGTCGCCCGTCCGCTGCACTTTCACGGCGGCGGTTTCCTCGGGCAAGTCGGTTTCATAGAAAGTATAGCCGAGCGTGATATGCCCAGTATACTTCGCTTCCCTGTCGTTGACGATCTCCGGATCCACGAAGAAGGTCACCGGCATCAATACGGTTTCGCCCGGCTGCAGCACCTGCATCTCGAAGCAGAAACAATCGATCTTGGTGAAATAGTTGCCCGCCGAATAGGGGGCGACATTGTAGCTGGCGGTGCCGGCGATGGGTTTGTCGGTGGGGTTGTGGGCCTCGTAGAAGGCCAGACCCGTCTCGCCGATCTTGATCTCCATCTCGCGCTCGACCGGTTTGAACGTCCACGGCATGTCGCGCTCAAGGGAGGCGTCGAAGCGGATCTTGATCGTCTTGTCGAGAATCACGTCCGAGCCGGCCTCTGCGGTGTTTGTCACCCCGCCAAAGCCCGTCACGCGGCAGAACCAGTCGTAAAACGGCACGGCCGCCCAGGCCAGCGAGCCAAACAGCAGCACCACGCCAAGGGTCGCTGCCACGGATTTCTGTTTGCCAGTCATCTTCTTGCCGGTCATCGCCATCAGTTGCTCTCCACCATTTCGGGGCGAGGAGCATGGTCAAATCCCTGCATCGGATCGCCACGGGTGACCTTCACAACGGTCAGCCCGAAGACAATGGCCACGAACCCGATCAGGCACAGCCCAACCCCAAGGTTGCGGCTGAAGCGGCGGGTGTGAAGTTCGTGATCCTTGGAGATTGCCATCCTAGCCCCCAATCAAGCCCAAAGGCCCATCACCCCGAGCGCGGCATCGGCCAGCAGCGCGAGGAAGTGGAGGAAAAGATAGAGCAGCGACACTTTGAAGAAAGCGCGTTCGGCCTTGTAGCCATCAGCCTCGGCGGTCATTTCGTCGCGCCGCCACAGGCCGATCGCGCCAAAGATGAACCAGGCATTCATGGCCACGGCCGTCACGGTGTAAACCGGGCCGCCGATGGAGGTGAAGGCAATGCCGATCGTCACGACAGCCAGCAGCAGCGTGTAGACGAGGATATGCGTGCGCGTCGCCTTGCGCCCGTGGGTCACGGTGAGCATGGGCACGCCGGCCTTGGTGTAATCGTCGTTCATGAAGAGCGCGAGCGCCCAGAAGTGGGGCGGGGTCCACATGAAGGTGATGGCGAACATCAGCACGCTTTCGATGCTGATCCCGCCGGTGGCCACGGCCCAGCCGATCATCGGGGGGAAGGCCCCGGCGGCACCGCCGATCACGATGTTCTGCGGCGTCCAGCGCTTGAGCCACATCGTGTAGATCACGACGTAGAAGAAGATGGTGAAGGCCAGCAGGCCCGCGGCAACCCAGTTGGAGGCGAGGCCCAGCATGACAACCGACATGAAGGAGAGCGCGATGCCAACGGCGAAGGCTTCCTCGCGGCCCACCTTGCCCGCCGGCACGGGGCGGCCTTTGGTGCGCTTCATCACCACGTCGATGTCGGAGTCGTACCACATGTTCAGCGCGCCGGAGGCTCCGCCACCGATGGCGATGAACAGGATGGCGCAGAAGCCGACAAACGGGTGCACCGGTGTCGGCGCGACCAGAAGCCCGACGAAAGCCGTGAAGACGACAAGCGACATCACGCGCGGCTTGAGCAGCGCGAAATAGTCACCGAAGCCGGCCTCTTGCGGGCCGGCCTTGGATTGGATGTCGTAGCTGGTATCCGTCATGGTCTGGCTCTCTCATGGTGGAGGCACCCGCTTAAGGGTGCCTCACGCCTTGTCGTTAGTCAGCGGAAGCAACTTTCACCGGAAGCGGCTTGCCGGCGTATTCGGCAATCGCGCCGTCCAGCCACTGGGCATAGGCCTCTTCGCTCACCACTTTCACGGTGATCGGCATATAGGCGTGATCCTTGCCGCACAGCTCGGAGCACTGGCCGAAGTAGATGCCTTCTTTCTCGGCCTTGAACCACAGTTCGGCGATCCGGCCCGGCACGGCGTCCTGTTTCACGCCGAAGGCGGGGATCGTCCAGGAGTGGATCACGTCAGCACCCGTCACCTGCATCACAACCGTCTTGTTGATCGGCACGACAACGGCGGTGTCGGTGGCGAGAAGATATTCGTCTTCGGCGTAGCCATGCTCGGCCAGCGCGTTGCGGCCCAGCATGAAGCTGTCGAAGCCGAACTCGTGGTCGGTGTACTCGTAGCCCCAATACCACTGGTAGCCCGTCACCTTGATGTTGATGTCGCCTTCCGGGATCTCCTGCTGCTTGAATAGGATCGGCAGCGAGAAGGAGCCGATGACGAGCAGAATGACGATCGGCACCACGGTCCAGGCGATTTCAACCGGCGTGTTGTGGGAGAAGGTGGCCGGAACAGCGTTGCGCTTGCGGTTGAAGCGGATGATCACATAGGCCAGCAGCGCCGTGACAAAGAGGGTGATCACGGTGATGATCACCAGAAGGAAGCCGTCCAGCCACTGGAGGTCACGTGCCAGTTCGGTGGCGGCGGGCTGGAAGCCCGTGCCCTTCGGGATCGGCTTACCGATGACTTCGAGATCGCCCAGCGCGTCCTGCGCGAAAGCCCCCGTTGCCAGAATCGTTGCCAGAACTGCTGCCCAGAGGCCCGAAAGAAGGTTCAGAAGTCGCATGTCCGTTTCCTGTTCGCAGATCGGCAGCTCCCCACTGCCGACGCATCCGGCCCTCACCGGCCGGAATCCCATTGTGTTCGGAGCGCTTGAAACCATATTAATGCGGAGCGAACAAGCACCTCTTGCGCGGCAAACAGCCGCTTGTGGTTGCGCGTCCTTGTAAATCAGGAGTTTTACCCCATGACCGAGGCCCCTTTCCGCCCCTTTGAAACCAAGCTGGACGAGGCGGCGGCGCTGCGCATCCTGCAGGCGGCGACGGCAGGGGCGGATGATGGCGAGCTGTTCCTGGAACGCCGCCGGTCGGAGGTCCTGGTCTTTGACGACGGGCGCGTGAAGACGGCGAGCTACGACGCCTCCGAAGGCTTCGGCCTGCGCGCCGTGCGGGGCGAAACCGCCGGCTACGCCCATTCCACAGAGATCAGCGAGCAGGCCCTGAAACGCGCCAGCGAAACAGCACGGCTGGCGGTGGGCGATGGCGGCGGCACATGGGCCGATGCGCCCAAGGCCAGCAACCTGCGGCTCTACTCTGATGAGAACCCTATTGCGCAGGCCAGCTTCCCGGCCAAGATCGAAACCCTGCGCGAGATCGACGATTTCACCCGTGGGCTTGATAAGCGCGTGGTGCAGGTGTCGGCCACCATCGCCGCCGCCATGCAGGAGGTGGAGATCCTGCGCCCGGACGGGGTGCGGGTGGTGGATGCGCGCCCGATGAGCCGGGTGAATGTCTCAGTGATCGTGGAGGAAAACGGCCGCCGCGAATCCGGCAACCACGGCGGCGGCGGGCGCGCGGGGCTCACCGAGCTGGTGCAGCCCGCCCATTGGCAGTCCGCCGCGCGCGAGGCCTTGCGGATCGCGCTGGTGAACCTGCGCGCCGAGCCCGCGCCTGCGGGCGCGATGGACGTGGCGCTCGGGCCGGGCTGGCCCGGCGTGCTGCTGCACGAGGCCGTGGGCCATGGGCTTGAAGGCGATTTCAACCGCAAGGGCACCTCGGCCTTCTCGGGCCGCGTGGGCGAGCAGGTGGCGGCCAAGGGTGTGACGGTGCTCGATGACGGCACAATCCCGGACCGGCGCGGCTCGATCAGCTTTGACGATGAGGGCACGCCCTCGGGCAAGAACGTGCTGATCGAGGACGGCGTGCTGGTGGGCTACATGCAGGATCGCCAGAACGCGCGACTGATGGGCGTGGCCCCGACCGGCAACGGGCGGCGCGAAAGCTACGCCCATGCGCCGATGCCGCGGATGACGAACACTTACATGCTGGGCGGTGAGGCCAAACCGGAAGAGATCGTGGCCGAGGTGAAAGACGGCATCTACGCCGTGGGCTTTGGCGGCGGTCAGGTAGACATCACCAACGGCAAATTCGTCTTCTCCTGCACGGAAGCCTACCGTGTGAAGAATGGCGTGGTGGGCGCGCCGGTGAAAGGCGCAACCCTGATCGGCGACGGCCCCACCGCGATGACACAGATCCGCGCCATCGGCAACGACATGGCGCTGGATCCCGGCGTCGGCAATTGCGGCAAGGCGGGCCAATGGGTGCCGGTGGGCGTGGGCCAGCCGACTCTGCTTCTGGGCGGGCTCACCGTGGGCGGCTCCGCGCGATAGGGAAAATTTTCCGCCTACTGTTTAGAAGCCATTAACCAACCGGGCGCATGATCTTCCTTGCAAGCCAAGGGAGCCACGATGCCCGAAGATGCCGCTTCGCCCCACCCCCCACTCACCTCACCCTCCGGGGAAGGTGGCCGGGTCTCGTGGCTCCGCCTGATCCGCTCCCACCGCGTGGGAGTGGCCACCTTTTACCGCCTGCTCGCGGAACACGGCAGCGCCGAAGCCGCGCTGGAGGCCCTGCCAGGCGTGGCCCGCGCTGCCGGCTTAAGCGATTACCATCCCTTCAGCGAGGCGGCCGCCCGCGCCGAATGCGCCGCCGCACGCGCCGCCGGCGCGCAGATGATTCTGCACACCGATCCCACCTACCCGCCCCTGCTGCGGGAGCTGGACGATGCCCCGCCCCTGCTCTGGCTGCGCGGCGATCCAACCCTGCTCACCCGCCCCGCCGTCGCCCTGATCGGCGCGCGCAACGCCTCCTCGCTCGGCACCCGCATGGCGCGGCGGCTGGCGGCAGGGCTTTCCGAAGCCGGCTATGTGATCGTCTCGGGGCTCGCGCGCGGGATCGACGCCGTGGCCCATGCCGAATCCCTCGCTGGTGGCACGCTGGCCGTCTTTGCCGGCGGGGCGGATGTGATCTATCCGAAGGAAAACGCGGCCCTTGCGGCAGATATTGCCAAACGCGGCGCGATCCTGAGCGAAATGCCCATGGGGCTTTACCCGCAGGCGCGTAACTTCCCGCGCCGCAACCGCATCGTCTCGGGCCTCTGCCGCGCCACAGTCGTGGTGGAGGCCGCCGCGCGTTCCGGCAGCCTGATCACCGCCCGCTTTGCGGCAGATCAGTCCCGCGAGGTCATGGCGGTGCCCGGCCACCCGTTCGACGCCCGCGCCTCGGGCTGCAACATGCTGCTGCGCGACGGGGCCACCCTGGTGCGCGGGGTGGAAGATGTGCTGGAGGTCATCGGCCCGGCCCATCCGCCCCAAGGCAGCCTGCCCCTGCCCGACACGGCGCCCAATGCCGCCGCCCCGCGCATTCCGCATGCCGATCTGCACCGCAAGATCCTTGCCACCCTCGGCCCCTCCCCCGTGGCCGAAGATCAACTGATCCGCGATCTGAAGCTGCCCGCCGAGGCCGTCGGGCCGGAACTTGTGACACTGGAACTGGAGGGCAAGATCCACCGCGCGCCGGGCGGCCTGATCTCGCTCAGCTGAAAACCCTTGTGAAATCGCGGCATTGACATTCCACAATTCGCGGCCACATTTTGCGCCGCCATAAGCTCGTGGAAGAGTCGAGAGGAATTTCATGCCCGTCGTCGTTGTCGAATCCCCGGCCAAAGCCAAGACAATCAACAAATATCTGGGAAGCGACTACACCGTTCTGGCGTCCTACGGCCACGTGCGGGATCTTCCGCCGAAGGACGGATCCGTCGATCCCGAGCACGAATTCGAGATGACGTGGGAGGTCGGAAACGACTCTCGCAAACACGTGAAGGCCATCGCGGATGCGCTCAAGGACGATGACGCGCTGATCCTCGCAACTGACCCTGATCGCGAAGGCGAGGCCATCTCCTGGCACCTGCAGGAGGCGCTCACCAAGCGCCGCGCGATCAAGAAATCCACCGCCGTGAGCCGCGTGGTGTTCAACGCGATCACCAAGAGCGCCGTCACCGAGGCGATGAAGAACCCGCGCGACGTGGATATGGAGCTTGTCGAAGCCTATCTAGCCCGCCGCGCGCTGGATTATCTGGTGGGCTTCAACCTCTCGCCGGTGCTCTGGCGCAAGCTTCCGGGCGCACGCTCTGCGGGCCGGGTGCAATCGGTCTGCCTGCGGCTCATCGTGGAGCGCGAGATGGAGATCGAGGCCTTCAAGGCCCGCGAGTACTGGAGCGTGAAAGCGCTGCTGAAAACGCCGCGCGGGCAGGAGTACGAGGCCCGCCTCACGGTTCTGGGCGGCAAGAAGCTCGACAAATACGATCTGGCCAACCAATCCGCCGCCGATCTGGCCGTGCGCGCCATCGAAAGCCGCGATCTTTCCGTGCAGCGGGTGGAGGCCAAGCCCGCCAGCCGCAACCCCTCCCCGCCCTTCATGACGTCAACGCTGCAACAGGAAGCCAGCCGCAAGTTCGGCTTCGGCGCGCGCCAGACGATGAACGCCGCCCAGCGGCTCTATGAAGCCGGCCACATCACCTATATGCGGACCGATGGCATCGACATGGCGCCCGAGGCCGTGACGGCGGCCCGCGATGCGATCAAGGCCAAATTCGGTGCCGAATACGTGCCGGGCGAGCCGCGCATCTACAAGAACAAGGCCAAGAACGCGCAGGAAGCCCACGAATGTATCCGCCCCACGGATATGATGCTGGACCCGGCGAAACTGGCCAAGCTCGAACCCGACCAGCGTCGGCTCTATGATCTGATCTGGAAGCGCACCATCGCCAGCCAAATGGAAGGCGCGCGTCTTGAGCGCACCACGGTGGATGTGGGCAGCGCCGATCAGCAGGTGCAACTGCGCGCCACCGGGCAGGTCGTGCTGTTTGACGGCTTCCTTGCCGTCTACGAAGAGGGCCGCGACGACGCCTCCACCGATGATGACGACAAACGCCTGCCGCAGATGAGCGAGGGCGATGCCGCCGCCAAGCAGAGCGTTTCGCCGGATCAGCATTTCACCCAGCCGCCGCCGCGCTACACGGAAGCCTCGCTGGTGAAACGGATGGAAGAGCTCGGCATCGGCCGCCCCTCCACCTATGCCTCCATCGTGACGACGATTCAGGATCGCGAATACGTCCGCAAGGAGCAGAACCGCCTTATCCCGGAGGATAAGGGGCGGATCGTGACGATCTTCCTGCTGAACTTCTTCCGCAAATACGTCGGTTACGAGTTCACGGCGGATCTGGAAACCATGCTCGACGACGTCTCCGCCGGGGAGCGCAACTATAAAGAGGTGCTGGCGAATTTCTGGCGCGATTTCTCCGCCGCCATCGCCGAAACCAGCGAGCTGCGCATCTCCGAGGTGCTGGACGTTCTGGATGACGCGCTCGCGCCCCAGCTCTACCCGCCGCGCGAGGATGGCTCCGATCCGCGGATCTGCCCGAAATGCGGCACCGGCCAGCTGCATCTGAAAAGCTCCCGCACCGGCGGCTTTGTGGGCTGCGGCAATTACCCGGAATGCACCTATACCCGCCCCATCGCGGGCGAAGGTGCCGACGGCGATGAGCGCCTGCTGGGCGAGGATGCGGGCGATGAGATCTGGCTCAAGGCGGGCCGCTTTGGGCCTTACGTGCAGCGCGGTGAACCGACGCCCGAGAACAAGAAACCCCCGCGCGCCTCGCTGCCGCGCGGCTGGTCCAAGGACGATATGGATCTCGAGAAAGCGCTTGTGCTGCTCTCCCTGCCGCGCGAGATCGGGGTGCACCCGGAAGGCGGCGAGATCAAATCGAACTTTGGCCGCTTCGGCCCCTACCTGATGCACCAACTGCCCGATGAGGCCAAACCGGTCTATGCCAACCTCAAGGATCCGGCCGACGTGTTTGAGATCGGCATGAACCGCGCGGTGGAGCTTCTGGCCGAAAAACGCGCCAACCCGGGGCGCGGGCGCGGTGCGGCGGCCAAAGCGCTGAAGGAACTGGGCGAACACCCCGAGGAGGGCGGCCCTGTCAACATCATGGAAGGCCGCTATGGGCCCTACGTGAAATGGGGCAAGGTCAACGCCACGCTGCCCAAGGACACCGACCCGAACGCGGTGACGATGGAAGAGGCCGTGGCCCTGATCACAGAGAAGGCCGGCAAGAAGGGCGGTGCCAAGAAGAAGGCCGCTCCGAAGAAGACAGCGGCCAAGAAAACGGCCTCCAAGAAATAACAAAGCGGCGCTTAGGCGCCGCTTTTTCTTATGCGGCAAAGGGTTGCGAAATCTTGCCCCGCCAAAACATGAATGGATTGTCATATTTCTTCTGCTGCAGCGCGGCATTTCATTGACTCCGCCGCGACGCCACGTCACAACACCGGGCAGGAGAGAGCAATTGCGGGAAATCTGACATGAAAAAGGTTTACGGCTCGGCTGCGGAAGCGCTGGACGGGCTTTTGCAGGATGGCATGTTCATCGCGGCGGGCGGCTTCGGCCTCTGCGGCATTCCGGAGCTTCTGTTGCAGGCCATCAAGGAGGCCGGCACGAAGGATCTGACCTTCGCCTCCAACAACGCGGGCGTGGATGATTTTGGCATCGGCATCCTGCTGCAGACGCGGCAGGTGAAGAAGATGATCAGCTCCTACGTGGGCGAAAACGCCGAGTTCATGCGGCAGTATCTGTCGGGCGAGCTGGAGCTTGAGTTCAACCCGCAGGGCACTCTGGCCGAGCGCATGCGCGCCGGCGGCGCGGGCATCCCCGGGTTCTACACGAAAACCGGCGTGGGCACCGTGATCGCGGACGGCAAGGAGCATAAGGATTTCGACGGCCAGACCTACATCATGGAGAAAGGCATCTTCGCTGATCTTGCCATCGTGAAAGCCTGGAAGGCCGATGAAACCGGCAACCTCGTGTTCCGCAAGACGGCGCGCAACTTCAACGTGCCCGCCGCCACCTGCGGCAAGATCTGCGTGGCGGAAGTGGAAGAAATCGTACCCACGGGCTCGCTTGATCCCGATGGCATCCACCTGCCGGGGATCTACGTGCACCGCCTGATCAAGGGCGATCACGAAAAACGCATCGAACAACGCACGGTCCGGGGGGCATAATCATGTGGGATCGCAATCAGATGGCCGCCCGCGCGGCACAGGAACTGCAGGACGGCTGGTATGTGAACCTCGGGATCGGCATCCCGACGCTGGTGTCCAACTACATTCCCGAAGGCATCGAAGTGACGCTGCAATCGGAGAACGGGATGCTCGGCATGGGCCCCTTCCCGACCGAGGATAAGGTCGACGCCGACCTGATCAACGCCGGCAAGCAGACGATCACCGAACTGCCCCAGACGGCCTATTTCGACAGCGCCACCTCTTTCGCCATGATCCGCGGCGGCAAGATCGCCATGGCGATCCTTGGCGCGATGGAAGTGGCCGAGAACGGCGATCTGGCCAACTGGATGATCCCCGGCAAGCTCGTGAAGGGCATGGGCGGCGCGATGGATCTGGTAGCCGGTGTGGGCCGTGTTGTGGTGGTGATGGACCACACCAACAAGAAGGGCGAAAGCAAGGTGCTGAAAGAATGCACCCTGCCGCTCACCGGCAAGGCTGTGGTGGATCGCATCATCACCAACCTCGGCGTCTTCGACGTTGTCGAGGGCGGGCTGAAGCTTGTCGAGCTGGCCGATGGCGTCACCGAGGACGAGGTGCGCGCCTCCACCGAGGCCACACTTGTCTGAGGACAGCATCAAGAAAGAGGTCAGCGGCTCCAAGGGCCGCTACCTCCTGATCCGCGACGGGCATGAGGCCGAGCTGACCTTCTCGATCGCCTCCCCCACGCTGGTGATCGCCGATCACACGGGCGTGCCGGAGGAACTGCGCGGCACAGGCGCGGGCCGGGCGCTGTTTGAAGCGCTCATTGCGAATGCGCGTGCGGATGGCTTCAAGATCGTGCCGCTCTGCCCCTTCGTGAACGCCGAACGGCGCAAACACCCTGGCG
Organism: Pseudoruegeria sp. SHC-113; assembly: GCF_025376885.1. Classification (NCBI taxonomy): domain Bacteria; kingdom Pseudomonadati; phylum Pseudomonadota; class Alphaproteobacteria; order Rhodobacterales; family Roseobacteraceae; genus Pseudoruegeria; species Pseudoruegeria sp. SHC-113. Next base: position 3,025,638 of record NZ_JAHUBR010000001.1, read on the forward strand.
CCGCAGATCTCTTCGCCGGTTAACGCGACGCGGTTCTGAGCCCGAAGACGCAGCCATCCGTGGCCAGTTCCGGCGGCGTCTGGCACAGCCCGCGCGCCACTGTCCAGGCCGAGATCACCTTGGGCACATAGGCGCGGGTTTCGGCATAGGGCGGCACGCCGCCGTTCTTCTTCACCGCATTCTCCCCCGCGTTGTAGCCTGCCAGCACAAGGATGGGATCGTTGTCGAATTCCTTCATCAACCAGTCGAGATAGGCCACCCCGCCCGCGATGTTCTGCGCCGGATCCGTCACGTCGTCCACGCCGAACCGCTCTGCCGTTGCGGGCATCAGCTGCATCAGCCCCTGCGCCCCGGCGGAGGAAACGGCCTGCGTGCGGCCCGAGGATTCCACCCCGATCACCGCCAGCACCAGCGCGGGAGAGACACGCGTGCCGATCGTGGCCTTCAGGATCTCGGTGCCATGGCGCGTGGCAATCTCGTGTAGTGTCTGCATCCGGGGCACGCCGATCCCCTGCCCCTCCGGCGCGCGCCGCAGCTGCGACACAGCCAGCGCAAGCCGCCCGGGGCCGCTGTCAGACAGATCCGGCGAGACGCCGCGCCAAAACCAGCCCGTCATCGCCTCCGAGGGCAGACCTGCAGCCGCAGCGGCCGCAACGGCAGCAGTGTCTGCCGTGCCAGCATCCCTCTCCTTGCGCTTGGGCAAGGGCGGCGGCGGCCATTGCACAGAGTCGTCGATCTGCACCGTGATCCGCTTCTTTGCGCCCGCTTCGGGCACTTTCACGCGTTTGAAGGTGAAATCCTGCTGCGGCCACGCGCTTTCCGCCACCGCAGGCGCGGGCAGCGCGTGCGTGGCAACGGCGAGGGCCGCGACCATCGTTCCATAAATGAAGCGCCGCATGCTGCGGTCTCCTGCTCTGCCTCGGTGTGTTTTCTTGTTTTGTTGGCGCAGAGCATCGCAAATTTCGGCCCCTGCCGCCAGAAATTTGCGCCCAATAGCGTGAGTTGCTCCCCGTTTCCGGGCGAAAACCACACAAGTGCCGAGGGGACACTTAAAAACTTCATGATAATTATCAATTGTTTAACTGGTTTTCGGGCCGAAATTCACCATTACTTAAAATTGCACGATGGTCGCCCAACTCTTGCCCCAATCCGGGAGCCTTATAGCGTCATACCGAGGCGGACAGACGGCAAAAGCCTGATGGAAAGTCCGACAAGGTGAGTGAAACGAGCGAACCTGAACCACAGATCCTTTGGAGGGACCTACCATGATCATCAAGCTTTTCAAGAACTTCGCCAAAGACGAATCCGGCGCCGTGACCGTTGACTGGGTCGTGCTGACCGCCGCTCTCGTGGGCCTCGGCATTGCCGTCCTGTCCACCGTTGCCACGGGCGTTGACAACGTCAACACCGACCTGTCGGCCTCCTTCACCTCCGGCCAGACCTTCTCCACGCAAGGCGACGGCGTGACCGCCACCGTGATCGACTAAGACGTCTCCGGCTGATTAAAGCCCTGACGCGCGAAAGGCCGCCCCACCGGGCGGCCTTTTTGCTTTCTCCAACAGCTGGCGCTGGCCCGCTTTCCCCCCTGAAATGGCCCACAAAAGGCATAAGACTTCCTGAAAAGACCGCGCAGCCGCCCAATTTGTGCCCCGATGCGCCGCCATAACATCCTCATACCGAGGCGGACACGGGGCCCTGAGCGCCAAGCCAAAGGGCCAACCGAGGCAACGTCCAAGCCGGTCAAGACTGAGCGAACCTGACATCTGATACTGGAGTGACTACTATGATCATCAAGCTTTTCAAAAACTTCGCCAAAGACGAATCCGGCGCCGTGACCGTTGACTGGGTCGTGCTGACCGCCGCTCTCGTGGGCCTCGGCATTGCCGTCCTGTCCACCGTTGCCACGGGCGTTGACAACGTCAACA